>JAMPXI010000008.1 GCA_023701265.1 Desulfuromonadales bacterium | reverse complement strand
CAGCTTGGCACCGCCGGATTCCAGCTGTTGGGCGAACTTTTCGGTCCCGGCGGAATACTTGTTGCGCAGGCCGCCCGGCGAATAGATCTTGGCCGGTCCGTTGCTCATGCGGATGTTCTCGTGATTGAGAGTGTATTCCATCAGGCTGTTCATGGCGAATTCGTGGACACCGCGGCCGGTGGAGTAGACCAGGGTGGTGCGCGGCCCGTAGAGGATATACATCGCCGCGACCTGTTCACGGCCGGGCCTGAGTACGTCACACCCCTTGTAAATCGACACGATGGTGCCGACCGCCAGGTTGACATCGACCAGCGAGGAACCGTCCAGGGGATCGTAGGCAACCGAGTATTTGTGCTCGCAATCCGGATCGACCTGGATGATCTCATTGCTCTCCTCGGAGGCGATATTGGCAACCACGCCAGAATAGATCAGGCGTTTGCGGATGATCCGGTCGGAGAGGACATCCAGAGCCAACTGGGCTTCTCCGTAGAGATTGGAGGTACCGGCCATGCCGAGCTCACCGGTGCGAATGGCGTTGATGATGTACTTGGAAGCATCGGCGATTTCGCAGATCAGGCGGGTGAGGTCGCGATCTTCGTCGTTTTCGCGCAGGTGACGGCGCAGGTCGACGTGCAGGGGGGTGGTTCCGGCTTGCCGCATGGGATTTCTCTCCTTTGAAAAGCTTCAGGAAGCAGTGCAAATGTTGGTAGTTTAATGCAATTCATCCTGACGGGCAAGACCGTTAGGAGGCGCCATTGTCCCCGCTACCGCCCGGTTGTGAAATCATCGGGAGAAATCGCCGCCCAGTTCGACTTGCAGGCGTGGCCAATCGTATCCGCACGGGGCATAGGCACCGGCAACGGCCTGGTCCCAGGGTTCTCCCGTGCCCAGGCGCTGCAGCAGCTCGCCGATGGGCGGCCAGCCACAGAGGTCGACCAGACGCTGCGCCCGGGCATGGCTCTGCGCATAGGCGAGCGGCACCATTTCCGCCGGGAGTTCCGCGAAAGATCGCTCCAAGGCAGCCGGATCGAGGCTCCTCCCGGCTGGCACTTCAGGCTGCGGCGGCTTGAAATGGCGCCGGCCGCCGATCTCGGCGAGCCCCTCGTTAAGCCAGATCGGCACCCTGCCCTTGCCAAGGAATCGCACCAGCACGTGCATATATTCATGGTAGAGCAGCGCTTTCAACGAGTTGTCCATGCGCTGCACGCCGCCGAGCGGCACGCGAATCTTGCCGTCGTAAAGCCCGCCCGCCCACTGCGGCGAACGGGTCACCGCGGCAAAATCTTCACGGGCATAGAGAAGCACCGGGATATCGGCTTCCGGATAATAGCCGAGATCGGCGCCCAGGTCGTTGTAAGCATCCTGAAGGGTGTCGAGAACCGCAGATGCCAGAGAATCGCTGACGCCGGGCGCATAGGCAAGGGTAAAGCGCCCGGCGAGATTGCGGCGCATGGTCGATTCCGCCTGGCGCTCACGGCGGACTTTTTCCAGGAGCGCCGTCACTTCCCCGGTCCCGCCGAGTTCCGTCGCTTTCTGCCAATTCTCTTCGGCCTGGAGCAGGTCGCCGACGGCATAATGGGCCCGACCGAGAAGGATGAGCAACTCCGGTTGTTCGCCAGCCAGGGCCAGCGCTTCATGGAGTTCGCCGATGGCCGCGGCAGCCTGACCGGCATGCAGCCAGGCTATGGCGGTTCCCTGCCATGGCCGGGGATCGTCGGGCAGATAGCTCTTGGCGTTGGCAAAGGCCTCGCGCGCGGTCGATTCACCCCCGGCATTCAGGCGCTGCATGCCAAGCCTCAGGTAGGCTTCCCCGAGCAGCCCGGATGCCTGGGAGCGGTCGGGAAGCTGGCGTTCGGCATCGTGCAGAACCGCAATCGCCTCGCTGATCTGGCCGGCATTGAGCAAGTCACTCCCCTTGCTCAACAGAGATTCGGCGCCGGCCGCAGCCAGCAAAGGCAGAAGCAGCAGAAGAACGGGGGCCAACAGGCAATATCGGGCAGACTTCACTCTGCGCCTCGCAGAACGCGTTGCATGGCGACATGCAGGTGGCCATTGCTGGCCAGGATTTCGCCACGATCCAGCGGCATCGGGGCACCGCGATAGTCGCTGACCCGGCCGCCGGCCTCCTCCACCAGCAGCACCCCGGCGGCAACATCCCAAGGCTTCAGTTTCAGCTCCCAGAAACCGTCGAAACGTCCTGCCGCTACGCAGGCAAGATCGAGACTGGCCACCCCGGCCCGGCGGACAGCCTGGGCCGCGCGCTGGAACCGCTCGAAGTGGCTGTAGTTGTTCTCCGGGTTAACCCTGTGGTCATAGGCAAAGCCGGTCGCCAGCAGCGCCCTTTCGAGAGTATCGGTGGACGACACCCGCAGCGGCCGCCCGTTGAGCGTTGCGCCCTTTCCCCGTTCGGCAACGAACAGTTCGTTGTTGTACGGATTGAACACCGCCCCCAGAACAACCTCACCGCGGAGTTCCAGGGCAATCGACACCGCAAACCAGGGGAAGCCATGAGCAAAATTGGTGGTCCCGTCAAGGGGGTCGACAATCCAGCGCTGGTCGGCACCCCGCCGGCCGTAATCCCCTTCTTCGGCCAGGATGTCGTGCTCCGGGTGCCGGGTGCGCAGGATGGCGACGATGGCCTGTTCGGATGCCAGATCAGCTTCGGTGACCAGGTCAATGGCCCCCTTGTAGGCAACCGTCACCCCGGTAGCGTATTTCTCCATCAATATCCGCCCCGCTTCGCTGGCGGCGAGCAGCAAGGTCTCGCGCATAGTCACTCCTGCCATTCTTTTCAGGGGTTTCTCAGTCAAAGCTAGCACAGATCGCCGCAGCACTCCATCCCCCGGCCACTTGCCGCTTTTCCAGGCAACACCATGCAAATATTGAGCAACCATCCCGGGCGAAGCGGAGACATCCCCTTAGCAGAGAAACTATAACCAATCATTTCAATATGATACAGATCGGCACGCGGTTTGTAATGGCTAACTGCGTCACGGACAATGCCGTCCGGGGCAAACGCCAAGGAGGTCGACCACATGGATAACGCTGTCCACTCCCTCTCTCGTTCCGGGGATGTCCTCTTTCTGATGCTCGGCGCAGTCATGGTCTTCGCCATGCACGCCGGTTTCGCCTTCCTCGAAGTCGGCACGGTCCGCCGCAAGAACCAGACCAACGCCCTCGTCAAGATCCTCACCGACTGGTCGGTTTCGACAGTCGTCTATTTCCTGATCGGCTACCCGATTGCCTACGGGGTCAGTTTCCTCGTCCCGGCCGGGCAGCTGATGGGCAACAACCAGGGCTATGAGCTGGTGCGTTTCTTTTTCCTGCTCTGCTTCGCTGCCTGCATCCCGGCCATCATCTCCGGCGGGATCGCCGAACGGACCCGCTTCTGGCCGCAGGTCCTGGCCGGGGCGATCTTTGCCGGGCTCACCTACCCGCTGTTTGAATCGATCATCTGGGGGCAGCACAGCAGCGGCCTGCAGGGGTGGTTCAAGATAACCTTCGGCGCGCCATTCCATGACTTCGCCGGCAGCGTGGTGGTCCACTCCATGGGCGGCTGGCTGGCCCTGCCGGCAGTGCTGCTGCTCGGCCCGCGCATGGGCCGCTGGGTCCGGGGGAAAAGCCATGCCATTCCCGTCAGCAATATCCCCTTCCTGGCGCTGGGCAGTTGGATCCTCGCGGTTGGCTGGTTCGGCTTCAACGTCATGAGCGCCCAGACGCTGGGGGGCATCTCCGGGCTGGTGGCGGTCAACTCCCTGCTGGCCATGGTCGGCGGGGTGATCTTTGCCGTCATCGCCACCAAGGCCGACCCAGGTTTTACCCACAACGGTGCCTTGGCCGGCCTGATTGCGATTTGCGCCGGCTCCGACCTGGTCCACCCGATTGCCGCTTTCTTCATCGGCGGCCTCGGCGCCCTGATTTTCGTCTACGGCTTCCAGTGGGAACAGGAAAAACTCAAGATTGACGATGTGCTCGGCGTCTGGCCGCTGCACGGAATGATCGGCAGCTGGGGGGGGGTTGCCGCGGGGATCTTCGGCTATGCCGGCCTCGGCGGCATGGGCGGCGTCAGCTTCGTTTCCCAGGTGGTTGGCACCCTGCTGGCCATCGGCTATGCCCTGGCGACCGGCTTTGCCGTCTACTTCGTGATTGTCAGGACCTTTGGACTGCGCCTTGAGCAGGAAGACGAATTCCGCGGGTCCGACCTTGCCATTCACCATATCAACGCTTATCCGGAGGATGCGGTCTCGCGCTGACTTGCACAGTCATGCGCAGCGAGAGGGGCTCCGGTTGCGGGGCCCCTTTTTTATCGTTCGCGTCCCCGGATTATGCGACTTGCCGCCTGGACAGATTCTGCATGGTATACTTGATTCCCTGGCTGACTGCATTCCACAGGTATCGATCGAAATGTTTGTGATCCGGGGGCCCCAGGCGGTCCGTTCCGACCTGCTCCAACCCCTTGAAGCAAGTGCTTGGGCACGCATCAACACACCTCTCAAGGACAAAGCCGATGAATACCCAGACCCTTTGGATGTCCGTTATGCGGCTGATGGTACTGTTGACTCCTTTCGTGGTGATGGTGGTCGACGGCTCCTGCCAGGATGAAACGCCGACTATTACCCTGTCGCGGACTGACGCCATGGCCCTGGCCATACGCAACAACATCGATCTGCAGGTGCGGGCGATTGATTCGTCGTTGGCAAAAACCGACATCATGACGAGCAGGTCGATCTACAATCCGGCACTGAGCGCCTCCATCGATTACTCTCAAACCAATGTGGCCGGGGAAGACTTCGGCACCGAGAATACGTCCGGCGCGCTGGGCCTTACCCAACTGCTCCCGACCGGCGCCACCGTGTCCGTCTCGACCCGGACCGGCCCTACCAGTGCGTATTCAGACCCCCTGTACGACTACACCGACTGGGCGACCGCAATCGGCATCACCATTTACCAGCCGCTGTTGAAGAATGCCGGAAGGGAGGCCACGGAACTCGGCATTTCCCAGGATACCTATGCCTACGAAGGCTCGCTCGAAAAATTCAGGGACAATGTCATCACAACGGTCTATCAGGTCGTTACCGAATACAATCGTCTATATGTCCTGTACCAGCTGCTCGAATCACGGAAAGAGGCCTTGCAGTCCGCACAGCGGCTTCTGGATGAAATCAACGCCATGCCCACCTCGGACACCAGCCACAAAATTGCGGTTTCCAATGCAGACTACGCCCTGAGCCAGCGGCAGACAGAGCTCATTGAGGCGGAACGGCAGGTGAACAGCAAGGCTGCCCTTGTGCGCTATCTCATCGGGCTCGAGGAGAAGACCCATATCATACCGCTCGACCCTCCGTCACGGGAAGAACCCCTGGAAACCGAACCGGAAGCGATCGCCCTGGCTCTTGCAGAGCGACACGACCTCAAAGAGATGCGCATCCAGTTGCAGTCCAGCGAGTTGCGGGAAAGGGTCTCCAGGAAAAACCTGTGGCCGACCCTGGCACTTTCAGCCAGCGGCGGCTACCGTGGATATGCCGCGGACGGGAGTTTCAGCGACACTACCGACCAGATCAGTGACGGCAACGGGAGGTACTGGGCTGCCGGACTGCTCTTTCATTTACCGATTGGCAACGATCTGGCAGAGAGTGAATACCTGAGGAACAAACTGCGCAGTGAGCAACTGAAAAAACAGATCAGCGCCGCCGAATGGAAAGTTCGCGACCTCATTCAGGATGACAACCGTTCATTGATCTCGGCGCGACTGCAATTGCAGTCGACCGCCAAATCGAAAATCCTGGCCGAAGAGCGGGTAGCCCAGTACCAGAAAAACCGCCGGATAGGAACCGCCACAGTCAAGGATCTGATCGATGCGGAGAACGATTTGATTTACGCTCGGAATCTAGAGCTCAATGCCATCGAAAATTTTGCCTTCCAGGTTGCCAGGTTCTGGAGAGACGTTGGCGTACTGCTCGAACGGCAGAATATCCGCATTGACACGACCGATCCGGAGCAGGTTACCGGAACGGCGCACCCCAACCCCGATCCTGGCAGCGAAAATACTATTTCACCCGCCACGACACCAGCCGTTGGCACGGCTCGTTCCGAGATTCCGGCCGGGCCGATGGTGTCCCACCCCCTCAGCAGGAACGAAAGGTCGGCCCCATCCGACAGCACCACGCAAACAACAGAGATAGTGCCTGAAACTGCAGCCGAACCGATGAACTCGGCCGAAAACCGTAACGAGGCTGCCGCAACCATGGCAGGGAGGACCGGAACCGGTCTCTTTACTTTGCACATTGGGGAATACTTTTCGACGGAATTAGCGTCGGCAAAGAAGAAAGTCAAACAGGCCGGGCTGGTCCCGGTGGTAACTGAGAGACAAAAACGGGAACGGGAGGTCATCCGACTGCTGATCGGGGAATACAAGGATCTGCATTCAGCCAACCAGGCACTCAAATCACTGAAAGGCACCAAGAGTCGCGGATTTATCCTGAAAAACATGGCGGGAGGCTATGATGCCTTCGCCGGCGCCTTCTTCACCCGGCATGATGCAATGGTTGAACAGACGCGGCTTGCCGAACGGGGCATTACCCTGAGCCTGCGCAAAGTGTCTGTCGCCCTGCCGACCTATCTGTTGACAGCCGGCAGTTTCCCCTCCATGGACGTTGCCAGTGCGAACGCAGAAAAACTTAAGCGGCAAGGGTTTGCCATCGAGATCCGGCAGGGGGATGGATAGGCAAAAAAAATGCCCTCCCTAAAGGGAGGGCATTGGAACGTCCTGTGGCAATTTACAGCGCGTTGATAGCCGCCAGTTGCTCAGGGGTCAGGCTGACGCGCCCACTGAGGTGGCTCGAAGGAACATTCGCGCCAAAGTATGCCTGGCCATGGCAGCCGGAGCATTTCTGGTTGTACAGCGCCGCACCGTCCAAGGGGGCCGGAGCCGGAGCCGGAGCCGGAGCCGGAGCCGGAGCCGGAGCCGGAGCCGGAGCCGGAGCCGGAGCCGGAGCAGGAGCAGGAGCAGGAGCCGGGGCAGGAGCCGGGGCAGGAGCCGGGGCAGGAGCCGGGGCAGGAGCCGGGGCAGGAGCCGGGGCAGGAGCCGGGACCGGGGCGACCACATCGTCATCGTCTTCGTCACGGTCATAATCACGGTGATCACGGCGATCCTGGTGATCCCCACGGCTGTGCCGCGATGAATTCTCATATCCCCTATGATCTCTCTCGCCGCGATCGGCGATGGCGATGGTGGAAAACGTCGTCAGCAGAAGGGCTACGATGCCAAGCATGGAAATGATTGCCTTGAAATTCCTGAACATGTTTTTTCCTCTTTCCTTGTTTTGAGTTGTCGTTGAAGTTTATGGCCGTTGGCCGGAAATTATTCCCTTGCACTTAAGGGAACGATCCTCCTTCGGAATGGCATCCCCGATTCATTTCGTCCAGATATCTGGAGAGGGACAGCCTATTTCACGGAGACATTTCGGCAACCCGGCTGTCTCGATGAGACCCTATAGGCTTTCCGCCCCATCCTCGCGAATGGTTGAGTATTGTCGATGTACAACTGGTGCGTGGAACAACCATTTTCAGAATTATGTACACCTCCTTTCCGTGGTGTTCGCCGGCCGACTGGCTAGCGCCGATCGCCGTGGCGTGCCAGACAATATCGCAAAAGGAATTCCAAAAATTTCCTGATTCGGTGTTTTTGCGGGGATGCCCAGCAAAAAGAATTCAAGCAGACGGGGGCCGGTTGCGCATAGCCACAGAGCCGCTTGACGCATTGTGGCAAGAGGGAAACAGCGGATATGAACAGGCGGGGGAAAGGCTAATTATCAAGACTTCTGTAATTCAAACCAGATACGACGGTTGCCGTCCATCAGGGGCGACAGCCGACTTGATAACTTCCAACCAATCAATTTTGCGTGCCTTTTTCATTGCAGTCACAGGTGATGGCGAAGCTTTGTTAATCTTTGACACAATTATGGCCAAATCCAGAGAATAGACTACGCCGTTTGGCCGAGATATGCTGACAATTTTTGTCGTCTTTCCCGGGATCGATGCGGTGCAGATCGCAGAGCAAGGCCTCCGGCTGGTTTTCAGCAAATATCAACTGAAAGACATGCCTGGAATTCTGCAGTTCAAAGCGGCGAATCACTTTGTGGAGCAGGGCCAGCGGCGACTGAGGATGCAGATCGAGGGAAATCGAATGCCCGCTTTCGATCCGGCTGATATCGAGCAACTCGTCAATGATGCGGCTGAGCGTTTTCCCTTCTTGATTTCTCCTCTCGTGATGATTTGCGTTGCCAGTCCTTGTCAGTTAGCATTAAATACAAGCATCTTAATAAAACCGCGAGAAGGAGAGTAACCATGAAGTGTCCGTTATGCAAGAGTCGGGAACATGTGGAAATCAACCTGCATGCGGAAGGATTTTCCCAGGATGCGCGTGAATGCGGGAAGTGCGGGGGCATTTGGACCTTTTCCGGCGAGCACCTGAAAATCATCAAGGGGAAGGTTCAGCAACCACAGAAGGTGCAAACTGACTTCGTCTGCCCGACATGCAAGTTCATGGTCAGCTATGAAACCGACCTCGAGGCCTTCCAGTTTCACGAAGCACTCTATGAGTGTACCGTCTGCGGAACGGTTTGTTCCGTTACGCATGACAAAGTGGTCGTCGTTAAAGATTCGCAAAAGGGGTCTTTTCTGGGATCCGCCGGCGACGCCGTGGAATCAGACGATTACAACACTCTTTAATCGATATTGCCTCACGACTCCTGCCCAACAGGAATGGCCACCCGGCGATCAAGCCTGGTGGCCATTCTTTTAAAGCGCCGGCCCGCTGACTAGGGGACGAGTGGCATACTGAATGTCACCGTGGTTCCGACTCCCGGCTCACTCTTCATCCAGATCCGCCCGGAGTGCGCTTCGATGATCTGACGGGCGATGCTCATTCCCAACCCAAGGCCACTAATGGCCGTATTCGAAGAATCGGCCCGGTAGAATTTGTCGAAGACCCGCTCCAACTGCTCGGGAGCCATGCCGATCCCCTGATCGGCAATGCTGATGACATAATCGGTACCGACGGTTTCGCCGTGCACCGTGATCGATCCGCCCTGCGGCGAGTACTTGACGGCATTGCTCAGGAGGTTCTCGAGCACCTGCGTGATGCGGTGCAGGTCACAGGGAATCACCTCGGGCTGCTTACCGGGGAATTCACTTTGGAAGAGATGCTTGGGACTCTGCATTTCGAAGCGCCGCAGGACCTTTGACAACAGGGCTGCGGGTTCATGGGGCTGCCGGTCGAGAGCAATAGGATGCCCGCTCTCGATCCGGCTGATATCAAGCATCTCATCGATGATGCGGCTGAGCGTCTCGCCCTTCAGATAAATTTCCGCAAGGAAATCCTCGCGCTGCTCCTCGTTGAAGCCACCGAATTCGTCCGGTGAACGGATCAGCTCAGTGTAGCCCAGCATCGTTGCCAGCGGCGTGCGCAATTCGTGGGCGGCAGTCGAGATGAACTCGCTTTTCATCCGGTCCATTTCCAGCAGGGCCTGCTCGGCCTGCTTCTGTTGGGTGATGTCGCGGATGTCGATGAGGATGCAGGGAGTCGCACCCAGCTCAACCAGTTGTGCCGAGACCAGCCCGGTGCGAATCGCCCCGTCCTTCATGCGAAAACCGGCTTCCAG
The DNA here is from genome assembly GCA_023701265.1 of Desulfuromonadales bacterium. GTDB lineage: Bacteria > Desulfobacterota > Desulfuromonadia > Desulfuromonadales > BM103 > VAUL01. The sequence continues at coordinate 27,886 of JAMPXI010000008.1, read as the reverse complement.
ATTGATGACCGCTCCGTTTTGCCGCAGCAGGTCGAGGAATATACTGCGCTGTTCCGGGTCGGCCCAGATGTTGAGTTCGACCGAGTTCTTCCCCTGTGCCTCTTCGACCGAGATGCCGGTCTCGGCAACGAAGGCCCGGTTGACGTCGACAATCCCTCCGCCGTTGGCTTTTGCGATGATCAGGGGGTCCGGACTAAGTTCAAAGATCAGGCGAAAGCGGGCCTCGCTGTCACGCAAGGCGCGCAGGACTTCGTTGCGTTCGGTAATATCCTTGAAGACCGCCAGAATATGCGGCTCGCCCTGCAGGTGCATCAGCCGTGCGGAGACCAGACAATCGCGCAGTTGCCCGCCCCCGGTGTTGAGCTGTGCCTCCATGTTGCGGATCGAACCACCCTTGAGGACGCTCTGGACCATCCGCTCGCGGTCGGCCGGGTTTGCCCAAGTCTTCAAATCGATCGACGAGCGCCCGATGAAATGTTCGCGGGGCAGACCGGAAAGTTCCTGAATCGCCGGGTTCAGATCCGCCACCAGACCGTCGCTCAGGCGGGTGATGCTGATGACATCGGGGATCGTCTCGAAGACGGAGCGGAACTTTTCTTCGCTCTCGCGCAGTTCCTGACTAACCTCTTCGATTTTGGCGATGGAAGGGATGATTTTGATGAAGCCGACAAAGAGGGTGGCGAAGGCGGCCAGGTACCCGAAGATCGTCTCGATATACGCTTCCGTTTGGGTGGCGCCGATGACGACATAGCGCTCGAGCCCCGGAATTTCATCGGTGATGTCGAGCAGGGTCGCCAGCAGAAGCAGGCTGAACCCCACAACGATGAACCGGGCGCCGGGAAGCCTTGCAAACCGCGAGTGCCGCGCGCCGACAACGAGATAAAAAAGCAGCGCGGCAAGAAAGGTAGCACGAAGGACTTCCAGAAGCAGGTCGTTCAGTCCATACATACAATGAAGCCCCCGGCAAGCTTAAGGTCATGGAGCGTTTGTCAGGACAACGCCGCTATTGCTCGCCCGTCTGCTTGAAGAAACCAGTCAGATAAACTCCTCGAAGTAGTCGAGATCCTTGTGAAAGGTCTCCTCCAGCCGCCACAGTGAAAAGAGCGCGATGGCAAGGGTGAGCGCGCCGACCGCCAGCGCGCCGCCCTCGAGGCCGAACGGTTGGCGGAAAAACTGGAAGAGCATGGTGATCGGCACGGTCATGCCGCGCACAAAGTTGGGGACGGTGGTCGCCACGGTGGCACGCAGATTGGTGCCGAACTGCTCGGCGGCCACGGTGACGAAGATTGCCCAGTAGCCGATGCCGAAACCCAGCGCCCCGCAGATTGTATAGAACGTCGTGACGCTGACCCCGGTTGCCAGGAAGTAGGCGGCGACAGCCGCAACCGTCATAAGCAGGAACAGCAGCACGGCCTTGCGCCGGCTTTTCAGCAACTGGCTGAGCAGACCGCTGGCCAGATCTCCGACCACCAGGCCGATGTAGCAGTACATCACCGCGTTGCCGGCACTGATCGTTCCCTGCACCCCCAAGGCTTTGGCAAATTCAGGGGAAAAGGTGATCAGGACGCCGACCACGAACCACGACGGCAGTCCGATCATGATCGAATTGACATAGCGGGAGAAGCGATTGCGGTCGGTGAACAATGCCAGGAAGTTTCCCTTGGTGACGCTGGCGTTTTCCATCTGCTTGAACATGCCGGATTCGGCCACCGAAATCCGGGTGATCAGCAGCAGCAGACCAAGAATTCCGCCGATAACGAAAGCGGTGCGCCAGTCGAAGGTCTTGGCCACCAGGTTGGCGAGAACCGCCCCGGAAACACCGACGGAAGCGACGATCATCGTTCCGTAGCCGCGCACGCTCTTGTGCAGGATTTCCGCGACCAACGTGATGCCGGCACCCAGTTCCCCGGCCAGACCGACACCGGCGACGAAGCGCAGGACGGCGTAGGCTGGGAGCGAGGTGACGGCCGCATTGGCCAGGTTGGCCAGCGAGTAGAGGAAGATCGAGGCGAACATGATCTTCAGACGCCCCTTGCGGTCGCCGAGCACCCCCCACAGAATCCCGCCCAGGAGCATCCCGGCCATCTGCATGTTGAGCAGGAAGACACCCTTGTCGATCAGCGCCTGCCCCTCCAGGCCAAAAGCCTTGAGACTCGGTACCCGCACGATGCTGAACAGGACCAGGTCGTAGATATCGACAAAGTAGCCGAGGGCGGCAACGATGACCGGCAGGGAGAAGATGGTGCGCAGCGGGTTGGAATGGGGATCGGACATGACAGCCTCGCAAACAGCAGACCAGGCAGAGGCGCCTCGCCGCGCCGGAGTCTCTACCGACGGGCTCATCCGGGGGGCCGTGACGTCGTCATGCCAGCTGGGTCCGCTGGGGATAAAAATCCCGCAGACTATAGCACGACCTCCGGCAGACATGCACTTGTTTTGACTGGTGTTTCGGCCGGAATCGGCCTTAGAACTCCTGCGGCATCGCCTTGACCTGGGCGGCGGTGAAGACCGGACCGTCCTTGCAGACATAGACGTTGCCGACGTTGCAGCGTCCGCACTTGCCCAGACCGCACTTCATCCGGTTCTCCAGGGTGGTATAGATCGCGTTGTCGGTAAAGCCAAGCTTCTCAAGCACCGGCAGGGTGAACTTGATCATGATTGGCGGGCCGCACACCAGGGCGATGGTGTTGTCAGCGCTCGGCGCGACCTGTTCCAGCACCGTCGGCACGAAGCCGACCTGGCCGTCCCACTCCGGGCCGTTGCCGCCGGGATCAACGGTCCGAACCAGGCGGACATCGCTACGCTGCTGCCACTCGGCCAACTCGTGTTTGTAGACCAGATCACTCTCGGTCCGCGCCCCGTAGATAATGGTGATGTCGCCGAATTTGTCACGCCAGTCGAGGCACTGCCAGATCAGGGTGCGCAGCGGCGGCAGGGCGATGCCGCCGGCGACGAAGACCAGGTTCTTGCCGAAAAACGCTTCGATCGGAAAGGAATTGCCGTAGGGGCCGCGCACGCCGATCGTCTCGCCGACTTCCAGCCGGCGCAGCGCTTCGGTGACTCGGCCAACGGCGCGGAAGCAGCATTCGATGTAGCCGCCGCGGGTCGGTGCCGAAGCGATGCAAAAGGTCGATTCACCGGAGCCGAAGGCCGAGTACTCGGCGAACTGGCCGGCACGAAAGGCGAAGTTCTCGCGCACCGCCTCGTCCTGGAAGACCAGGCGCAGGGTGCGCACGTCCGGGGTTTCGTCGACGATCGACTCGATGGTGGCGAGGTGGGGCTTGTAGATGTTTTTGTCAGGGATGCACATATCGAACCTGTTGTAGGGGCACGGCGCGCCGTGCCCCTACGGGTTATTTTTTATTGATTTCATCAAGCACGGCCTTGATGTCAATGCCGACCGGACACCAGCGGATGCAGCGGCCACAGCCGGTGCACAGGGTCTGATTGAACTTGTCGGCGTAGTACTTGAACTTGTGCATGATCCGGTTGCGGTAGCGCTGCGGCTGCACATCACGCGGGTTGTGCGCCGAGGCGTGCATGGTGAACTTACCGAAGCCGCAGGCGTCCCAGTGCTTGCGCCGACAGCCGCCAGCCTCGCCGCCCTCATCGACAATGTCGAAGCAGTGGCAGGCCGGGCAGAGGAAGGCGCAGGCGCCGCAACCGGCGCAGCGGCTGGCGATCTCCTGCCACAAGGGGTGTTCGAAGTTGCCGGCCAGCCAGGTACGGATCTTCTCCAGGTCGAGCGAGTCGACAGCCGGAACAGCCAGCGGCAGAGGCTGGGCACTGCCGCTGGTAGCGAGCAGTGCTTCATAACGAGCCTTGAGCGCCGAGCCCTTGCCATCCATGGCCTCGACCACAAACCCGCCGCCCTGCAACGGCACCAGGAAAAGGTCGGACCCCTTGCGGGCATCGGGAGAACAGCCGACCGCCGTGCAGAAACAGGCATCATCGGCTGATGTGCAGGCGATGCCGATGATGGTGGTACGCTTGCGCCGCTCCAGGTAGAAGGGATCGTCGTAATCCCATGAGAAGACCGCGTCGAGAATCCCCGGTGCCACCGCATCGCACGGACGCACACCGATCAGCACCGTCTCGGGGAGCCGGTTGAGATCGGGATCGCTGACCGTGATCTTGCCATCGCGCTTTTCGAAGGAAAGGATCGTCTCGCACGGCGGGAAGAAGGCTTCCTTGGCCGAACGGCGCGGCAACTGATCGAGATCGAGTTCTTCACCATTGGCCAGCGGTGCATATATGGTCAGCGCGTCGGCGCGCTTCGGTCCGATCACGCGCACCCCCTCGGCCAGCAGGGCGTCGATGAGATGATGAAGGTTCTGCTCGGTGATTGTCTTAGGCATCAGGGTTTCCTGTGTTTAAAGTCCCCCTTTGTGAAAGGGGGATTAGGGGGATTTTACCAAACATGAAATCCCCCCTGCCCCCCTTTTGCAAAGGGGGGTTAACCATCATTTAATGAACGATTCGTCGTCGTCGTCGCGATACGAAGTCAGTGCCCCCTGCTCCTGCGGCTGCGTCCCGGCCTCGAACCCGTACAGCTCATACAGTTCCTGGGCCATCTTGCGGTTGAGCAGGTTGAGCGGGATATCCATCGGGCAGACTCGTTCGCACTCGGCGCACCCCGAGCAACGCCCGGCCAGATGCATGGCCCGCACCAGGTGCCAGGCGGTGTTGCCGGCAGGACGCGGCGAGGTGTCGACCGCCTGCGGCCGATTGCGGTCGCACAGGCACTGGGTGCAAAAACAGAACGGGCAGACCTGCCGGCAGGCCAGGCAGCGGATACAGCGGGAAAACTGCTCGGTCCAGAAGGCCCAGCGCTCCTGCGGCGTCATCGCCTCCAACCGGGCCAGTTCCTGGGCCTCCAGCGGCGGGAGTTCCTTGAGTTCCGGCAAGGTGCCGGCCACCAGGTCGACCCCTTCGGGGAGATGAACCTTGCACTCGCGGCACTTTTTTGCAGCGGAATCAGCGGTCAGTGGCCGTGAATGGTCGGCGGCCGCACCGTAGACACCGGGACAGGCCACGCCGATGACGTGGACCTCGTCACGCTTGAGCTGGGACTCGCCGATCAGCCCGGCCAACGCCCGCAGGTCACATCCCTTGACGACGATCGCCACCTTCCCCTTGGGGAGCGCGTCGCGCTTGGCCTTGGAGAGGAACAGTGTCAGGTTGTTCTGGCAGCCCGGCGAAAAAATCAGCTGCGCCGCCGCTTCCGCGGTGACCGCGACTTCCGGCATGACGGTGCCGGCGCGCCGACCGGCCCGGTAGCCGACCACCGCCGTCACTTCGCCGGTCTCGAACAGGCGGGCCGCCTCAGCCCGGATTGCCGCCGTCGCCGCCGCATAGCAGGCCGGATCGACCAGGGGAGAGGTATCAATGTTCTGGTTGTTGACAGTCATGTAGTTTGTGCCCTTGTAGGGGCAGGCCCTGTGCCTGCCCAGGGCGGCCACAGGGGGCCGCCCCTACGATATCGATTGATAAACCGCCTTCAGTTCCGGTTCATCCAACTGCGCCGACCAGTGTTCCGCGGCTTCCAGTTCACGGAATTCACGCATCGGCCCCAGATCCCGCACCCGCCCGGTCAGCTCCGAGACGACCTCCACCCACTTCCCCCCTTCGGCGGCGGAGACCCAGGAGAACTGCAGGCGATTGAGATCGACGCCGACGAAATCGAGGAGCTGACGAAAAGCGGCGAAGCGGCGGCGCGCATGGAAGTTGCCGGCCATGTAGTGACAGTCGCCGGGATGGCAGCCGGAGACCAGCACCCCGTCGGCCCCTTTCTGGAAGGCACGCAGGATGAAGACCGGGTCGATCCGCCCGGTGCAGGGGAACTTCACCACCCGCACGTTGCTCGGGTAGTGCATCCGGCTGGTCCCCGCCAGGTCGGCCCCGGCGTAGGTACACCAAGTGCAGACGAAGGCGACGAGTTTCGGTTCGAAGTCGTGGGACTGCTTTTCTGGGTGCATGCTCATCCTTACTAGGTCCTATGGGTCCTATAGGTCATATTGGACCTATGAAGTGCCTACAAAGTTTCGATCATGGCCAGGATCTGTTCGTCAGTATACCCGTCCAACTCGACGCTCTTCGACGGGCAGGTCGCCTGGCAGGTGCCGCAGCCACCGCACACGCCGGGATTGACGTAGGCCACCACCTTGAGCAGGTTCCCCTGGCGGTCGCGGATTTCCTTCTCCTCCACCGCCCCGTAGGCACAGACCTTCCTGCAGGCGAAGCAGCCGACGCAGAAGCGCTCGTTGACCCGCGCCACGATCGGTTCGCGCTCCAGCTGATCCTTGGCGAACAGGGTCATGACCTTGGCCGCGGCCGCCGACGCCTGGCTGACCGTGTCGGGGATATCCTTCGGTCCCTGGCAGGCACCGGCCAGGTAGATGCCGGCGGTGGCGCACTCCACCGGCCGCAGCTTGGCGTGGGCCTCGGAGTAGAACTGGTACTGGTCGTAGGAGATACCGAGCTTCTGGGCCAGTTGGTCGGCGCCGGCCCGGGGCTGGACCGCCGTGGCCAGGACCACCAGGTCGGCCTCGATCTCCACCTGGATGCCGACGGCAATGTCGCTCCCCATCACCACTATCTTGTCACCCTTTTGATAGAGCCGCGAGACCATGCCGCGGATGTAGACCGCCTCTTCCTCTTCAATGGAGCGGCGCCAGAACTCGTCGTACCCCTTGCCGGGGGTGCGGGCGTCCATGAAGAACACATAGGCCTGGCCATCGTGCACCTTGTGTTTGTAGAGCATGGTGTGCTTGGCGGTGTACATGCAGCAGATCTTCGAGCAGTAGGAGATCCCCTTCTCCCTGGCCCGCGAGCCGACGCACTGGACGAAGACCACCTGCTTCGGCTCTTTGCCATCCGAGGGGCGGATGATCTTGCCGCCGGTGGGGCCGCTGGCCGACGCCAGGCGTTCGAAGGTCAGGCCGTCGATGACGTCGGGGATCTTGCCGTGGCCGAACTCGCCGTAGCCCTTGATCGGCGAGCCTTTCGGTTTTTCGCCGATGTCGTAGAGCTTGAAGCCGGTAGCCACGACGATGGCCCCCACCTGCTCGACGACGATCTCGTCCTGCTGGGCGTAGTCGACTGCCCCCGGACCGCAGACCTTGGCGCAGACTCCGCACTTGCCACTCTGGTAATACGTGCAGTTGGCCCGGTCGATGACCGGCACGTTGGGGACCGCCTGGGGGAACGGCACGTAGATCGCCGACCGCATCCCCAGGTTCTGATCAAAGCTGTTGGGGATCTTTTTCTGCGGGCATTTGGCCATGCACACGCCACAACCGGTGCATTTGGCCATGTCCACCGAGCGGGCCTTCTTGCGGATCTTCACCTGGAAGTTGCCGATATAACCCTCTACTTCCTCCAGTTCGCTGAAGGTGTGCAGGGTGATGTTCGGGTGGTTGGCGACGTCGACCATCTTCGGTGTCATGATGCACTGCGAACAGTCGAGGGTCGGAAAGGTCTCGGAGAGCTGGGCCATGTGCCCGCCGATCGACGGCTCGCGCTCGACCAGCACCACCTGGTGACCGCAATCGGCGATGTCGAGCGCCGCCTGGATCCCGGCGATGCCGCCGCCGATGACCAGCGAGCGCTTGGTGACCGGCACGCTGATCGGCTGCAGCTTGCGGTTGCGCTTCACCCGCTCGACCAGCATGTGGACGATGTCGATCGCCTTGGCGGTCGCCTCGTCGCGGTCCTCGTGCACCCATGAGCAGTGCTCGCGGATGTTGGCCATCTCGCACAGGAACGGGTTGAGCCCGGCCTGCTCGGCAGCCTTGCGGAAGGTCTTCTCATGCATGCGCGGGCTGCAGGCGGCCACGACGACACCGTCAAGCCGGTGTTCCGCGACCGCCTTCTTCAGCAGCGACTGCCCCGGGTCGGAGCACATGTACTTGTAGTCGCAGGCATGGGCCACGCCGAGCAGATGGAGCGAGGCTTCCGCCACCTTTTCCACATCAACTGTTCGGGAGATGTTTTCTCCGCAGTGACAGACGAATACGCCGATTCGGGACATTTATTATTTCCTCTGTAGGGGCGGGTCTGTGACCTGCCCCGGGCGGGTTTGAAACCCGCCCCTACAATAGATTTTTCTCTTTCAGCAGCGGCTCGGGGTTGACGATCATGCTGTCCAGACCGAGCTTCGACGGCCGCACTCCCACCGCCAGGGCCAGCAGCTGGGTCATATAGAAGACCGGCAGGCCGAAATGCTCGCCGGTCGCTTCCTCGATCCCCTGCTGGCGGATGTCGAGGTTGCCGTGGCACAGGGGACAGGCAACCATGATGCAGTTGGCGCCGGCATCGCGGGCCGATGCCAAAATCTCACCGGACAGCTTGAGAACCACCCCGGGGCGCGACAGGGTAAAATTCGCCCCGCAACATTCGAGCCGGTGGCTCCAGTTGACGGTCTGCGCTCCAACGGCTTCAACGACCTGCTCCATGATGGTCGGCGCCTCGACGCAGTCCAGTTCGGGAACTTCCGGCGGCCGGGTCAGCAGGCAACCGTAGTAGCAGGCCACCTTCAGTTCACTCAGCGGCTTCTTTACCGCGGCGTTGAGGCGTTCCAGTCCGAAGTCCCGAGCGAGAATCTCCAGCAGGTGCTTGACCCGCTTCCCCTCCGGCACCGGGGCATCGATGGCAAATTCCACCTGGCGCCGCTTTTCCGGATCGACGGCCAGCTTGTGCTGGGTGGTCTTCAGCCGCGAGAAGCAGGCGGCGCATGCCACGGCCAGATCCCCCTCGACACCACCGGCCAGTTCCAGGTTCTTGGCGCAGAGCGAGAGTGACAGCAGTTCGTCGACGTTATGGGCCGGGGTGGCGCCGCAGCAGAACCAGTCGGGAACTTCCTGCAGGCCGATGTCAAGGGCGCGGAACAGCCTCTGTGTCGACTCGTCGTACTCCTTGGCCGAAGCGTGCAGCGAGCAACCGGGGTAGTAGGAGTAGTCGAGCACGTGCTTGTGCGTGGTCACAGTGCCTCTCCTTTTTTGCGCAGCGCCTCGATCCGGGCGAAGATTTTTTCAATTTCACCAATGTTGCGGTTCTTCTGGTGGAACATCCTGAGTTTCCCCTTGGTCAGCAAGGTGGGGCCAAGCATGATATCCTTGAGGAACTGACCGGACTTGACGTTGAACACCGCCGCCAGGCGCATCTCGTACTGGCGCCCGTAGGTGCGGACATTCTCGATGAAGATGCGGTTGGCCAACTGTACGAAACTTTCCTTCGACGGCCCCTGGGCATCCCACGAGCACTTGCGCAGGGCATCCATGATCGCCGCCAGGTCGACCTTGTTGGGGCAGCGCGTCGAGCAGGTCTCACAGGAGGCGCAATACCAGATGGAGCGGCCGGCCAGCACCCGTTCGTACTGACCGAGCTGCAGCAGACGCACGACGCGGTTGGGTGGATGCTCCATGAAGGAACGCATCGGGCAACCGGCCGAGCACTTGCCGCACTGGAAGCAGCGGCGCACCGAACTGCCGGAGAGGTGTTCCACCTTGTGGACGAAATCGAGATTCATCGTCCGCGCGGAGAGGGTCATTTTGGTATTTTTCAAGGAAGAAATCCTCTCAAACGACAACCGGGCTATAAATCAGACCCACTATTTGTAATAATTTTAGCGATAATAAATATCGTTCCCCAAATGATGGGAAAGTTTTAAGCAACACTAAAATTATACGGCTTTACAACTTCTACTGTCAAGAAAAGCAGCTCATAAAAGACTATTTTTGTAAACAATAAAAGGTTTCGACCATTCGGTCGAAGCAACAAACAGGCCAACGATGGCCCCCTAAGGCATGACTGCTCTGCGTCTCTTCCATACCATCGAGCCGCACTTCTGTTCGGGGTTGCTCGACGACCCGCTGCTGCTGGTACGCGTCCGCCCCACCGGCCGCAGCCTGTTGTTCGACTGCGGCCAACTCCACCATCTGGCCAAACGCACCCTGCGCTCGATCGATGCGGTCTTCGTCACCCATGCCCACATGGACCACTTCATGGGGCTCGACCACTTGGTGCGCCACACCCACGTTTCGCCCCGCCCACTCGACCTGTTCGGGCCACCGGGGATTGCGGCACGGGTTGCACACAAGCTGGCCGGCTACGACTGGAACCTGGCCGAGGAATGGTGGCGCACAATCTTTGTGCACGAGGTGCACAAAGATTGGACCGGGCATTACCGGTTCGCCGGGGCTCGTGGTTTCCGGGAAGAAAGCCTGGGCGGCGAACCGCGCAAGGGAACGGAGATTTACGCCAATGCGTACCTCACGGTTTCCGCGCAACTTTGTGATCATGGCCTGCCGGTCCTCATTTTCCGGCTCACCGAACGGGAGATTTTCTCTATCGATCCAGCCATGCTGGCCATTGAGGGCCTGCACCCCGGGCCTTGGCTGCGCGAGTTGAAAGACCGCTGGAAGAACGACCGACTCGGTGCTCAACCAATCGAGGTCATGATCTCAGCCAATGACGGGACACAAGCGGCAACAGTCACGGACGATGCCGCGCTCTATCGCCGACTGCGGGCCGACCGGCCTGCGGCCAGCCTCGGCTACGTCACCGACGTCGGCTTCACCGATGGCAACCGACAGCTATTGCAAGGGCTCTTGACGGGAGTCAGCCTCCTCTGCTGCGAGTGCACGTTCCTCGCCACTGACGAGGCAAAGGCCCGCGTCTCCCACCACCTGTGCAGCAGCGACATCAATCGCCTGACCGCGGTATTGCATCCCAAGGCACTGCTGCCGATGCACCTTTCCAAGGCCTATATCCGCAGACCCTACGACCTGTATGCCGAGTTGATCACCCCGGACGGGACCAGGTTGCTGCGCCTGCCGGATTATGTGACACCCCGGCCGAAACTGCTCACGGAACTACCATGGTCAAGTCCCGCCTGACTTTCGGAAAAAACGAAGGATTTTAATTGATTTGCTGCCGGAAGCTGACATGTTGCCCAGCCAGACGAGTCACTCCGTCTCCAATCAGACTGGAATGATCAACTCACTTCACAGAAGGGCTTTGCCAGATATCAACTCGATCATTTTTCAGGAGCTTGTCGAGCGTCCCGATCTTCGCCCGGAACTCTTCCAACGTCCCATTATTGACCACGACAGCGTCCCAATTATTGAAGCCATCCAGCGACGTTTCGCTGCTATGATTGTTGGCGCCGGAAAAGCCGGGGCGCTCGATCTTGACGATCAGTCCGCCATGCGTTCGTATAACCTCGAGCTCGTTCATGAAGCGCACGTCGTCGACCAGAATGGGGGTCCGGGTCAGGTCGTACTGCTCGATCTTGCGTCCCCAGGCCTTGGTCCAGTAGTCCGGGTCCTGCGCCCGGCGGTATTCGGTCCCCCACCACTGCAGGAGACGCCGCACGGTCACGGAAGTCATCCCCGACCGTTCCTGAATGTCGCGATGCTCTTCCATGAAATGCGTCCACTGCCTGCAGGCAGCCTGCGCTCGAACCGCATCGACATGGAAGACCCGGACCTTGTCCTCCTGCGAACCATGGACCAGGGGGAGAAAGGGATCGGCACCGACCAGGCGCAGGAAATCCTCGACTTCGTCGCGCAGCACCATGGCCATCGGCACGATGAGCGCCTCCCCGTCGAGACAGGATTGCAGATGTCTGGCGGCGGTGGTCTTCCCTGAAGCGGCCTTGCCGGCGAAACCGATGATCATCAGAAAGTCCTTGCGTCAATTGAAATTGGCGGGACTGCGGGAGCGCCCATGTCGACAGCTTATGCGAAAATTGTTCAGCGCACAATCCGCCGCACCATCAGGGCAATGGCGAACGGCAGGGCGACAAGGGTGACGGACAGGAGATAGAGAAGACTGAGCCACAGGGAGCCCGACCAAAGCTGCAGAGCACAGCCGCGCACCAGGGTGACCAGGTGGGTAAGCGGCAGTGCCTGCGCCACACCTTGTGCCCAACCGGGGAGATTCTGCAGCGGGAAAAAGGTGCCGCTGAACAGAAACATCGGCGTGATGAAGAGGAAGATCGGCAGATTGAAGGTCTCGATCCCCGGTGACAGCGCGGTGCAGATCATCCCAAGAGCGGCAAAGAGTAGCCCGCCGAGCAGTGCCAGAGGGATAAGCAGCAGGGATCCGGGAAAATCGAGTAGCCCGCACAGGGCGAGGACCGTCCCCATCAGTACGGTGGCGATGACCGCCTTGGTTGCCGCCCAGAGCATCTCGCCGAGAATGATTTCCTCGATGTTGAGTGGCGTGGCCAGCAGCGCGTCGAACGTCTTCTGATAATACATGCGGACGAAACTGTTATAGGTCGTTTCAAAAAACGCATTGTACATGATCGCAACCGAGATCAACGCCGGAGCGATGAACGTGGTGTAGGGGATGCTGCGCCCGCCCACCTGCAGATCGCCCACCATAACCGCCAACCCGAGGCTGAAGGCGAGAATGTAGAGGAGTGGCTCGAGCAGTGGCGGAATGAAGGAGATCTTCCAGGTCTGGCGGTAGACGCTGAAGTTGCGCTGCCAGACCCGCCAGGCGCGGGCGCTGATCGCTGATGGACACGGCCACTTCATTCACGCAACTCCCGCCCGGTGAGTTTGAGAAAGAGGTCTTCCAGGGTCGCCGGGCGCAGGGTGCACCCTTCGGCGCGCACTTCGCGGGTCAACCTGAGGAAAAGTGCATCGCCATCGTCGAGATGCACCAGCAGGCGGCGGCCGAGATCTTCTACCCGACACCTTTCCCTCGCCAGGAATGCGCGCACCGCCTGGTCGGGATCATTGATCTCCAGGACCGCCTGGCCGACCTGCTCGCGCACCAGCGCCGCTGGCGTCCCCTCCACCAGGATCCGGCCGTGGTCGATGATCACCAGCCGGTCGCACAGACGCGCGGCCTCCTCCATGTAGTGGGTGGTGAGCAGAATGGTCAGGCCCGCCTCTTTCAGATCGACGAGTTTCTCCCAGAGCAGTTGGCGGCTCTGGGGGTCGAGGCCGGTGGTCGGCTCGTCGAGGATCAGCAGATCGGGCGTATTGATCAGGGCACGGGCCAGCATCAGGCGGCGCTTCAGCCCGCCGGAGAGGGTGGCGATCTTGTCATTGGCGCGATTGTGCAGGGCGAAGAACTCCAGCAGTTCGTCAGCGCGCCGCTCCGCTGCAGGACGGGGGATCGAGAAGTAGCGGGCGAAACCGACCAGGTTCTCGCGTACGTTCAGGTCCGGGTCGAGGGAATCCTCCTGCTGACAGATGCCGATGTGCTGTTTGATCTCGCGCAGGTCGCGATCGATGTTCAGCCCGAACAACTCGAGATGGCCGGCAACGCGCGGTGTGTAGCCGTAGAGCATGCGGATGGTGGTGGTCTTGCCGGCACCGTTCGGGCCGAGCAGGCCGAAGCACTCCCCCTTATTTACGGTAAAGGAGATGCCGTCGACCGCCTGTAGCGTACCATAGCTTTTGCGGAGGGATTCGACCTGGACAATGGGCATCGCTGTCACATTCCTGCAAATTGTTTGCGCTGATCGTTTGATTATACCCCCAATCTCAACGACAGGAGAGTGCCATCACCCGGCGCGGAGAACCTCATCCTATTGACGGCGGCGAAAGCATCGCCATCGCCACGCCAGCCAGCCATAGACGGCAAGGTTGATGGCAATGACGAACAGGCCGAGGGCCAGTTGGGTTGGGCGGCTCAGCCAGTGGGGGTAGATGACGGGAATCACGTAGTGGTCGACAAAGCCGCCACCGTAGCCGGCTTCCCCGGCGGTCCGGCGCAATTGCTGCTCCAGAGGAGTCAGGGGGCAGATGCCGCCAGTGAATTCGATCAGCGCGCCCCAAAGAACAGCCGGGAGATGGAGCAGGACAACCGGGCGCCAACGAAGCGCCAGCAGGCCGCCGAGGATGACAAAGGTGATGAACGCCAGATGCATCAGCACGATGAAGTCGGCGGCGAGGCGGGAGTTCATGTGCCGTCGTCCTGCGGAAGAGATCTGGCTAGGGCCGGAGTTGTTGAGCGATGAAGACCACGTGACGCAGGCCACCGCGTCCGGGCCGTTCGGTCTTCACCGCAAAACCACCCGCTTCCAGGCGGTGGGCAAAGCCTTCGTCGTAGTTCTCCCCCCAGACGGCAAATATCCCGCCGGGCGTCAGGGCCTGGCGGACCCGGGCAATAGCCCTGCTGCCGTAGAGCGGATCGTTCAGGCGGTCGGTACGGAAGTGCGGGCCACGGTAGAGATCGAAGATGATCGCATCGAAGTTGCCGGTCTCGTCGTTGGCGGCAACCCGAACCCGCTCGGCCACATCGACGATCTCGACGTCGACCCGGGGATCATTCGCGGCTCCGCCGGTCAGTCCGGCCAGCGGCCCGCGACACCAGGCGAGGATCACCGGGTTGAGTTCGGCGACCACCACCCTGGCATCCGCCGGCAAGGTGTCGAGCACTGCCCGGAGCGTGCACCCCATTCCCAGTCCACCGACCAGCACCCGCGCGGAGGAACGGCTGCGCAGGTGACTGCAGCCGCGTTGACCAAGCACGATTTCCGAGCGATTGGCCACGCTGTTCATCAGTACCAGGCCATCCAGGGTGATCAGAAAATCACGCTCGCCGCGCCGGCGCAGTTCGAGCCGGCCATCGTCGGTCGCGGCGCTGTCGATAGTGACCCAGGGTCTGGTCAAGGCATTCCTTCTAAGTCGGCACTTTATCGGCGCAAAATGGATAAGCAGCCGGCCTGATCGGCGGCATGGTTCGGGCGGCAAGAAGGCCGTCAATTCTGCATTTTTTTCAGATACCTGCCCAGTTCCTTGTCAGTTGTCGTGACATGATCCCGCAGCCAGTCGCGGAGATAGGTCAGCAACTCGATGGACGGCGGGGCATGGCCCGCGCGACGACGCACGTCCATCTCCAGGATGCTGGCACGGAACTGCTGATGCTCCTTCTGATGATCAAGGATGCCGGGGTAATTCCCGGCACGCATGAACCCCTCTTCGGTTTCGAAATGCTGGCTGACGTAGTCAATCAGGCGGTTGAGGGTCTCGTTCATCAAATCGTAACCCTGGCCCTGTTTCATTGCCTCATAGAGCTCGTTGATCAAACCAACCAGCTGACGGTGATCGTAGTCGATTTCGGGGATATGCGTCTCATAGCTCGGCTTCCAGATGAACAGCGGCATGGCTCCCCCTATAAACGCCGGTTAATGTTGAGACAATTTATCGCAATTCAATCAAAAAGCAAATTCCGGGCCGGCCGGCCATGACCGGGCGGTCACGGGTGTGGTAGGATAAATCAAAAGCCGAAGGAGCGTGCCATGCAACGGAGAACTGCCCTGAAGCTAACCCTGGCGGCAGCCGTCCTGTTGGCCGTCGGCAAGCCATATGACCTGTGGGCGGCACCCCAAAACGTCAGCAGCGGCTCGTTGCGCGTCTGGTCCGTTGCCGCAGGAGGATATGTCATGACTGACAAGGTCACCAAGACCGCCGACGACTGGCGGCGCCAACTGACCCCGGAGCAATACCACGTCACCCGCGAGAAGGGCACCGAGCGGGCCTATACCGGCAAGGACTGGAACAATCACGCCGACGGTGTCTACCGCTGCGTCTGCTGCGGTCAGGATCTGTTCGATTCGCGCACCAAGTTCGAATCAGGGACCGGCTGGCCGAGCTACACCGAACCGGTCGCCGCCGAGAATATCGCCACGGCCGAAGATCGCGGATTCTTCATGACTCGCACCGAAGTGCTGTGCAGCCGCTGTGACGCCCATCTCGGCCATGTCTTTCCGGATGGGCCGAAACCGACCGGACTGCGCTACTGCATGAATTCGGCGGCCATGGTTTTTATCCCGAGGGGGGAAATCGATAAATAAGACGGCGGAGCAGTTGCCGGCACCCGGCGGCCTGCTAGACTTGGGCAATATCGTTCAATCGCCCAGGGAGGTCGCCATGAACCGGACGCTCTTCGTCGCCTTGATCGTTACAGGCATGTTCATCACCGGCTGCGGTCAGGAGAAGGCTTCTGCCCCGGCTCAACCCAAAGCAGAGATGAAACCGGCTGCAGAGCCCACTCCTCCGGCACCGCCTGCCGCGCCGGTCGCTCCGGCACCACCGGCCGAGGTTGCCACACCCGCCGCGCCGGCACCGGAAGCTCCCAAGGTCGCCGAAGCACCAAAGGCTCCTGAACCTTCGGCAGCCCCGGCCAAACCACCAGCACCGGCCGCACCGGCACCGGCCAAGCCCGCCGTAAAAATCCCGGACGCTCCGGACAACCTGATCCTGCCCGCCAGCCAGGGGCAGGTCAGTTTCCCCCATCTCGCCCATGCCAAATCATTCCCCTGCGCCACCTGCCACGGCAATGGCACCCCGGGGAAGATCGATTTGACCAAGGATACGGCGCATGCCCTCTGCCGCGACTGCCACAAGGCAAAAAGCAAAGGGCCAACCGCCTGCGGGGACTGCCACAAGAAATAATCCAGCACATTCACCTGCATCCCCTAAAAAACAACAACAGCCCTTCGAAAAACGGGGGCTGTTGTTGTTTTTGGGGGTGGGTAGAAAGTCCAAGGCGTTCGATTTTGATGCCAAGGCGGCGGCGCCAAGGAAGAGCGCGGAGACGTAGCAGGGCTACGTCGCACAAGCGATGACACAGGCAACACCGGCTTGGCGCAAAAGCGGACGTCTACACGACGGCGCGGAGGCGTAGCAGCGCTACGCCGCACAAGAGCGACCCGACGGGCACCGCCGGGATGGCGCAAAAGCGGACGTCTACTTATCCGGGCGGGGGACGACGACGATGCCTGATTCTGTAACCGTATACCCCCTGGCTCGATCCTCGGCGTGGTCGTAGCCGATGTTCAAGCCATCAGGTATCGTCACATTCTTGTCGATGATGGCCCGCCGGATCTTGACGTGGCGCCCGATGGTGACGTTTTCGAAAAGGATGGAATCTTCCACCAGGCTGTAGCTGTTGACCCGGCACAAGGGACCGAGGATCGAGCGCCTCACGGTGCCGCCGCTGGTGATGCAACCGGCGCACACATAGGAATCGAGGTTCTGACCGCGACGGTCATCGTCGTCGAACACGGTCTTGGCCGGCGGCAGATTCCCCTGGTTGGTGAGGATCGGCCACTTGTAATTGTAGAGGTTCAGTTGCGGGGAAACATGAATGAGATCCATGTTGGCCTCGTAGTAGGAATCGATCGTCCCCACATCCTTCCAGTAGCCCCGCTCCTCGGCGTTCATACCGGGGATCACGTTGTCGTTGAAGTTGTAGGCGAAGACCCGATCGCCCTTTTCCAGCATCATCGGGATCACGTGCTTGCCGAAATCCAGATCTTCGTGGAGTTTCTTCCCCTCCTGCAGCACCTCGATGAGCTTCTTGGTGGAGAAGATATAGTTCCCCATGGAGGCGAAGCAGGTCTCCCTTCCCGGAATTTTTTCAGGTTCGTCGGGCTTTTCCGCAAAGCCGGTCACCCGGAAACCGTCGTCCACGGAAAAGACGCCGAACCGGCTAGCCTCTGCGAAAGGCACTTCCAGGGCGGCAATGGTGATGTCGGCACGGTTCATTCGGTGGCTGCCGATCATCTGGCCGACATCCATCTTGTAGATGTGGTCGCCACCGAAGATTGCCACGTAATCGGCATCCGAGTACTCGACAAAGCGCAGGTACTGCAGAATGGCGTCGGCCGTTCCCTTGAACCACTCCTCACTCTCGTTGCGTGTCTCGGGGGAGATGGCGACATAGAACTCTCCCAGACCGGTCCACTTGCCCCAGGACTCGCGGATATGCTTGGTCAATGAGTAGGCCCGGTACTGGGTCAGAATATAGACCTTCTTGATTCCGGAATTGAACAGGTTGCTCAGGACGAAGTCGATGATCTTGTACTTGCCGCCAAAGGTCACGCTCGGCTTGGCCCGGCGCAGAGTCAGCGGGCTGAGCCGCTCCCCCTTCCCTCCGGCCAGAACCATGGCAATCGTACTTTTCCCCACGTTGTCGTAGGCGTGCATGTGCATCTCCTTGCAAGGTTCGATTGCAGTCAGGACAATTGCTGACAGTTTGACCAACAATCGGCGCTAATGCAAGACGAGAACGTGCAAATACCCGCACTGGCCGTCGATTTGTGTCACCCCATGCTCCCCAGGCTGGCCAGTGCCACCACTTCGCCAAGCCGCACCATCCCCGCTGCGCCGCGCATCATCAGGACGGTTTCGCCGGCCGGGTGGAAACCTGCCACAGGCAGCAGTGCCCCCACCGGGGAGCCACCGAGCAGATCGACGGCAACCTCGCCGCCGCCGTCAAGCGCGTCCAGAACCCGGGACAGGATATTCCGGTTGGCACGCGGACAGAGGTTCGCCGACAGCCATGGGCCGAGCACGCGCAGACTGCTGCCGGGCTGCAACAGGGCTGCCGTGCTGCCGGAAGTGAAGATCTGTCCGCCGCGCGCCAGCAACGTCAGCAACTCGGCCCGGGAGTGCCCCCAGGCGGCGGCATCGGCCCGGACCAGCGAGTAGAGATCCCCGTTGCGCACGTCATCGGCCCTGGTGGACGACAAGCTGTCGCCGCGCCACAGCCAGCGCTCAATCCGCCCGACCTCACGGAAGCCGCAGCCCTCATAGAGCGGACGCCCCTGCTGGGAGGCGGTCAGCCAGAGGGTGGCGGTGCCGCGGGCAGACAGATGGCCGACGGCATGCTCGAACAACCGGCGACCAAGCCCCTGTCCGCGACAGGCGGGGTCGATGATCAGATTGCCAATCCAGGCGCTGCGCTGGTGGCGACAGACGGTGACGAAACCGCGCGGGCAGGCATCCGCGTCGCGCAGGACGAAAACGCAGTCAGCCAGTTCGTTGCGGTAGACCGACAGCTCCCGCACCGGCACCCGCCACCCTTCCAGCTCTGCCCAGGCCAGGAAATTTTCCCACTCCCGTGGGACCGGCGAACCGATCACACCGGGTGAATCGATCGCATAGTTTGAAGCGAGCGGTTCAGGCAGCATCGGCACGCTCCGTCATCAGCACGAGCAGGTCACTGTCGCTCAACGGGCGTTTCAACTGCTGGCTGCGGCAGCGAACCCGTGCCATGAAGGGAAGGACCTCGGCCGGGGCGAGCACGATGTCGAGGGCCGCGAGCCGGTAGAGCAGACCGTGACGGCCGGAATGCTTGCCGAGCACAATCTGCCGGTCGAGCCCGACCTCGGCCGGATCGAACCCCTCGTAGTTGCCGGGATGCTTGAGCACACCGTCGGCGTGCAGCCCGGATTCAACGGCAAAAACCCGTTCGCCGACCACTGCCTTCCATTCCGGCACCGGCCGGCAACTGGCCTGCCCGACCAGTCGGGACAGCTCGACGAAGCGGCGGGTATCGACGCCGGGATCGATGCCGCAGGCGTGCTTGAGCGCCATCACCACCTCTTCCAGCGCGGCGTTGCCGGCCCGTTCGCCGAGGCCGTTGACCGTGGTGTTGACGAAGCGCGCCCCGGCACGGATGCCGGCGATGGCGTTGGCAGTGGCCATGCCGAGGTCGTTGTGGGTGTGCACTTCGAGATCGAGCCCCGGAACCCTGGTTCGCAGGAAACTGACCTTGTCGAACGTGGCAAACGGGTCGAGGACGCCGAGGGTGTCGCAGAAACGGAAACGGTCGGCGCCCAGACCGCGGGCGATCTCCAGCAGTTCGACCAGAAAATCGAGATCGGCACGGCTGGCATCCTCGCCGCCGACCGAAACGTAAAGGTCATGCGCCTTGGCAAAGCCGAGGGCAATTTTGAGCTGCTCCTTGACCCAGGCGCGGTCCTTGCGCAGCTTGTGGCGGATATGAATATCGGAGACCGACAGGGAGATGTCGACGGCCGTGACCCCGGCGTCGATGGATGCCTGGATATCGCCGATCACCGCCCGGTTCCAGGTGATCAGCCTCGCGTTCAGGCCGAGATCGACCAGGGCCCGGACCGATGCCTGTTCCTCCGCCCCCATCGCCGGGATGCCGCACTCGATCTCCTGGACGCCGATGGCGTCGAGCATCCGGGCGATCGCAATCTTCTCTGCGAGGGAGAAGACCACCCCGGCGGTCTGCTCGCCGTCACGCAAGGTGGTGTCGTCGATGATGATGGCTTTGTCGTCGAACGGCTTCATGGTGTGCCTCCAAAACGCAAAATGCCCCCGGACCTTGCTGGTCTAGGGGCGACTCTGCCCTTGTTCCGGCACCAGTGCCGGAACGTTATCAGTTGGCGCTTGCCGGCTGCGTCAGCTGAAGCGCATCCCGGCCGTTGCCAGGAAGTTGGCCAGCAGTTGCCGGGCCAATGCCCGGTGGGCAGCCTCGGCGGCGGCGAATTCATCGGTCAATTGGATCTGGGCCGGGTTGCGTCTGCTCCAGGACGCGACGATGCTGCTGTCGACCTCCGGGTGGAACTGCACTCCCCAGGCGTTGCCAAACCGGAACGCCTGACCGGGGCAGACGCTTGAGCTGGCCAGATGCGCCGCGCCGGGAGGGATCGTGAAGCTGTCGTTGTGCCACTGAAAGGCCTGGAACCGCTCGTTGATCCCTGCAAACAGAGGATCGGCCGCGCCGGCGGCGGTCAGGCCGACAGCAACGAGCCCCCGTTCGCCGCAACGGTTGCTGCTGACCACGCCCCCGGCCACGTCGGCCAACAACTGTCCACCGAGACAGATGCCGAAAAGCGGTGTCCCGGCAGCCAGCACCCGGCCCATGAACTCCTTGACCGCCCGGAGAAAGGGATGCCGCGCCTCGTCATGCACCCCCATGACTCCACCGAGGACGATGACGGCAGCGGCGTTGGCCGGAAGCGCTTCACCGAGATCCGGCCGGAGGATGCGAAACGGCACCTGCCACTCGCTCAGCAATGCCTCGAACACCCCTGCGGGCACCTCGGGATCGCTCTGGATGATGTCGACCTGTTTTCTCATGCCCAAGCTTTTTGCAAAATCGTGGCCAGATGGAAATTCGCACGAAAACCGGCAGGATTCTGTTGACTGGGTCGGTTCCTCCCCACAATTCTGCACAAATAAACGGCACATTCTTGCCGGTGTGCACATCAACTGACTCCGCAACCCCTGCAAAAAACCGGTTTATGGCTGCAAAGCCTGCTGGCGAGACTTTTGCAATGATTAAGATGCAACGGTTCCCTCCCAACGGCGCGACGGAACAAAACGGTGCGAAGCCGCACTGTCCCGAAAGGAGCGCGCCCGGGAATGAAACCAAAGATCCGCGAACTGCTCAACGAGAGCGCCTGCACTCACAGCCCGGCGAAGAAAGCCGCCTGCAACGCGCCGACCCCCGGGGCGACCACCGGCGGGTGCGCCTTCGAGGGGGCGCAGATCTCCCTCTTCCCCTACGCCGACGCCGCCCACCTGGTACATGGCCCCCTCACCTGCCTCGGCGCCTCCTGGGAGACGCGCGCCACCAGGACCAGCTGGCGCGGCCGCGATCTCACCCAGATGGGCTTCACTACCGCCATCACCAACAACGACGTGGTCTTCGGCGGCGAGGAGAAACTCGCCAAAGCCATCGACTACGTAGTCGCCCGCTATGCCCCGCAGGCGGTGTTCGTCTACGCCACCTGCGTCACCGCCATGATCGGCGACGACCTCGATGCCATCTGCAGACGCGCCGAATTTGCCCACGGGCTGCCGGTCGTCCCGGTCCACGCCCCCGGCTTCGTCGGCAGCAAGAACCTTGGCAGCCGCCTCGCCGGCGAAGCGGTCCTGCGGCATCTGATCGGCACCCTGGAGCCGACGGAAACCACCCCCTTCGACATCAACCTGATCGGCGAATACAACGTCACCGGCGACATGTGGCAGTACACCCCGCTGCTCGAGGAACTTGGCATTCGCGTCCTCTCCACCTTGAGCGGCGACGGCCGGGTGGCACAGATCCGCACTGCCCACCGCGCCCGGCTCAACGTGCTGGTCTGCGCCAAATCGCTGGTGTCGCTGACCCGCAAGCTGGAGGAGCGCTACGGCATTCCATCAATCTCGGTCTCCTTCTACGGCAAACGCGACACCAGCTTTGGCCTGCTGGCGATTGCCGAAGCGCTCGGCGACGCCGCCCTGATCGAACGCACGCGAGCACTGGTCGCCCGCGAGGAGGCGGCGCTGGAGGCACGCCTCGCCCCCTACCGCGAATTTTTTCGCGGCAAGAAGGCGGTGCTCAACACCGGCGGCAACAAGTCCTGGTCGATCGCCGCGGCACTTCAGGATCTTGGCCTCGAGGTGGTGGCAACCGCCGTCGGCAAGTCGACGGCGGACGACCGCGCCAAAGCCCGTGAGTACCTTGGACCAAACGGGGTGCTGATGACCAGGCCGGGGCAGGAACAGGCAAAAATCATTGACGAGACCGGGGCGCACCTGTTGCTGGCCGGCGGCCGCAGCCTGTACACGGCACTCAAGAAAGGGATCGCTTTCGCCGACGTCAACCAGGAGAAGAAGAAGAGCTACGGCGGCTACCAGGGGCTGCTCAACCTCGCCGAGGATCTGAAAAACGCCCTGGAAACCCCGGTATTCCGCAACGCTGCAAGGAGGGCACCATGGGAGCCGTGAGCCGCAAACCGGTCAAGCCGCTGCAGGTCAACCCGATCCGCCTCTCCCAGCCGCTGGGGGCGACGCTGGCCTTTCTCGGCGTCGACCGCTGCATGCCGCTGATGCACGGTGCCCAGGGATGCACCTCCTTCGCCAAGGTCTACTTCACCCGGCACTTCTGCGAACCGATCGCCATCCAGACCACCGCGGTCACCGATATTACCGCGGTTCTCGACGGCGGCGACCACAACATCGTCGCCGCAGTGCGGAACGTCACCGAAAAAGTGGCGCCCGCGCTGATCGGCCTGTACACCACCGGGCTGACCGAAACCAAGGGGGACGACATCCGCGGCGTCGCCTCCCAGGTCGAGTATCCCCTGGTCTGGGTCAACACCCCGGATTTCGAAGGCGGACTGGAAAGCGGTTGGGCGCTGGCGGCCAGGATGCTGATCGAACAGCTGACCGCGCCGACCCAGGCTGTCGACGACAACAAGGTGGTGCTGCTGCCGCACGTTTCGCTGCAGCCGATCGAGGTAGAAAAACTCAAAGACTTCATCGCCGCCTACGGCTTCGAAGTCCTGGCGCTTCCCGACCTTTCCACCAGCCTCGACGGCCATCTCGGCGAGAAGCAGAGCACCCTTTCCAGCGGCGGCATCTCCGTCGAGGAGATCCGCGCCCTGGCCGATGCCGGCCTGGTCATCAGCGTCGGCGCATCGATGCTCCCCTGTGCCAGGGCCCTGCAGGCCAAGAATCCGGCGATCCGCCACCACCATTTCCCCCACTTGCTGGGGCTGGCGGCCACCGACGCCCTGGCGGCACTGCTCCTGGCAGCAACCGGCCGCGAACGCCCCGTTGCCGATATCGTGCGCTGGCGCCAGCGCTTGCAGGATGCCCTGCTCGACTGCCACTTCGCCCTCGGCCAGACCCGCATCCTGGTGGCTGGCGAGCCGGACTTCCTGGCCGGGGCCTGCACGCTGCTGACCGAAGCCGGGGCGAAGGTCGAGATCGCCATCGCCACCGTCGACTCGCCGCAACTGGACGGGCTCCCCGCCGGCCGGGTGCTGGTCGGCGACCTCGAGGATGCCGAGGATCTGCGCGACGGATTTGACCTGATCGTCGGCAACGGCCACGTCGAGGCCCTCGCCCACCGCCATCACAAAGGAGTAGTGCCGCGCGGCTTCCCCGACTGGGAAACCCTCGGCAACCAGCTCAAAAACGATGTGCTCTACGAGGGCGGGGCGTACTTTCTATTCGAGGTGGCGAATGCAGCGGAACAGATGCGGAGAGAACCCGGGCACCCATAGGACCTATTGGACTTATGCGTCCGATCGGTCCTATGTCTCACAGCAGGGATGAAGAACCATGGCCAACTATACAGACACCATCCGCCGCTGGGCCACCGACACCCGCCGCGCCGGGGCGCTCCCTGACGCCGACGGCATCGGCGAAGTCGGCCTGGGCGAGGGAGAGGCCGGCCGGCGACTGGCGGTGCGTTTCACCCTGCGCGTCCGCGACGACCGGATTGAAACCGTGCGCTATCAGGTGTTCGGCTGCGGCTTCACCATTGCCGCCTGCGCCGCGGCGGCGGAACTGGCCGAAGGGCACGCCCTGGCCGAGGTCGTCGCCATCGCACCTGCCTGGGTCGAAGCCACCCTCGCCGGCCTGCCGCCGGATCGCGACTATTGCGCCGTACTGGCGGTCGAAGCCCTGCAGGCCGCAGTCAAGAGCGCCCGTAACAGCCACCAGCCCGTCACGGCAACGATCGCGGCGGACGACGACCATGCCCCGCGCGTCTCTGCCGCCGACCCGGTCTACCGTCTGCTCATCGACAGCCCGGCTCCGCCCGACGCGCCTGCCGAGGATCGCCATCTCGTTGCCTGCCTGCTTGCCGTCGCCGCCGGAGAACCATGTGCCATCAACGCAGCCCTCGGCCTGAACGAAGACGAACTGGCGGACCTTCTCTCCTTCTACTTCCCCGCAGTCACCCCAGCGAGCTGGAAAACATCTTCCGCTTCAGCCTCCGCAGACTGCCCGCAAGCCAATCCCGAGATTCTCGATCTGCTGCTCTCCTACCTTCCCCGGGATGCCGAGGGCTGGACGGCGGCGACCTCCTTCTGGCTGGCCCGCATCCTCGCCGCCCGCGCCGCGCGCCCCGGCCATCTCTGGCTGACCATGGGCCTGTTCGCCCGTCCGGAGCTGACCGCGGTAATCCGCCGCCACCTCCCCGCCCTGGCCGCCGCCAACGGCAACGGAATGCGCTGGAAGCGCTTCCTTTTCAAGCAGCTTTGCGACCGGAGCGGCGGGACAATGTGCAAGACGCCGGACTGTGGGACATGCAGCGATCATGCGCTGTGTTTTGGCGGGGAGTAGTCACGGCAAGGCTGCGAATCGCGGGCGATCTGCTATAGTTTCCACGACGTGAGGGCAAGCTAGCGTTTCCCGGCAGCCAACCGATGAAAGGCACAAGCCATGACCATTCGCAAGATCTTCAAGGTGTTCCGGAGCGCCCCGACCATCGAGGGGGCCGGTGTCCATCTCAAGCGGGCCTTCGGCTACCACCAGGTGCCGCTGTTCGACCCCTTCCTGATGCTGGACGACTTCCATACCAGCAATCCCGCCGAGTACCTGGCCGGTTTCCCCTGGCACCCGCACCGCGGGATCGAGACGATCACCTATATTCTCGAAGGACGGGTGGAGCATGGCGACAGCATGGGCAACAAGGGCGTGATCGGCGCCGGCGATGTGCAGTGGATGACCGCCGGCAGCGGCGTTATCCACCAGGAGATGCCCCAGCAGAGCCCGACCGGGACCATGTGGGGGTTTCAGTACTGGGCCAACCTGCCGGCCGACCGGAAGATGATGCCACCGCGCTATCGTGACGTGCCGGCGGCAACAATCCCGGAGGTCGTGCTCGCCTCCGGCACCCGCGTAAAAGTGGTCAGCGGCACGCTGGACGGGGTCACGGGGCCGGTCCGGGACATTGTCATCGACCCGGAACTGATGGATGTGACCGTGCCGGCCGGCGGGGTTTTCACCCACGCCGTCAAGCATGGGCACACCGTGGTCGCCTACGTGCTGGCCGGCGCCGGACATTTCGACGAGGGCCGCGACCCGTTCAGCTTCGACTACGCCGGCAGCGGTTGGCTCGACCTGGAACGGGCCTGCTCCTTCGGTCCCGAAACGGTGGTGCTCTATGCGCGTGAGGGCGAAGGCATCCGGGTGACGGCAGGTGACCAGGGGGTGCGCTTCCTGCTGTTGACCGGCCGCCCCTTGAACGAACCGGTGGCCTGGCAGGGACCGATCGTCATGAACACCCGGGAAGAGCTGCGCATCGCCTTCGAGGAGTTTCACAACGGCACATTCGTCAAGTAGCCGTTCCGACCATCAGGGCGGCGAAAACCCGCAGCTGCCATCGCAATAGGGAGCTTTCCCGGTCTTGCCGCAGCTGCACAGGTAAACCTTCTGCCGCGACCTGATTTCAAAGCGGAGCGGCTGACTGTCGCCTCCGCGGTGGGATTCGTCGCAGAACGGCAGGTGCTGCGATTTGCCACAGGTGCACCGGTAATAGGTACCTGGCTCCAGGGTCAGCGCAATCGGCATCCCGGCCTCAATATTCATCTTGCTCATCGACCCTCTCCCTTTATGCACATAAGCACCAAGGATCTCTCTCCTGATGACATAACAATTGTAGCAAAGCATTTGCGCTTGTCTTGCAACATCACGTGAGGATGTCCCAGGCCCCGCAACGACAGTGCCGTCTAGACCAGAATCATCTTCCCGCCGGCGATCACCAGCACCATCGCCATCGCCTTGAGAATCACCGGGACCGGCAGGTGCCGGCTCCCCCCCAGCGCCCCGAGGGTACCGCCGGCCAGGGCCATGACCGCCAGTAGCGGGGCATAGCCGGGAATCTGCTGCAGGCTGCTGACATGCCCGAGCAACCCGGCCGCGGAATTGACCAGGATGAACAGGGCGGCAATCCCCGAGACCTCGCGCACCCGCGCCCAGCCGAGCAGCACCATGAGCGGGCTGAGGAAGATCCCGCCACCGACGCCGATCAGTCCCGAAGCGAAACCGAGCACCGCCCCGACAGCCATGGCCACCGGCAGCCGCGGCGGGCATATCTCCCCTTCCCGCCGCTCGGTGCGGACGAACAGACGCCAGGCGGCGAAGAGCAGCACCACCCCCAGGAACGGCCGGTAGAGGTGCGGCGGCAGATTGAAGCAGCCGCCGAGGAAACTGGCGGGGATCGAGGTGATGGCGAAGGGCCAGAAGAGCCGCCAGGAGAACTGCTTCGCCGTGCAGTACAGCCAGGTGCCGACTCCGGCGACGACGATGTTCAGCACCAGGGCGGTCGGCTTCAGTGCCGCCGGATGCAGGCTGAACAACGCCATCGTTGCCAGGTAGCCGGAGGCGCCGCCATGCCCGACGCTGGCGTAGAGCATGGCGACCACGAAGATGCAGACGGCGAGCAGAGGAAGAAGTTCAGCTGACATAATTTCACCATATTTCCGGTTCTCTGGATGATGTCTCTTCAGAAAAGGGCTGAGCATCAGAGGACAGTTTCTCCGGCGGCACACGACGTTCAAATATCGTCGTCAGGCACATGAGAAAATGGATCAGCAGGGTCATGATGCAAAGTCCTTTCAGGGCGTCTTTGGGATGACAAAGCTCAAGGTATCAAATCGCTACGACGCCATCATTGAGATCGCTTCGAGGTCCAGATCCTCCCCCACCACCCCGGCCGCATCGGCGCGGCACTGTTTGCAGTGACGGGCCTGGGAGAGGATCAGTTCGGCCTGATTGCGCACCATCTCCATGAGCGCCGCCGACGGTGGCTCGACCCCCTTGAACAGGCCGAGAGGGATCACCGGGATGATGTTCATCATGGTGGCCCCAAGGGAGCGCACCTTGACCGCCAGGTCGAGGGTCTCGTGGTCGTTGACCCCGGGAATGGTGACGTGGTTGATCTTGACCAGCAACCCGGCCGCCGCCGCCAGTTGCACCCCTGCGAACTGCCGCGCGAGCAGCAGCGCCGCTGCATCCTCCCCCGCCATTTTCCGGCCGTCGACCTTGATCCACTCGTAAACGCGCGCACCGGTCTCGGGCGTCAGGGCGTTGATGGTCACGGTCAGGCTGTGCAGGTCGAGTTCCTTGAGGGTATCGATCATCTCCGGCAGGCGCAGGCCGTTGGTCGACAGGCACAGGGTCATCTCCGGGAACGCGGCACGAACCATCCGGAACGTCTCGAAGGTCCGCGGGTTGGCCAAGGGGTCGCCGGGACCGGCGATGCCGACCACCTTGAGCTGCGCCCCACCCTGCTTCTCCATGTGGCGCTTGACCAGGCGCACCCGCTCCACCGCCTGTTCCGGGGTGAGCACCCGACTGGTGACGCCGGGGCGGCT
>JAMPXI010000119.1 GCA_023701265.1 Desulfuromonadales bacterium | reverse complement strand
GATCAAGCGGGTTGAAATTTTGTCGGCACTTCAGGAGCGGCTGCCCGGTTCGCCGGTGATCGGCCCGGAGCATCTGGGAACCCTGCACACGCTGGGAGAGATCGCCCGCCATCTGGGCGCCGGGACCGCCTCGGTTGAGGCGTTGTCCGACCGGTCTGACCAGTCCGACCAGTCGGATCGTATTGCCGAGACCCTGCTGGCGGTGGTCAGCGAGAAAACCGGTTATCCGGTCGAGATGCTGGAACTGGAGATGGGGCTTGACTCGGATCTGGGCATTGATTCGATCAAGCGGGTTGAAATTTTGTCGGCACTTCAGGAGCGGCTGCCCGGTTCGCCGGTGATCGGCCCGGAGCATCTGGGAACCCTGCACACGCTGGGAGAGATCGCCCGCTATCTGGGCGCCGGGAACGCACCTGTCGCCATCTTCAATGAAAGCCCGGCAGATACCGCAGTCCCTGCATGTGCCGCCACGGCACATTCTGCTGACTGCGGTGGGGTTGCCGGCGATTTCGCTGCACCCATCAATCGCAGCACGATCGTCGCGGTCCCGTTGCCTGCGGATACCCAGGCGTTACCGCTTGCCGATAAGGGTTTCCTCTGGATTACCGACGACGGTTCGACATTCTCTTCCGAGCTGTGTTCCCTGATCAGCGCTTCCGGGCGCGCCGCGCGCCTGGTTGCAATTGAAGATGCCTTCATGGAGGTGCCTGACGATCTTGCCGGCCTGGTTATCTGTGCCCCGGCGGGCGGCGCCGACGACACCTTCTTCGACAACGCTTTCCTGCTCATGAAAGGGGTCGCTTCGGCATTGCGCCGGGCCGGGGAAAATGGCGGCGCTCTGTTTGCGACCATATCGCACCTGGATGGCTCCTTCGGTTGTGGCGGTGGCACGACGCTTGCCGACCCGCTTTCCGGAGGGCTTGCAGGGCTGGTGAAAACTGCGGCCCGCGAATGGAGCGAAGTATCCTGCAAGGCACTTGATACAAGCCTTTTCTCCGATGCCGCAGCAGAGGCCCGTGCGGTTGCGCATGAGCTGTTTATTGCCGCTCCTCTGGAAGTCGGCCTGACCCCGGCGGGCCGAACCGAGCTCAAGGTGATTGATCTTCCGGCGTTGACATCGCCCGCAGCACCCCCGTTGCAGGCAGGGGATGTGGTCGTGATCACCGGCGGCGGCCGCGGTGTTACTGCCGCCGCCGCCATCGCCCTTGCAGATGCCTGGAAACCGCGGCTGGTTCTATTGGGGCGCAGTATGGAGCCTCGTCCTGAACCGGAATGGTTGACGCCATTACATGGCGAAGGCGAAATCAAGCGGGCCATTCTTGAACATGCCACCAAAAAACTTCATCCCCGCGAGATCGAGGAACGATACCAGGCGATCATCGCCGGACGGGAACTCAGAAACACTCTGGCAAAAGTTGCGGAAAAGGGCGGCCAGGCCGTATACCGCTCCGTTGATATACGCGACAGCGAAGCGGTCGCTTATGCGCTCGCGGAAATCCGCCGGGAGTACGGGCCGATTCGTGGCATTGTCCATGGGGCCGGCGTTCTGGCGGACCGGCTCATCAGCGACAAGACCCTGGAGGAATTTGGCCTGGTCTATGGCACCAAGGTGGCAGGATTGCGGGCGCTGCTGGATGCGACGGCCCCCGACGACCTGCGCTTCATTGTGCTGTTCTCCTCTACATCAGGGCGTTTTGGTCGCCGTGGCCAGGTCGATTATGCCGTTGCCAACGAAGTGCTCAACAAACTGGCCCAAGCCGAATCGCGTCGGCGCCCGGCATGCCGTACCGTCAGTATCAACTGGGGTCCGTGGGATGGCGGCATGGTGACGCCTTCACTGAAGAAAGTCTTCGCCAACGAGGGGATCGGCCTGATTGGCCTGAAAGAGGGCGGCGAATTGCTGCTGCGGGAAATTGCCGCGACAGGGGCTCCGGTCGAAATCGTCGCTCTGGCCTGCACCTCGGCTGAATCGCTGGCCGTCACCTCACCGGTGCCGACAGGGTCGCTTACCGAAGCGTTCAGTCTCACCCTGAATCTGGAGGAATATCCGTTCCTGCGGTCGCATGTGATCGACGGGAAAGCCGTCCTGCCCGTGGCCATGATCGTGGAATGGCTTGCCCATGGCGCCCTGCATGGCAACCCCGGCTTCCGGTTCCATGGTTTCAACGACCTGCGCATCTGCAAGGGAGTCGTGTTTGACCAGGGCAATCCCTGCCATCTCAGCGTCATGGCCGGGCGAGCGGAAAAGCGAGATGCCTTTTACTGCGTCCCTGTCGAACTGACCGGCAGCAGGAACAGCACTCTGCACGCACGTGCTGACATCATATTGAGCACAAAACTGCCGCAAGAGATCCGCTCAATCGCCAATCCGCCTGCCGGGACGAACGTTCCGTACACCGGCCCCGTCTATACCCCTGAGCGCCTCTTTCACGGGGAACTCCTGCAGGGGATCGAAAAGATCGACGGCTGCTCACCCATGGGCATCACGGCCATGGTGAAGGTAGCGTCAAAACCGGAAAACTGGATCAGGCAGCCGTTGCGGAATTGCTGGCTTGCTGATCCCCTGGTCATCGATTGTGCTTTCCAGTTGATGATCCTCTGGAGTTTCGAGCGTTCCGGTTGCGGCTCACTCCCGACCTTTGCCGGACGCTACCGCCAGTTCCAGGATAGCTTCCCGCCCGAAGGTGTCCAGGTTCTGATCAAGGTGACTTCAGAGCGTGCCCACAGCGCTTGCGCGGATATCGAATTCCTGGACAGAAGCAGCGGCAAACTGATTGCCCGGCTGGAAAATTACGAATGCATCATCGACGCCTCCCTGCAGCGGGCCTTCCGGCGCAACCAGCTGTTGCAGGCAGAGTGCGTTGAGCTGGATGTTGCTTGATGGCGGAGTTGCACCCTAGCGTAGCCATCGTCGGCATCGGTGGAATTTTCCCCGATGCGCCGGATTTGTCCGCCTTCTGGAACAATATTCGGACGTGCCGGAGTTCTTTTCGCGAGATTCCGGCCGGCCGCTGGCTGGTTCCTGCAGACGCCCTCTTCGATCCGGAGGCGGGGAAAGCCGACAGGGTTTATTCCCGCAACGGCTGCTTTATCGACCCGCTTCCTTCCGCAGCGGCCCTCCCGGATCTGGCTGTCGATGCGACCTGCCTGGAAGGGCTTGATCCCCTCTTCCATCTGCTGATCCATGCCGGCAAGCGCGCCTTCGACGACGGCGTGACCGCACCGCTTGATCGTTCGCGGGTGGGAGTCATCGTCGGCAATCTGGCTCTGCCGAGTGAAACCTCGACGCTGCTCACCCGCAACTGGCTCGGGCGGACGTTTGAAGAACACCTCACCGGCAAGTCAGCATCTCCCATCCCCACCTCACCGCTTAACCGTTATCCGGCCGGCTTGCCCGCCGGGATGCTGGCCCAGGCCCTCGGCCTGGGTGGCGGCTGTTGTACGATCGATGCCGCCTGCGCCTCATCCCTGTATGCCATCAAGCTGGCCATGGACGAGCTGCTGGCCGGCAGGGTCGATGCGATGCTGGCCGGCGGGGTTTCTCGACCTGACCCGCTCTTCACCCAGATGGGTTTTTCGCAGTTGCGCGCACTTTCCAAAAGAGGCGTCTGCTCTCCCTTTGACGCCGCCGGCGATGGTCTCGTCGTGGGCGAGGGCGCCGGTCTGTTCCTGCTCAAACGCACTGCCGATGCCGTGGCGCATGGCGACCGGATTTACGGAGTCATCAGAGGCGTTGGCCTGGCCAACGATGTCGGCGGCAGTCTGCTGGCCCCCATGTCCGAAGGGCAGCTGCGCGCCATGCGCAGCGCCTATGACCGGGCTGGCTGGAACCCGTCTGACATCGACCTGATCGAGTGTCACGCCACCGGCACCCCGGTCGGTGATGCTGTCGAAGTTGCCAGCCTCCGGCAGCTTTGGGGTGATCGCGGGGAGGATGGGGCGCGCTGCGTCATCGGCTCGGTCAAGTCCAACATCGGCCACCTCCTGACCGCTGCGGGCGGGGCCGCTCTGACCAAGGTCCTGCTGGCGATGCAGCAGGAAACGCTTCCCCCTACCGCCAATTTCAACACCCCCCAGTCAGGGATGGAGCTTGACGGAAGCCCGTTCCGGATTCTTCGGTCCCCGGAACCGTGGCATCGCAAGGGTGACGGTATCCCCCGCCGCGCTGCCGTGAGCGCTTTCGGTTTCGGCGGGATCAATGCCCATCTGCTGATAGAGGAATGGCTGGCGGAAGAATTAAATGCAGGGGCAAACTTTGGGTTTGCCCAAAATAGGGCGGAAACAAGGGGTGCCCCCGGGAAAGATTTTACTGACAGCGGTGCGCAGTCCATCGCAGTCGTCGGCATGAATGCCCGTTTCGGCCCATGGCAATCGCTGCAGGCATTTCAGGAACGGGTTCTCGGCGGCGGGAGCGAGGTCACTCCGACTTCTCCACGGGCCTGGCGCGGGGCAAACCAGAGCGCCTGGTTCCGCGAGGAAGGTCTGGCGGCAACGCCTTTCAACGGCTTCTATATCGATGAAGTGACACTGCCGGCCAACCGCTTCCGGATTCCGCCGCGCGAGATGGAGGAGATGCTCCCCCAGCAGCTGCTCATGCTGCAGACGGCAGCGGAAGCGTTGCAGGATGCCGGACCCGACCGGGAGGATCACCTGACCACCGGGGTCTTCATCGGTATCGCCCTTGATCTGAACAGCACCAATTTCAGTCTGCGCTGGTCTTTGGCCGAACAGGCCCGGCACTGGGCACAACAGCTGGGGCACGAACTTGCATTGGATGATCTGGCGGAATGGACGTCCCGACTGCGCGGCTCTGCCGGCCCGCCCTTGACCGCCAACCGGACCATGGGCGCATTGGGAAGCGTCGTCGCCAGCAGGATTGCCCGTGAATTCCGGCTCGGCGGACCGAGTCACACGATTTCCAGCGAGGACGGTTCCGGCATCAAGGCCCTTGAAGCGGCGGTACGCCAGTTGCAAAACCGCGAACTGGACCGGGCGTTGGTCGGTGCCGTTGATCTGGCCGGAGACCTGCGGGCGGTTCTCGGTCAGCATGCCGTGCGCCCGGTGTCGCGTTCCGGCACTAGTGCGCCTTTCGACGGTGCGGCGGATGGCGCCATCATCGGTGAAGGGGCCTGTGCCGTCGTGCTCAAGCGCCTTGCCGACGCGGAGCGTGACGGCGACCGCATCTACGCCGTTATTCGTGGCATCGGCAGTGCCAGTGGTGTGTCAGGTACTGCCGGGAATGATGTCTATCGGCAGGCACTGGCAAGAGCCTATGCCGATGCCAAGGTTGACCGGTCATCGATCGGCTTTATCGAAGCCGCCGCCGACGGCACCCCTGAAGATGACCGCCGGGAACTCGCCACTCTGGCCGCTTTCTTTGCCGCTGAAAAAGCTCCTGTACGGTCCTGCGCGGTCAGAAGCGTCAAGGGTGACATAGGTCACAGTGGAGCGGCCTCCGGCCTGGCTTCACTGGTAAGTGCCTGTCTGGCCCTGCATCATGAAATCATTCCTGCGTGCCGCGGACTCGAATCGCCGATTCAGGATATTCACGAGAATTCCCCGCTTTATTTCCCCGGGGCTTCCCGTTACTGGCTGCGCAACCGGACCGATGGCCCGCGCCGTGCCGGCGTCAGCATCAGCAGCATCGATGGCTCCTGCAGTCATGTGGTTCTGGAAGGGTGTGACAAAGCTGACTCGGAAGAGGCTGCGCCTCGGTATGCCCCGCTTGGGGCGGGTGTTGAATTTCTGTTTGCCGTGACCGGCGAATCTCCTCATGAACTTCTACAGGAGCTTGCTTCTCTTGAAGCGGCGCTCAACTCGTCTCGGGAAGGCAGCTTGTATGCTCTCTCGGCAGACGGTTGCCAACGCTGCGCGGCTACCGGGAAATCGCTGGCCATGGCCATGGTTGCCCGGGGGCGTGACGAACTGGCGGCGCTCATAACCCTGGGGCGAGCAACCCTGAACAACGACGGGATCATCCCCGAGGCGCCGCCCGCCCTGCGCGACCGGCTGTTCTATTCGCCCCGGCCGCTCGGGCCGGCAGGGAAAATTGCTTTTGTCTTTCCCGGCTCCGGTAATCACTATGCCGGCATGGGGATGGATCTGTTCAGCCGCTGGCCGGACATTTTGCGCCGCCAGGATCGGGAAAGCCTCCTGCTGCGCGCCCAATTTCAGCCCGAGTTGTTCTGGAACGGGGCGCCGGCCGCACGGATCAACGATGACCACCGTGCCGTCATCTTCGGTCAGGTGGCCATCGGTTGCGCCGTCAGCGATCTGGTGCAGGGTTTTGCGGTTCACCCTGCCGCCATCATCGGTTACAGCCTCGGCGAATCCGCGGGCCTTTTTGCCCTGCGTGCCTGGCGCGACCGGGACGGCATGTATACCCGCATGCAGGAGTCGACGCTGTTCACCCGCGACCTCGCCGGCGAGTGCCGAGCGGCACAGCGTGCCTGGGGCCTGGCTGAAGGCACACCGGTCAACTGGAGTCTCGGCGTGGCCGAAGCGCCGGAGCAGCAGGTTCGCCAGGCGCTGACAGCGTTCCCCCGCGCCTACCTGCTGATCGTCAACACTCCCGACGAGTGCGTCATCGGCGGTGAGGCCGAGAGCGTTGCCCGGCTGGTGAATGCGCTTGGCTGCCGGTTCTTCCCGCTGCAGGGAGTCACCACGGTCCATTGCGCCGTGGCCGAGCAGGTTGCCGGCCCTTATCACGACCTGCACCTGTACCCGACGGTCGCACCAGACGGGGTGATCTATTACAGCGGTGTCAAGGGGGACTCCTACGCAGTCAATCGGGAAAGCGCCGCCGATTCCATCCTCGGCCAGGCTTTGCACGGCCTAAACTATCCCGCGGTCATCGAAGCGGCCTATCGGGACGGGGTGCGGCTGTTCCTGGAAATGGGACCCGGCGCATCGTGCAGCCGCATGATCGGCCGCATCCTTGGCGAGCGTCCGCACCTGGCGCGTTCCGCCTGCCAGGCCGGGCAGGATCCGGTCTCCGCCGTGCTGAAGCTGTTGGCCAGCCTGATCGCTGAACGGGTACCGGTCGATCTGGCTGCTCTGTTTGATGCAGCGCCGACAATGCCGGAGGCCCTGAACCCCTCTGGCATGATCCGGGTCGCAATCGGCGGAGCAGCCTTTCAGCCGCCCAGGCCGCCAGCGCAGCCGGTACCGCACCCGGTGCCGCACCCGGCCTCCGTATCGATGCTCCCGCCCGTTGCGCCGATAGCTGCTGTCGGCAGTTCCCTCGCTCCTCCTGACGGATCAGTTGGTTCGGTGTTAGAGGAACTGGCCCGGGCCCAACAGTCACATGCGCAAGCCCATGCGGCATTCCTCGCCGCCAGCGAAACCATCAGCCGTTCGATGGCGCAAGCGCTTGCCCTGGAAATGTCGCTGCGGCAGGCGCTGGGTGAAAACGTCCCGGAACCGGCTGCTCCATCTCCTCCGGCCACTCCCGCACTTGCTTACGGCCGCGAGATGTGCCTGGAGTTTGCCATCGGCTCGGTCGGGTGCATGCTGGGCTCTGCGTTCGCCGAGGCCGACAGCTTCCCGACCCGCGTCCGGCTGCCGGACGAACCGCTGATGCTGGTTGACCGCATCATGACTGTCGAAGGCGAGCCGCGCTCCATGACCCACGGCCGGGTGGTCACCGAGCACGACATCCACCCGGATGCCTGGTATCTGGACGGCGGACGGATTCCGACCTGTATCGCCGTAGAGGCGGGCCAGGCCGACCTGTTCCTCTCCGGCTATCTGGGGATCGACTTCATTACCCGCGGCCTGGCGGTGTACCGTTTGCTGGATGCGGTGGTCACCTTCCATCGCGGCCTGCCGGGACCAGGCGAGACGATCCATTACGATATCCGCATCGAGCGGTTTTTCCGGCAGGGCGATACCTGGCTGTTCCGGTTCTTTTTCGAGGCCACGGTGAATGGTCAGCCGCTGTTGTCCATGCGCGACGGCTGCGCCGGTTTCTTCAGCCAGCATGAACTGGATGCCGGCAAAGGCAT
>JAMPXI010000118.1 GCA_023701265.1 Desulfuromonadales bacterium | reverse complement strand
TTGCACCAGTTAATGCCTGCCGCGGCGGATGAGGATTCTGAAGACAGGTTCCGCAGCATCGGCTGGCTGAACCGCTTTGCCTCGCGACCGCTGCACATCGACGAAGTTGAAAACGCACTGGTCGACAGCTTTATTGCCGATCTGGGGTTTCACCTGGAACCAGACGAGCCAACGATGACGGAGTTCGGAGTCGCGCAACGGCTCTGTGCTGAATGGTATGGCAACCGGGAGTGGACGTTGGCTGGTCCCGGAATTCGCAGCAGGCAGCCGGCTGCCGTTGGCGATTGAACCGTCATGCCGGGCGTGCTAAGATCGCAAGGATTATCCAGATCCTTGCCTGGAGGGCTGATATGAAACGACTTGCTGTGTTGATGCTGGTATTGGTCGTTGCCTTGTTCTGCATGGGGATGGGAGAACTCGGCGGGCAGCCGGAGGGGACCGTTCCGGAAACCGACGTGCGGATCGAGGCGAAGATCGTCGACCGCTCCGGTGTCGAAACCAGTCTCAATCAGTTTTCCATGGACGGCAAGACCTATCTCGATGCCCTGCGCGGCAGCGGCAAGTTGACTATTCCGTTCCAACAGCTCGCTACCCTGACCTGCGGCAAGGTCACAGGTGACGAAATGGCGGTGCAGGTCAAGCTCAAGTCCGGTTCGGTAATGGATCTGGCCATCCGCAAGCGCGCGGTGTTCTACGGATCGACAGGCTACGGCGCGTTTGTCATCAAGGCCCGAGACATCGCAAAAATCGACTTTCCCTGAAGACACTTATACGAACTGAACTGACGGATGCGGGGGGAACCCCGCATTTGTCTTTTCTGCCGGATGCACTCATGTCACTGACTGTCGGCCGCATCAGTTATGTCAACACCATCCCGTTCTTCCACCATCTGGTGCAGACCGGTTTTTCCGAATGCGCGGCCGATGGCGTTCCGGCGGAGTTGAATGCCCGGCTCGCCGCCGGCAGCATCGATCTCAGCCCATCATCCTCGTTCGAATACGCCCGGAACTGGCGGGATTATCTGCTGCTGCCGGGTCTTTCCATCAGTAGCCGTGGGCCGGTGCGCAGTGTGCTGCTGTTCAGCCGGCTGCCGCTTGACGCAGTCGCGCGAGAGGAGATCGCCCTGACTGCTGAATCGGCCACTTCGGTCAATCTGCTGCAAGTGTTGCTGAAGGAATTCTGTGACGCAAAGGAAATGATTTGCAGTGTTCCCGGCGTTCCGGTCGAGGAGATTGTTGCCGCGGGGGGCAGTGCCCTGCTGATTGGCGACCGGGCCTTGCGTACGGCCGGCAGTGTTCCAAGGGGTATGATGACCTACGATCTTGGCGAATTGTGGTATCGGTTTACCGGCCTGCCGTTCGTCTTTGCTCTGTGGATTGTCCGTCGACGCGCTTTTGACGAGTACCCTCAGGCTATCAGAAAGTTCAGCAGTCAGCTCCAGCAATCCTTGTCACTGGCCTTTGCCGATCTGGCCGGGATGGCGGCAGCGGTTGCTCCCGGGGCGCCACTGACTGCGGCCGAGTTGGTCAGTTACTGGCGGGACAGCATGTCCTACGATCTGACCGCCGAACATCT
The DNA here is from genome assembly GCA_023701265.1 of Desulfuromonadales bacterium. Taxonomy (GTDB): domain Bacteria; phylum Desulfobacterota; class Desulfuromonadia; order Desulfuromonadales; family BM103; genus VAUL01. The sequence goes on along the minus strand of JAMPXI010000118.1, from coordinate 6,625 downwards.
TGCCGGTTTGCGCCTCTTTTACTCGCTGTGCTGCAAGCACGGCTTGTTGATGGAAGAACCGGAAATCCGTTTCGCCGAATAACGGTTCACGGATCACGGGTCACAGTTTTTTGGAAGTCGGCCAGAATTTTCGCATGATCGAAGCAGAGTGGTGAGGGGAGGGCGCCGAGAGGGAACCAGCGGGCGTTTTTCGCATCGTCGCCGGCCTGCAGGGTGCCGACGCCGCAGGCGGTGAACACCACGGAAATGTTGTGCTGACGGGGATCGCGCGCCGGATCGGAATAGGCGTGAAATTGGCGCAGCTCAACCAGTTCCAGCCCGGTTTCCTCGCGGGTTTCGCGCAGGGCCGCCGTTTCCAGGGTCTCGCCGTAATCGACGAAGCCGCCCGGCAGCGCCCATCCCGCCGGTTCGTTCCGGCGTTCGATCAGCACCACCTGACCGCTATCGTCACGAATGATGATATCTACCGTCGGAAACGGGTTGCGGTAGCGGGCAATAACGCTGCCACATGATGGGCATGTCAGATGTTCCTTCATGCATCCCTCCATTGACTAAAACGGTGCAGGCGTCTGATAATAACAAAATTTTTGTAAAAGTGCCCGGGTGGCGGAACTGGCAGACGCAAGAGACTTAAAATCTCTCGGCTTTTGGCCGTACCGGTTCGATCCCGGTCCCGGGCACCATCAATAATAACAAGGGGTTGGCGTTTTGGCCAACCCCTTGTTGTCTGCCGGGATGGTTTTTTGTGGCGAATTTGTGACATCAGCTCCCAACAGTGGGCGACGTGTCACAACAACTCTGGCTATCGTTGTCGCTCTTGAACTCCATGGCCTTTTCGACGAGGTCACTCGGCACTATTTTCTTGCGAGATTTTCGAGGGCAGTTGTCCTTGACCATTTGCCAGAAAACAATTAATCTCGCAGAGTTATTGAAGTTTTTATCAACTTGTTTGGTATGCAATTCTTTTCTGTATGGAGGGCTTTGCGCGAGTAGGCGTAAGGCCTTGTTTTGCTTAAGGGGGAAGAGATGAAGCTACATAGAAGCAAGACCTGATTATGCTAACCGCCTTGTGCCGGCGCGCCACCGGTGAAGGCGGTTTTGCATTTCTGTACTGAATTTTTCCGCCTTCCAAGAGGTTCCGCAGGCATGGTCGTAATTCTGATTGTCATTGTCCTCATCTTTCTCGCCATCGCCATCTTTGCCGCGCTGAAGGGTAAACAGCCGTCGCCCGGCGAAGGTGGGCTTGCTTTCGAAAGCCGCGAGGCCTTGTTTACCCCTGCTGAGCGTTCTTTTCTCGGGGTACTGGAGCAGGCCCTAGCAAATAGCCTCTACCGGGTTTTCGGCAAGGTTCGCCTTGGGGACATTGTTAAGCCGGCAAAGGGGCTGACAGCAAGTAAGAGAGCATCAGCGCAGAATCGCATCAATCAAAAACATGTCGATTTCTTGATTTGTGCGGCATCGGATCTGACGGTTGTCGGGGTGGTGGAATTGGATGACCAATCCCATAGCCGCGAAGACCGTATTGGAAGGGACAGCTTCGTCGATGACGTGTTGACTTTGGCACAGATCCCGGTGGTCCGCTTCCCGGCGAGGAAAAGCTATACACTGCCCGAGGTCACGTCAAAGCTTCAAGGGATGTTGCCCGAACTGCAAGGGCCAATGTCTTCAATGGTCAAGGCTGAGAAGAAAGTACCTGCGCCTGCGGTGACTCAAGCCGAGTCAGTCTCAACTGACTTGATTTCAGTCGAGGCTGTTCCAGTCTGTGAAAAATGCTCGGCGGAGATGGTGAAGCGACAAGCGAAGAATGGGATCCATGCCGGGAAGTTTTTCTGGGCGTGTTCGACTTATCCTAAGTGCAGAAATGTTGTGGCGATTTGCGGTTAGATTATCTTGGTAGAGCAGCCCTGACGGAGGGCGGATGGATAAGAAAAAGCTTTCCGAGCGCGATGTCTGCACAAAGTACATCACCCCGGCCGTGACTGCGGCAGGTTGGGACAGTCATGTGCAGATCCGCGAAGAGGTTGCCTTCACCAAGGGGCGGATTATTGTCCGCGGCAAGGTGCACGCCCGTGGCAAGGCCCGCCGCGCCGATTACGTTCTCTATCACAAGCCCAATCACCCCCTTGCCGTCATCGAGGCCAAGGACAACTGCCACACCGTCGGTGACGGCATGCAGCAGGCGCTTGAGTATGCTGAGTGCCTCGACGTTCCCTTTGCCTTCAGTTCCAACGGTGACGGCTTCCTCTTCCATGACCGCACCGGCCTGACCACGCCGGTCGAGCAGGAACTTTCCCTTGAGCACTTCCCGTCGCCGGCTGAACTCTGGCGCCGCTACACGGTCTGGAAGGGGATGGATGAGGCGACGGTCACGGTCGTCGACCAGCCCTACTACGCCGATGGCAGCGGCAAGGAGCCGCGCTACTACCAGCGCGTCGCCATCAACCGCACGGTCGAGGCCATTGCCAAGGGGCAGAACCGCATCCTGCTGGTCATGGCCACCGGTACCGGCAAGACCTACACGGCCTTCCAGATCATCTGGCGGCTGTGGAAGTCGCACACCCGCCGGCGCATCCTCTATTTAGCCGACCGCAACATCCTCATCGACCAGACCATGGTCAACGACTTCAAGCCGTTCGGCGGCGCGATGACCAAGATCCGCAACCGCACGATCGACAAGTCCTACGAAATCTACCTGGCGCTCTACCAGGCGGTCTCCGGTACCGAGGAGTTCAGGAACATCTACCGCGACTTCTCGCGAGACTTCTTCGACTTGATCATCGTCGACGAGTGTCATCGCGGCAGCGCCGCCGAGGATTCGGCCTGGCGGGAGATCCTCGAGTATTTCAGCTCGGCCACGCAGATCGGCCTGACGGCGACGCCGAAGGAAACCAAGGACGTATCCAACATCCATTACTTCGGCGAGCCGATTTACACCTATTCGCTGAAGCAGGGGATCGAGGACGGTTTCCTGGCCCCGTATAAGGTGGTGCGCATCGACCTCGACAAGGACCTCGCCGGCTGGCGGCCGGAAGACGGTAAGGTCGACAAGTTCGGGCAGGTGATCGAAGACCGCATTTACAACCAGAAGGATTTTGACCGCAACCTGGTGCTGGAGCAGCGCACCGACCTGGTCGCCCGCAAGATTTCCGAGTTCCTCAAGGCCGGCAGCCGTTTCGACAAGACTATCGTTTTCTGCGAGGACATCGACCACGCCGAGCGGATGCGTCAGGCACTGGTCAACCACAACGGCGACCTCGCCGCCGAGAACAGCAAGTACGTGGTCAAGATCACCGGCGATGACCCCTTCGGCAAGATGGAGCTCGACAACTTCATCGACCCGGAGAGCCGCTACCCGGTCATCGCCACCACCTCGCGGCTGATGAACACCGGCGTCGACGCCCAGACCTGCAAACTGATTGTCCTCGACCAGACTATTCAATCGATGACGACGTTCAAGCAGATTATCGGCCGGGGGACACGCATCAACGAGGATTTCGGCAAGTTCTGGTTCACCATCATGGACTTCAAGAAGGCGACGGAGCTGTTCGCCGATCCAAACTTCGACGGCGATCCCGTGGTCATCTATGAGCCAGGGCCGGAAGACCCACCCGTGCCGCCCGAGGAGCCGGAGCCGCCGCTGCCTCCGGAGCCGCCGCCAGGACCGGAGGGGCCGGAAACCCCGCAGCCACCGAGGAAGTACATAGTCAATGACGTGCCAGTCTACGTTGTTGCTGAGCGGGTTCAGTATTACGGCAAAGACGGCAAGCTGATCACCGAGGCGCTCAAGGACTACACGAAAAATGCGGTCTGTAAGGAATACCAGTCGCTGAATGACTTTTTACGTCGCTGGAAGGGGGCAGAAAAGAAGCAGGCGGTCATCGCTGAGCTGGAAGAGCAGGGAGTGCTGCTGGAAGCATTAGCCGAGGAGGTTGGCAAGGACTTCGACCCCTTCGATCTGGTCTGCCATGTCGTCTTCGGCCAGCCGCCGCTGACCCGGCGCGAGCGGGCCGAGAACGTGCGCAAGCGCGACTACTTCACCAAGTATGGCGAACAGGCACGGGCAGTGCTTGATGCATTACTCGACAAGTATGCCGACGAAGGGGTCGTGTCGATCGAGGATGCGAAGACCCTCAAGGTCCAGCCCTTCGACCGCTTCGGGACGCCTAAGGAAATCATCAATACCATTTTCGGCGGCAAGACCCGGTATGAAGCCGCCATCCGCGAACTGGAATCGGTTCTTTACGTGATGTAGGCAAAAACCAAGGGGTCACGCAAAGACGCAAAGACGCAAAGCAAACCGTGACTCGTTTCGCATCGAATCTTTGCGATCTTTGCAGCTTTGCGTGAGAAAATGCTTTGGCTGTCAGATTCGAAACTCTTCAGTAAAGGTTAACCATGTCCATCTCCACCACCGTCAAATCGATCCAGGACATCATGCGCAAGGATGCCGGGGTCGATGGCGACGCGCAGCGCATCGGCCAGCTCGTCTGGTTGTTTTTTCTGAAAATCTTCGACGACCAGGAGCAGGAACTCGAACTGCTCAACGACGACTACCGCTCGCCGATCCCCGTGCGCCTGCGCTGGCGGAACTGGGCTGCCGACCCGGAAGGGATAACCGGCGACGAGTTGCTCGATTTCATCAATAACGACCTGTTCAAGACCCTCAAGGACCTGGACCTCGATATCGGCGCCAACGGCCGCGCCGTGGTGGTGCGCTCGGCCTTCGAGGACGCCTACAACTACATGAAGAACGGCACCCTCATCCGGCAGGTGGTCAACAAGATCGAGGAGATCGACTTCAACCGCTCCGCCGACCGCCACCAGTTCGGCGACATCTACGAGCAGATCCTCAAGGACTTGCAGAGCGCGGGAAACGCCGGGGAGTTCTATACGCCGCGCGCCGTCACCCAGTTCATGGTCGACATGGTCGACCCCAAACTCGGCGAGAAGGTACTCGACCCGGCTTGTGGCACCGGCGGCTTTCTGGCCTGCACCATCGAGCATGTGCGCAGCAAGTACGTGCAGACCGCCGAAGATGAGCAGCTCATGCAAAAGTCGGTGTCTGGCGTCGAGAAGAAGGCGCTGCCGCACCTGCTCTGTACCACCAACATGCTGCTGCACGGCATCGAGGTGCCGTCCAACGTCCGCCACGATAACACCCTGTCGCGACCCCTGCGCGACTACGGGCCGAAGGATCGCATCGATGTGGTGGTGACCAATCCACCCTTCGGCGGCACCGAGGAGGATGGCATCGAGGGGAACTTTCCGGCGGCATTCCGCACCCGCGAGACCGCCGACCTCTTCCTGGTGCTGATCACGCATCTGCTCAAGGATGGCGGCCGCGCCGCTATCGTCCTGCCGGACGGCACGCTGTTCGGCGAGGGGGTCAAGACCCGTATCAAGGAAAAGCTCCTCACAGAGTGCAATCTGCACACGGTGGTGCGCCTGCCCAACGGGGTGTTCAACCCCTACACCGGCATCAAGACCAACCTGTTGTTCTTCACCAAGGGGGAGCCGACCAAGGAGGTCTGGTACTACGAGCACCCCTATCCGCCTGGGTACAAGAGCTACTCCAAGACCAAGCCGATGCGCATCGAGGAGTTTGCGCCGGAGAAAGCCTGGTGGGGGGACCGGCAGGAGAGTGAGCAGGCTTGGAAGGTCTCGGTCGAGCAAATCAAGGCCAACGGCTACAACCTCGACATCAAGAACCCGAACACGGTCGCCGATGACCATGGCGACCCCGAGGAGCTGCTGGCGGAGTATAAAAAGATGCTGGAGAATGTTGCCGCGACGCGGGAGGCGCTGCGGCGTGAATTGGTGAATGCCCTGGGAGGAGAATGACATGCAATCGAATGAATTCAATGGAGGGGATGTGGTGCTGTTCCAGGCCGAGGACGGCAAGACACGGCTGGAGGTGCAACTCGATCGGGAAACCGTGTGGTTGAGCCAGGATCAGATGGCGAAGCTTTTCCAGCGCGAGCGGTCGGTCATCACCAAACACCTCGGTAATGTGTTTCGCGAAGGGGAGTTGGACAAAAAAAGCAATGTGCAAAATATGCACATTGCAAATTCTGACAAGCCGGTAGCCTTCTATAATCTCGACGTGATCATCTCCGTCGGCTACCGGGTGAAATCACAACGTGGTACCCAATTCCGGCAATGGGCGACGCGCGTCCTGCGCGATCATGTTGTCAAGGGTTACACGGTCAACGAGCAGCGCCTGCGCGAGGAGCAAGCCAAGCTCCGCGAAATGCGTCAGACTGTCGAGCTGTTGGCCCGCACCCTGACCAACCAGGAACTGGTCACCGAGACTGGCCGGGACGTGCTGCGGGTGATCGGCGATTACGCTTACGCCCTGGCCACCCTCGACCGTTACGACCACGGCACCCTGGCCATCGAGGAGACGACCCGCGAGGCCCTGCGCGTCATCGACTACGACGAGGCGATCGGCATCGTCCGGGCCATGAAGGGGGAATTCGACGGGCTGTTCGGCATCGAGAAGGACCAGGGATTCAAGAGCGCCCTCGGCGCCATCTACCAGACCTTCGGCGGCAACGAACTGTACCCGAGCATCGAGGAGAAGGCCGCCAACCTGCTCTACTTCATCGTCAAGAACCACGCCTTC
>JAMPXI010000117.1 GCA_023701265.1 Desulfuromonadales bacterium | reverse complement strand
TAGGGTCGTACCATCTCCCCCTTCGCATTCCTGTAAAGCACCGGCTGCCCGGTCACCATCTCCAGCGAACGCGCCGACCATTCGCGCACCACATGCACCTCGTCATCGACCGTACGCTTCAGGGCCGCCGCGGCCGCGGGGCCGCCGAGGGGGCCGATGGCCATGGCGGCATTCATCCGCGCCTGCCAGTCGTCATCGCCCAACCCCTTGATCAGCACCGCTTCAGCACGCGGATCACGCAATTTGCCAAGTGCCAGGAAGGCCTCGGCGCGATGTGCTCCGGCCGACTGGGCCAGCAGCACCTCGAGAGCGACCGGATCGGCAATATCACCCAACGCACGGATCGCGCCGGCGGCGCCTTCACCTGAAGCTTTGCGCAAATGCTCAAGGAGTGGACCAACCGCCGGGCGGTTGACCTTGATCAGCGCCCGGGTGGCATAGCGCCGGACCTCCTGGTTCGGGTCGTCGAGCGCGCCGATCAGGGGCGGGATGCCATCGGGGACGGCAATCTCGCCGAGCGCCCAGGCCGCCACGTAGCGCCGCTCCAGGGTCCGGTCGGCCAGCACCCTGCTGATCGGGAGGACCGCCTGTGCGGCCTTGAGGGTACCGAGGGCGGCGATCACGTATTCCCGCTGCTGCCGGTCGGCCGTCCCGATCTTGTCTATCAGCACGGGAATCGCTTCGGTCCCGGCGGCGACCACGGCAGGGTATGCCGTTTCGGCCACTTTCCCTTCCGCCGCCGCCAGCAGATCAACCAGCTTGACAATCGCCGTGCGTTCGCCGGTTTTGGCGCGAGCAGCCAGGTCCGAAAGGTTGACGGCCGTATCACGCGAACAGCCTGACAGCAGCAGAATCCCCGTCAGCAGCCCTATTGCGAAAACTGATATGGCTCGTTGAAAAACGTTATTCACTACCATACCTTGGTCACGGTAATGTTGACATCCTTGAGCAGCTCCCCTTCCTTGACCACAACGGCGGAAGGTTCGATCGTCCCCTGGTCGTAGCGTCCGTACAGGTCGCCAAGCTTCGGCGGCCCGCCGAACTTGTCGCGCGCGGCCAGATAATAGGTGCCCCCGGCCGGCAGCGGCACCTGGTAGCGCCCGTCCGGCCCGGTCTTTTCGGAGACGAACTTCGGCCGCTCGGACATCTGCACGTGGTCGTAGACATGCACCCGGGCGCCTTCCACCGGCTTGCCGTCGCTATCGACGATCCGCCCCGCCAACCCGGTCTTGCTGGCCGCCACGTCCCCCGACAGACGACGCTGATCGCCGACCTTGACAGGGGCAATGACGGTCATCTCGACGGTACCGCCCTTGACGGTCACCTTGAGAAACTCGCTGCGGTTATCGCCGGCGACAATCGGCCCGACCGCCGTGCCATCCTTGTGCTTGCGGGCTACGGCCACGTAATCGCCGTCAGGAAGCTCCAGGTCGAAGGCCCCGTCGGGGCCGGTGGGCGGCGAGATGGCGAAGGCCGGCCCGTACAGGTCGGTGCCGGGCTTGTAGACAAACAGGGTGACCCCGTCCAGCGGCGCCACGATCTGCCCCTTGAGCCGCCCCTGCCCGCCCGCGGAAGAAACAGCCGGACCTTTCTGCTCCGACGAACAGCCAGCCAGCACGGCAAGAACCAGAACCAGAACCAGCAGCCAGTCGATGATTCTTCTACCCACCACAACCTCCTCGAAGCAACATGATGTATTCATGGTTAAGCTCTGGTTTTTTCAATCAGCATTCAAATCCTTCAATTCCGCCGCCTGGACCTCGTTCAGCAGGACCATTTTTTCCGTCACGACCGACGCGTAATGCTCGAACAGCGTGTGGTCCATGACCGCCAGGCCAAAGGCGATCCCGCGCGAGTCGCCGGGAACGAACGTCACGTCGCGCCGGTCGCCGGTGTCCAGGGCCCGGCGCAACACGACGCGCCACGTGCCGTTGCGGTGCTCGGCCGAGGCGACCACATCGGCCCGCCCCCCCGTCGGGCGCTCGACCAGGTAGCCGGGCGCCCGCCGACCGGGCAGCGGGTTTCCTTCTCCGATCGGGCGATGGTCGTCGTCATGGAGCGGCTGGTCGTTGTCGCCGAATGGTTGCGCAGCTTCCGCCGCAGCCTGTCCCTGACGCGAATTGGGCCTGAAAATCTCGCCGGGGACATCGCCTTTCATCCCCTCCTGGTCAAGGAAGCGATCGTCGGCGAAGCCGTAGCGTGCCGTGCGGTCGGCCTTCCAGTTCCACAGATCGAGCCAGGCATCCTCCTGGGCCAGGCGCATTTTGTTCGACGCGTGAAAGCTCGACCGGCTGACCCCGAAATCCTTGATATGGCAGGCGTAGGAGCAGGTGAACTGGGCAAACTGCCCGGCCGGGTCCCACATCAGGCCGAAGCCGTCCTCCTGGCTCCCGGAGTTCTTCCAGCGCGCCCCGTCGAAAGTCCATTCCATCAGGGCGCGATCAGGAGTCGCGTCCTTCCAGACCAGCCGCAGGTAGAGGTCGCGAGCGGTGTAAAAGGCGCGCATGTCGACCTTGATCGGGTCGGGTAGGCGCGAACCGTGATGGCAGGAGGCCGTGGTGACATGCACCGTATCCTCATCGATTTCGGCAAAGCTCGGCAGCTTGTGCGGCCGCCCGCCGCGCACCGTGACCAGCCGCGGCAAGGCCCGCTCCCATTCGACCGTGGTCGGCGGGTGGTCGAGCTTCAAAACATAGAGCCGGTCGGACAGCTCTTCCTTGCATCCCGCAAGAAGCAGCACAGACCAGCAGATCAGAAAAATCCGACGAAGCATCAAATATCCGTGGGTTGACGTATGGGCACACGTGCCCATGGATCCATAGCAATCAATGGATACCTAGCAAGGAACATACCAGTACAGAAGGTCGAAAAGGGCAAAACAGGCGGGGATACGGGCGATTTATGCCGGAGATGACACGAGTGCTGACAGGTTTCTGCCGAACCGTCCGTCAGGCCGTTGAAAAAACGTCGCAGCGGACTATTGGCGTTTTGGTTTACGTTTCGGAAAGAGGGGATTTTTTGTCCTGGCAAGGAAATCAAGGGATTGCGCGGAGGCGTACGACTGTACGCCGCACAAGCAAGACCGCGGATTGACACCGCCAGGGCGGAAAAGCACCCTTTCCGGACGGAAACTAATCGAGCAGACGGTACTTCTCCATCTTATAGCGCAGCGTGGTGCGCTTGATGCCGAGGGCATCGGCGGCGCGGGTCTGCGATCCCTGCTCACGTTCCAGGGTCTGCACGATCAGCTGGCGTTCAAGGTCTTCGAGGATGTCGATCAGGTTGCCGCCGCGCGCGGGAAGCTGCAGGCAGATCTGGTCGCCCCCCTGCAGCCCCTGCGGCAGGTCGCGGGGGGTGAGCACACTCCCCTTCGACAGCACCACGCCGCGTTCGATGGCATTCTGCAGCTCGCGGACATTCCCCGGCCACTCGTGGGCAAGCAGGCAGCTCAAGGCCCGAGGAGCGATTTCAGTGATCTTCTTGCCGGTTTCGGCGACATACTTCTGGAGAAAGTGGCGCGCCAGCGGTTCGATGTCTTCGCGGCGCTCGCGCAGCGGCGGCAGGTGGATGTTGACCACGTTGAGCCGGTAGTAGAGATCCTCGCGAAAACGCCCGATCTTGACCTGCTCTTCGAGGTTCTTGTTGGTGGCGGCGACGATGCGCACATCGACCTTGATCGGCTTGCTGCCGCCAACCCGTTCGAACTCGTGTTCCTGGATGACACGCAGCAGCTTGACCTGGGCGGCCAGACTCATTTCGCCGACCTCGTCGATGAACAGCGTCCCCTGATCGGCCAGTTCGAAGCGCCCCTTGCGGGTGGCCAAGGCGCCTGTGAACGCCCCTTTTTCGTGGCCGAACAGCTCGCTTTCCAGCACCCCTTCCGAGAGCGCCGAGCAGTTGAGGACGATGAACGGCTTCTCCTTGCGCGCCGAATTGTAGTGAATCGAGCGGGCCAGCAGTTCCTTGCCGGTGCCGCTCTCGCCGGTGACCAGCACACTGGCGTTGCTCGCCGCCACGGATGAAGCGATGTCGAACACCTGATTCATCCCCGGCGAGTTGCCGATGGTCCCGGCAAAATCGTAACGCCCCTCAAGCTCGGCATGCAGATAGCGGTTCTCGGCGAGCAACCGTTCGCGCTCCAAGGCCTTGTCGACGGTCAGCTTCAGCTCGTCGATCTCGAACGGCTTGGCCACATAGTCGTAGGCGCCCGCGCGCAGCGCCTGCACGGCGTTCTCGACCGTGCCGTAGGCGGTCATGACGATAATCGGCAGGGAAGGATCGAAAGCCTTGAGCTCGCGCAGCAGCTCCAACCCGTCCATCTCCGGCATTTTGATGTCGGTGATCACCAGGTCGAAGGACTCACCGGCCACCTGGCGCAACGCTTCGGCCCCGCCGGCCACCGCCGTCGCCTCATAGCCGGACTTGGTCAGCACCCGCACCAGCAGGCGGCGCAGCCCTTCTTCGTCGTCGACGATCAGGATTCGTTCGGCAGGCACTGCTCACCCCGGTCGCGATAGTGCACCTGGTTCTTCCCCTTGCGTTTCGCCTCGTACATCAGGTCGTCGACCGTTTTGAAGAGGGTCGCCACCGTATCGCCATCTTCGGGGAAGGAGGCGACTCCGACGCTGACCGTCACCCCGCGACTGGCGGTGATGCGGTCAAGGAACTTCGGCGTTTCCGTCTCGATGAAGATGCGGATCCGCTCCGCGACCAGCAAAGTCGCGGGAAAGGCGGTCTCCGGCAGCAGGATGACAAACTCCTCGCCGCCGTAACGGAAAACCACATCCGAGCCGCGCAACAGTTCGCGCAGCAGGCTGGCCATCTCCTGCAGCACGATGTCGCCGTTCGGGTGCCCATAGGTATCGTTGAACTTCTTGAAATCGTCGACATCGAGGAGGATGATCGACAGCGGCTTGCCGTAGCGGCCGGCGCGGGCGACCTCCTCCTGGAACATCTTCTTGAACTGGCGCTGATTATAGAGGCCGGTCAACCCGTCGGTGCAGGCCAGTTCCAGGGTCCGCTGGTGCAGGCGGGCGTTGTCGATGCTCATGCTGGCGAAGGAGCCGAGCACCGAGAGCATTTCCAGCTTCTCCTGGGGGAAGCGGCGCGGCACGAAATCATCGACGTAAAGCACGCCGACGACCTTGCGCTGCATCTTGAGCGGGACCGCAATCAGCGACCGGATCCCTTCCGCAATCGCCAGGGGGTTATTGAAAAAGTCCATCTGCTGCGTATCTTCGACCACGAACAGTTCGCCACGCTCCAGGATCTCGTAAGTCAGCCCCCCCGGCTTGACGGTCCAGCTGTCGTGGGTCGTAAACGCTTCACTCAACCCGGCATGGGCATGCAGCTTCAGCTTAGCACTCGTCTCATCATACAGGGCGACGGTTCCGGCCGGAGTGTCCATGATGGTCATGGCGCTGTGCAGGATGTTCTGCAGCACCTCGTCGAGGTCGAGCGACGACACCACGACCTGCGCCACGCTGAGAAGGTCCTTCAGCCCCTTGAGCTCCCGTTCGAGAGCGTCGGGATGTCTGTTCGCATCGCTCATCGGCTCACCCTCTTCGTTCATGAAAATTGATAATATATAGCATAAATCCCCCGGTTGTGTTCCACTATAAATAGCCCCCCTCCAAGAAAAGGCGTTGTTCAAGAGGGGGTTGACACACACCATATCTTGTGGTTTATATGTCGACGTCGTACAGAATATTGTGATCCCGCCTTTTTTGCAACCCCAAACATATTCAATACTTATTCAGTCAGGATGGCCCCGATGACCGCGAAAAAATCCGCCATGCAGCCCGAACTGTCCCCCAACGCCGTCACCGTTCTCGAGCGCCGCTATCTCAAGCGCGACAAGGAAGGGAAAGTTCTGGAAACCCCGGCCGGCATGTTCCAGCGGGTGGCGAAGACCATTGCCGACGCCGAGAAGTGCTTTACCAAGGGAGAGCAGCCGGGGGCCCTGGAGAAGGAATTCTACCGGATGATGACCTCCCTGGAATTCCTCCCCAACTCCCCCACCCTGATGAACGCCGGCCGCGAACTCGGTCAACTGTCGGCCTGCTTCGTCCTGCCGGTCGGTGACTCGATGGAGGAGATTTTCGAGGCCATCAAGCAGACCGCCCTGATCCACAAGAGCGGCGGCGGCACCGGCTTCGCCTTCTCGCGCATCCGCCCGGCCAACGACATGGTGCTCTCCACCAAGGGGATCTCCAGCGGCCCGCTCTCCTTCATGAAGGTCTTCGACGCCGCCACCGAGACGATCAAACAGGGAGGGACCAGGCGCGGCGCCAACATGGGGATCCTGCGGATCGATCATCCGGACATCATGGACTTCATCATGTGCAAGCGCGACCAGACCGTGCTGACCAACTTCAACATCTCGGTCGGGCTCACCGAAAAGTTCATGGAGGCCGTGGAGAAGGACGAGGAGTACGACATCGTCAATCCGCGCTCCGGCGAACCGGTCGGCAAGAAATCGGCGCGCAAGGTGTTCGACCACATTATCGACCTGGCCTGGAGCAACGGCGAGCCGGGGATCGTCTTCCTCGACCGCCTCAACCGCGACAATCCGACACCGAAAGTCGGCGACATCGAAGCCACCAACCCTTGCGGCGAGCAGCCGCTGCTCCCCTACGAGTCGTGCAACCTCGGCTCAATCAACCTGGCACGCATGGTCACCGTCGAAGGGGCTGTCGACTGGGGCAAGCTCGGCCGCACGGTGGAACTCGCCACCCGCTTCCTCGACAACGTCATCGAAGTCAACAAGTACCCGATCCGGCAGATCGATGAAATGACCCGCTCCAATCGCAAGATCGGTCTCGGCGTCATGGGCTGGGCCGATATGCTGATCCTGCTCGGCATCCCCTACGACAGCGACGATGCGGTGGCTTTGGGCGAGAAGCTGATGAAGTTCCTCACCGACAAGTCGCGCGCCACGTCCCATGAACTGGCCAAGGAGCGCGGGGTATTCCCGAACTTCAAGGGGAGCATCTACGACGGCAAGGGGAAAGGCGGGCCAGTGCGCAACGCCACCTGCACCACCATCGCCCCGACGGGAACCATTTCCATCATCGCCAACTGCTCGAGCGGCATCGAGCCGCTGTTCGCGGTCTCCTACATCCGGCAGGTGCTCGACAACGACAAACTGGTCGAAGTTCACCCGCTGTTCGAGAAGATCGCCCGCGCACGCGGCTTCTACTCCAAGGAACTGATGCAGAAGATCGCCGAGCACGGCACCGTTCAGGATATCGACGAGATCCCCGACGACATCCGCCGGGTCTTCGTCACCTCTCACGACATCACCCCGGAAGACCATATCCGCATGCAGGCGGCCTTCCAGAAGCACACCGACAATGCCGTCTCGAAAACCGTCAACTTCTGCCACGATGCCACCCGCGACGAAGTTGCGCAGGTTTACCGCCTTGCCTACCAGCTTGACTGCAAGGGGGTGACGATCTACCGCGACGGCTCGCGCGACATGCAGGTGCTTTCGGTCGGCAAGGAGAAAAAAACCGAAGAGGAAGTGCCGTTCGAAAGCCAGAAAGGGCGGGTCAAGCGCGACCGGCCGCGGGCCCTGGCCGGCACCACCTACCAGATGCAGACCGGCTGCGGCCCGCTGTACGTGACCATCAACGAGGACCAGGCCGGACTGTTCGAACTGTTCACCACCATGGGCAAGGCGGGAGGGTGCGCCTCCAGCCAGTGCGAGGCGATCGGCCGGCTGGTGTCGCTCGCCTGGCGCTCGGGGGTGCAGGCCCGCCAGGCGGTCAAGCAGTTGATCGGCATCACCTGCCACAAGCCGTCGGGCTTCGGCGACAACCGCGTGACCTCCTGCGCCGACGCCGTGGCCAAGGCGATCCAGACCCACATGGCCGAACACGGCATGGAGGAACTGCAGCACGCCATCAGCGGCGGCGCCTGCCCCGAATGCGGCGGCGCGGTCGAGCACGAGGGCGGCTGTTGTGTCTGCCACGCCTGCGGCTATTCGGAGTGCGCATAGGCAAGCGGCGCCACTCCCCATGATCGCCCGCATCGACCATCTCAACATCGTTGTCAGCGACCTGGACAGATCGATCGCCTTTTTCCACCTGCTCGGTTTTGACGAGGGGCTCGGCGCTGAACTCGACCCGGCATTTCTTGCGCGGCTCACCGGCATTGCCGGCGCCGACGGGCGCTTCGTCACCATGCGCCACCCGGGCTCTCAGGTGACCATCGAACTACTGAAGTTCGTAAC
>JAMPXI010000116.1 GCA_023701265.1 Desulfuromonadales bacterium | reverse complement strand
CTGGTTCACCGGCGCCTGGCGAAGCGCCCCGCAGCTGACCTGGTGGCTGCCGCTGACCGCCTTGTGCCTGCTGATCTTCGGCATCAACACCCTTTGCTGCCTGCTTGACTGGCTGACACACCTGCGCGCTCGCTGGCGCAAGACCGGCGAGTATCTGATTCACACTGGTTTCCTGCTGCTGTTGGTCGGCTACGCCTGGGGGAGTTTCAGCGGCTTCCGTTCCGGCCCGCACCGGCTGGCGCCGGGGGAAGCGCTGGCTTTGCCGAACGCTCCGGAATACACTCTCCGCCTCGACCGGTTCGAGCCCAGCTTCAGCCCCGAAGGTCGGCCCCTCGACATGGTCAGCGAGGTTGCCCTGCTGCGCAACGGTGGTGAGGTGGCGCGCGGCACGGTGCGCATCAACCATCCCCTGCTGCATGACGGGTTGGTAATCCTGGCAACCTCCCTCGACCAACGGCTGGCCGGCTTCCGCTGTTTTCTTCCCGGCGCAGGAACAATTGATCTCGCTGCGGGTAGCCGCGTCACCCTGCCGGACGGCGGCACCCTTGGCGTATTGAATCTGCTTGCTGATGCCCTCCGCACCCCTGACGGCCGGGTAATTCCCTTGAGCGACCAACTCGGCAACCCGGCCCTGCAACTGCTGCTGCTGCGTCCGGACGGCAGCATGTGGCAGGGATGGTATTTCCTGCGCGAGGCGCTGCCGCTTGAATTGGCAGCAGCAGGGGCCACCCTTCGGCCACTTCAACCTCTGGCCGGGTATGTCAGCCTGCTCACCGTCAACCGCGACCCGGGCGCCGGCCTGGCCCTTGCCGGCGGAGTCTGCCTGACCATCGGCGTGCTTCTGGCCATGCTTTCCTTTTACCGAAAACGCGCCCGGGGCGACCGGCCCCAAATCTGACCACCACATTCATCAACCGCACAGAACACCCTGTTTTCCTAGACATTTTCCCTTGTGTCCGGCGGCCCCTTTCCGTTATATTGATCTAATTTTGTTCTTCCAGTTGCAGGTATTCTCCGGGGGGTCACCTATCTGCCATGCCACGATCTGTTCAAATCGCGCTGCTCTTTATTTTATGGTTGACGGTTTTTGCCTCGCCGGCACTGGCCCGCATGGTGATCGGCGTCACGCCCGCCGTCACGCCGGGCGTTGGCGACCCCGCCGTGCGGGGCGCGCTCGAGGGGGAGCTCTCGTCCCGCCTTGGGGAGACGGTCGTGGTGCGCAGCTTCGCCAGCGAAGCCGCCGTGCTCGACTGGCTCATTCGTTTCCGCGAACTCGACGCCGCCCTGGTCGGCCGCAGCCTGGTGCACACCCTCCCTGCCGGCACCTTGCTTCACTTGGCCGACCTGCCTCCAGCGGTTGCCGTTACCCATCCCGGGATTGCCGCCGGACAGCATGAGACGCTGAGCCGGGCTTTTCGCAGCCTGTTCGAAGACGAGCGCGGCCGCCAAGTGCTGAGCCGGCTTGCCAGTACCGCGAAAATTATGCCACCGCCGAAAGTCGCGTCGGCACAACGCGCGACACAACCAGCATTGAAACCGGCTGGCGCCACGCCCGCCGTGACGGCCCCCCTTAAAACGGTGCCTGTGCCATCGGCACCAACACCGTCACCGGTGGTCATTTCGAAACCGGCAGCGTTGCCGACTGCCGCCGCAGCGCCCCCCCTCCAGTCGACCACGGCGCTGCCCCCTGCAAAAACAACAACAGCATCACCTTTGGCCAAGATACCGGCCAAACAGACCGTTCCGGCCAAACCTCAGTCGGCAATGCCAACACCAGCGCTGGAACCTTCCGTCGAACCGACCGGCCGGAAGCGCACTGGCCTGCTGCTGATCGCCGCCTTGGTCATCATGATCGGCATCAGCATAAAAATTACGCTGTTGATGCGCCACTGGCAGCAGAACAAAGTGCGCCCGGCCACGCCCCCGGTGCCACCGTCCGCTGAAACCTTCAATTATCAGGGCGTTCAGGCACACTCTGTTTCGGCGCAGTCGGCATCCGCGATGGCCACAGCAGAGACCAACGCACTCATCCCCCCCGGTATCAAACAGCCGGCGACTTCGGCTGCGGCTGCAACCGAGTCTTCGGCCAGCATGGCGGATCCTGCACCGATAATACGTCCCGCCCCCAAGCGTAAGACGGCACCCGGCAAGACCGCTGAAGATGTTTTCCCGCCGACCGACGATCTGGTGGTGGAGCAGGGACGACTCGGCAAGGTCAAGATACCAGCCCTGTTCAAACGCTGTGCCGAACTCCCGCAACCGGTGGTCCTGCGCGTACGCGCCGGGGACAATGAAACCTCTGTTCATTTTGCCGCCGGCCAGATCTGCCACGCTTCATCCCGCAACTGGCGGAGCGACGGGGAAGCCAGGCAGTGGAGCAAGCTTGGCTACCTGATGGTGCGTGACGGGGTGCTCTCCGAGGCCCAGCGCGACCAAACGCTGGAACTGATCGAACGGCAGCCGGGCTTGCGCTTTACCGCCGCCCTGCAGCAACTCGGCATCCTGGACCTCGAGGCGTTGCGGCACATCCTGGCGCGACAGGCAAAAACCACGATTTACTCGTTGATCCTTTTCTCCTCGGGCGAATACCGCATCGAGACCGACAGCGGTTCAATCCCCGCCGAGGAAAGCATTGCCCTGCAGGTCGAGGCACTGCTCCGCGAAGCCTCTCATCACCAGGCCGAGTGGACCGCCATCCGCAAGGTGCTGCCGAACCTGGGCACACGTCTCGACTTCACTCCCGATGGGCGAGAGAAGCTCGAACAGGTCCGGCTGTCGGTCCATCAGCAGTTGCTTCTGTCGCAGGTCGACGGACAGACCCAGATTGGCACCCTTTGCTGCGATTCGACGATGATGGATTACGAAGCCTGCCGCTTCCTTTACCTGATGGTCAAAGCCGGGGTATTGCAGGCCGTACTCGCCGCTTGAACGCGAAAAGGGGGACAGAATTCAATTCCGTCCCCCTTTGCAGATAGAAACCCGGTGCAACTGCTTCGCGCTTACTCCTTGAAGAACGTGCGGATCCTCGCCGCCAGCCCCTCGGCATCCAGCTCATAACGCCGGCGCAGCTCGCTCTGGCTCCCCTGCTCGACGAAAATGTCAGGGAGTCCCACGCGCAGCACCGGCACATTGACTTCCTTCTCGGCCAGGCATTCCAGGACTGCCGAGCCGAAGCCGCCCATCAGGGCATTCTCCTCGACCGTGATGACCCGTCCGGTGCGCACGGCCTCACCGACCAGAAGCTCGGCGTCGAGCGGTTTGATGAAGCGCGCATCGACCACGGTCAGCTCCAGCCCTTCGCCACCCAGCAACTCCGCCGCAGCCATCGCTGACGGCACGCCGACACCAACCGCACAGATCACCCCGTCTTTGCCATCGCGCAACTTCTCGCCGCAACCAATCGTCAATGGCTCGATCGCCCTGCCAAGATCAACCCCTTCCCCTGCTCCTCGCGGGTAACGCAGGGCGAATGGGCCGTCATGGCCAAGGGCCGTGATCAGGGCGCGACGCAGCTCGTGTTCGTCGCGCGGCGCCATCACCGTCAGGTTGGGGATCGGCCTCAAGAACGAGAGATCAAAGGTTCCATGATGAGTCGGGCCGTCGGCACCGACCAGCCCGCCACGATCGAGAGCAAAAATGACCGGCAGGTTCTGCAGGCAGACATCGTGGATCACGCTGTCGTAGGCCCGCTGCATAAAGGACGAGTAGATTGCCACAACCGGCCGTAGTCCGCGCGCCGCCATCCCCGCGGCAAAGGTCACTGC
The DNA here is from genome assembly GCA_023701265.1 of Desulfuromonadales bacterium. GTDB lineage: Bacteria > Desulfobacterota > Desulfuromonadia > Desulfuromonadales > BM103 > VAUL01. Next base: position 4,493 of record JAMPXI010000116.1, on the reverse strand, counting down.
ATGCTGCTCGGCAATGCCGACATCGAAGAACCTTGACGGGTATCGTTCGGCAAACGGCTGCAGACCGGTTCCATCCGGCATGGCCGCAGTCACCGCGACAACGCGCAGATCGCTTTCAGCCAGTTCGACCAGGGTCCGGCCAAACACGCCGGTATAGCTCGTCGGGCCACCCTTGACTTCGCGCGCAACTCCCGTCGCCGGATCAAAGGGACCGATACCATGGAAACGTGCCGGCTCTTGCTCGGCGGGCCCGTAGCCCTTCCCCTTTTTGGTCAGAATGTGGATCAGCACCGGCCCCTCAAGGCGGGCGGCATTGCGCAAAGTCTCAATCAAGTCATCGAGGCGATGGCCATCGATAGGTCCCACGTATTCGAACCCGAACGCCTCGAAGAGCATCCCCGGCGTCAGAAATCCCTTCAGCGAATGCTCGGCGCGCTGCACCAGCCCAATCAGTTCCTTGCCAAAGCGCGGCAGGTGACCGAGAAATTGCTCGGTTTCCCGACGGGCGCGACGAAACAGCTCGGAAGTCATGGTCCGGCTCATGAAGGCCGAAAGCGCACCGACGTTGGGCGAAATCGACATCTCGTTGTCATTGAGGATGACCACCAGGTTGCTCTTCAAATGCCCCGCGTGATTGATCGCCTCGAAAGCTATTCCGCCGGTCAGCGACCCATCGCCGATCACCGCCACGATCTTCTCGCCGCCGCCGGCGGTATCGCGCGCCGCGGCCATCCCCAGGGCGACCGAAATTGACGTGCCGGAGTGGCCGACATCGAAGCTGTCATGCGGGCTTTCCGCCCGTTTTGGGAAGCCGCTGATGCCGTCGAGTTGACGGAGAGTGTGGAAGCGTGCCGCCCTGCCGGTGAGCAGCTTGTGGGCGTAAGCCTGGTGACCAACGTCCCAGACAATCTTGTCGTGAGGGGAATCGAACACCCGGTGCAGGGCGATGGTCAACTCAACGACACCGAGGGAACTGGCGAGATGGCCGCCGTTTTCCGCCACGGTGCGGATGATTCGGCCACGCAGCTCCTCGGCTACGCGCGGCAGCTCTTCGGCAGGGAGCACCTTGAGAGTTGCAAGGGGATTATCCTGGGCAAGAATATCGGTCATGGCCTTATGAAGTACGATCGACAACATAACGGGCAATTGCCCGCAACGGTTCAGCATTCGCCCCCAACGGCTCCAGGGCGGCAATTGCCAGATCACGCAGTTCCTCGGCCCGGCGCCGGGCCTCGCTCAAACCGAGCAGCGCCGGGTAGGTGGCCTTGCCACGCGCATGGTCACTGCCGACATCCTTGCCGATTTCAGCTTGGCTGCCAACAATGTTGAGAATGTCGTCGGCAATCTGAAAAGCCAGGCCGGCGGTTTCACCGTAGCGGGTCAGGGCCGCCACCTCCCCGTCGCTACCGCCGCCGATCCAGGCGCCGGCCTGGAGCGAGGCGCGAAAGAGGGCACCGGTCTTGCGGGTATGAATGTACTGGAGCGTGGCGAAATCGAGCGATTTCCCTTCCGATTCCATGTCGACCACCTGGCCGCCGACCATCCCCTGGGAACCGGCACACCGGGAAATGGTTTCGATCACCCGCAGCGAAACGGCCGGATCGATGCCGCGGTTGGCCTCGGTATCGGCCAACAGGCGGAACGCTTCAGTGAGCAGGGCATCGCCGGCCAGGATGGCATTGGCCTCCCCGAAAACCTTGTGATTGGTCGGCTGACCGCGACGGAGGTCGTCGTCGTCCATGGCCGGCAGGTCGTCATGAATCAACGAATAGGTATGGATCATCTCCATGGCGCAGGCGGCATGCAAAACCCTCTCGGGGACACCGCCGACCGCCTCGCAGGCGGCAATGATCAGAATCGGGCGCAAGCGCTTGCCGCCGGCGAAGACCGAGTAGCGCATCGCCTCGTGCAGACGCGGCGGCAACACGTCCTTTTCGGGGAGCCAGCGATCGAGCGCGGCATCGACCAATGCGACGCGCTCGCGCAGGTATTCTTTCAACTCAATGGAATTACTCGTCATCATCGTTATCGTCATCATCCGTATCGAATGGTTCGACGCGGAATGAACCGGCGGAATCCTTGAGCAGCACCTCGACCTGCGTCTCCACCTCGCGGAGGAGTTCTCGGCAGCGGCCAGCGCCTTTGACCCCGTCCTCGAAACAGGCCAGCGCCTCATCGAGGGGAATCTGGCCCTTCTCGAGCCGGGCGACGGCATCCTCGAGGGATTTCAACGATTGTTCAAAAGTTGGTTGTTTGGCCATGATCACCCTGTGCAAAAAGAGAATAACAACATGCTACGGCAGAGGTGTCAAGTAGGAGCCGTCCCGTCTCATTCGGACACCTCCTCGACCCTGGTCCGGGCAAGCCCCTGGCTGAAGCGCAGCCACAGGTGATCGCCCTCGGTTAAATCGGCAAGGCGTACGACCTTGCGCCCCTCGGCATCGCGACTGGCAATGACATACCCGCGGGCCAACTGTCCGAGGGGAGAGAGCGCATCCAGCTGTCCGACGGCACGAGCAAGCCGGTCGCCCTGCTGTCGAAGCAGGCCGGTCATCGCCAACTCCAGCCGATGTTCGAGCTGACGGATCTGTTCGCTGCGCGCCGGCCAACACCTGGCCGCCAGTTGCAACCGGTTTTCCAAACCGGTCAGACGCTCTTCCAACAGAGCGAGTCCCTGGGTGATCCGCGACTGCAGGCGCATGATCAGGTGATCGACATGACTCTCCAGCTCCAAGCGGCTTTTTGCCACCAGTTCAGCCGCCGCGCTCGGCGTTGGGGCCCTCAGGTCGGCGGTGAAATCGGCGATGGTAACATCGACCTCATGGCCAACCGCCGAAATCACCGGGATCGTTGACGCGGCAATGGCCCGGGCCACAACCTCTTCGTTAAAGGCCCATAAATCTTCGAGCGAACCGCCGCCACGGCCGACAATCAATACATCGGCTTCACCGTGACGATTGAGATCGGCGATGGCCGCGGCTATTTCCCCGGCCGCGCCATCCCCCTGGACCTTGGCCGGGCGCAGCACCACCCGGAGCCCGGGAGCGCGGCGCCGCAGGACATTGAGCATATCGTGGATGGCCGCCCCGGTCATTGAGGTGACGATCCCAACCGTGCGCGGGAAAACCGGCAGCGGCCGCTTGCGCGCCTCGGCAAACAGCCCCTCGGCGGCCAGACGCGCCTTGAGCGCCTCGAAAGCCGCCTGCAGACTGCCGATCCCGCTTGGGGCGAGGCTGTCGACGATCAACTGGACTTCGCCACGCGCCGCATAGACGCTGACCGTCCCGCTGCAAACCATGTTGAGACCATCGGCCGGCGGATTAACCGCCAGGCGGTTGCGGCTGCGAAACATCACCGCCCGCAGTTGGGCCTGGCCATCCTTGAGCGTGAAATACCAGTGCCCGGAGGAGGGCGCGGCGAAATTCGACACTTCCCCTTCCACCGTCACGGCAAAGAAGTTGCTCTCGACCACCTCGCGGATCAACTCCACCAGGCGCGAAACCGTCAGGTTCATGGGTGTGGCGGGTTCATTCATCAGACCACCGGATATGGGGGTTTCCGTTTGACTTTTCGCGTCGCGACCCCTATATATTGGCAGGATCGCTTTCCCGGGACAAGCTTATGTCAACGCCCTACATTATCACCATTTCGAGCGAGAAGGGCGGGGTCGGCAAAACCACCCTGGCCACGAACCTCGCCATCTACCTCAAGGCCCTCCACGAGGACCTTCCGGTCACCCTGTTCAGTTTCGACAACCACTTTTCGGTCGACCGCATGTTCCGCATCGGCAAGGGACGGAAAGTCGGCGATGTTCGCGGGCTGTTTCAGGGCACACCGGCGGAAGAACTGATGGAAACCGGCGAGTACGGCGTGCAGTTCATCTCTTCCAGCGAGCACCTCAACCAATTGCGCCGCGACCTCGACGACCCATCGGTTCTGGCCCGCAATCTCGCCGGATCGGGACTGCAGGGGATTGTCATTATCGACACCCGCCCCGATCTCGATGTTTTCACCCAGAATGCCCTATTTGCGTCCGACCGCGTGATCGTTCCGGTCAAGGATGCGCCATCACTCGAAAACTGCCGGCATCTTTATGGATTTTTCGATACTCACGGGCTGTCGCGCCGGGCGCTGCGCGTCCTCCCCTGCCTGGTTGATTCCCGCATTCATTACGATGGGCCATTCCGCGACCCCTACCAGTTGCTCAAGGCCTATGCCATCAACCGCGGCTACCGGTGCATGGAAGGGTATATTGCCAAAAGCTCGAAGGTCGAATCGCTCAACACCAACCCCGAGGGGAAAATCTACCCGGTGCTGACGCATGGCCGGCAGACCAACGTTCATGTTCAGTTGGCCCATATCGCCCGCCAGGTCTATCTCGACACCCTCGAGCAGGATGGCCGTCGGCTCGACGAAGTCCGCCTTGGACAGAACCTCGAAGAGGAACATCGCCAGAACGCCTTTTCCGAGCGCCGCGCCGCGCTGAATCCGGG
>JAMPXI010000115.1 GCA_023701265.1 Desulfuromonadales bacterium | reverse complement strand
GCCCCTTCAACCCGGGGGTAGGCCAGCCGCTTGGCATCGGCAAGGCAGCGGCGGGCCACCAGTTCGGTCTGGACTTCATTCATGACCGGACTGTACAGGCCGATACTTTCGGCCTGCCGGTATGCGCTGCTGTCAAGGAAGCGTTCCTGGATCAGCAGGCTCAGGCGCAAGCAGGTTTCTGCCGAACAGTGTCGGCGCTCAGCCAGTAGTTTTTCCCGGATGGGGCGTTTGGGCATAGAGACCCCACGAACCTGGGATCCCCGAACGGAGGGTTTTCAGACAGAAGGCGGGCTAGCTGGAGCCTGGCCGGGGAAGAAATGTGCCCGACGCGTCAACTCCCGGCACCGGCAGAAACAGCTGATGAAATCGTCCGCGGCAGCGGGAACGCTCGATCATGCCGGTGGCAATTCTCATTCCGGGACAAACTGACAAGCTCCATCTTTGAACAGTTGCAAAACACCCCTGCGGGCGCTGAAACCATCAGCCAATCTATCGTAAAAATCTCCGTACAGAGATCCGTTGATGTCACATGCACTCCCAACACCGCCGTATCAGGCGGTTTCGGCAAGAGCCCGCTCGATACGCCCCACCATCTGCCGCAAGCGCTCTGTCGCTTCCGGCGGCATGCCTTCCGAGCCGCCCCCCTGGAGATAGCGCGCCGAGACATTGAGCAAGGCCAATATGGCCGCCTGCAACGAGTCGGCAACGCGACCGGAAGCGGTAATTTCCTGAATCTGCCCTTCGACAAACGCGGCGATCCGCTGAACCTGTTCGGGAGAGGAATCGCTGCGCAGGAAAAACTGCTGCCCGAGTATCGATACCTGCAGGCTCTGTTTCACGCCCCCCGTCCCTCCAGCCGGTCGAGCTTGGCAAGCAATTCGCCCAGCTCGGCATGGACCCGACCGCGGTCGGCTGCCAGGCGATCCCGCTCGGCAACCAGCGACTGGTTCTTCCGCAGGAGCTCAGCCCGGTCGCTCAACAGGCGATCCACCAACTCTTCCAGGCGGATGATCAGCTCCACACTCACGAACGGTCCCTTTCCAACTATTGCTTGATAAATAATTCAAAAACCAGAAAAAAGTCAAGCAAGTTCACTCGTTCTGAAACAGGGCCGCGACAAACTCGGCGGCATTAAACGGCCGCAGGTCGGCGACCCCTTCACCGATGCCGACAAAACGCACCCCGATCCCCAGTTCGGTGCCGATTGCTACCACGATCCCGCCTTTGGCTGTCCCGTCAAGCTTGGTGAGTACAAGCCCTGTCGCTTCGACCGCCGCACAGAAGGTTCGGGCCTGGGCCAAAGCGTTCTGCCCGGTGGTGGCATCCAGGACCAGCCATGTCTCGTGGGGGGCCCCAGGGATTTCGCGCGCCAGCACCCGTCGCACCTTCTTCAACTCCTCCATCAGGTTGACCTTGGTGTGCAGACGGCCGGCCGTGTCCAGCAACAGCACATCAGCACCACGCGCCACGGCAGCACGGGCCGCATCGAAGGCCACGGCGCCGGGATCAGCTCCCTCAGCGTGGCGGATGACCTCTGCGCCGGCACGTTCGCCCCAGATCTGAAGCTGCTCGGCAGCAGCGGCGCGAAAGGTATCCCCCGCACCGATGACCACCCGCTTCCCCTCGCCGACAAACTGTGCCGCCAACTTGCCGATGGTTGTGGTCTTGCCAACGCCGTTGACACCAACCAGCATGATCACGCAGGGACGTTGCGTCGGCAACGCCCAAGGTCGATCGGACTGGAGCCGAGCCCCGATCTCCTCGGCCATGATCTCCCGTAGACGCCCAAGATCGGGATCCCGCTCCGTCTTCAGGCGGCGGCGAAGGGCCGTGATCAAATCCTGGGTCACCGGCATGCCGAAGTCGGCACCAAGCAGGATTTCTTCAAGCGATTCGAGAAAACCCTCGTCGATTTTTGGATGTCCCTGGAACAGGGCTTCGACCTTGCCAATCAGCGTTTCCCTGGTCTTGGCCAACCCCTCGCGTAAACGCCCGAACAGACCAATGGCCATGTCTACTCCTCCTCTTTCAGCGCAGGCGGCGGTGCATCTCCAACCTGCTCCCGAGCTGTTCGTTGGCCCTCGGCCACCCGCCAGCGCAGGTAGCAACCAAGGATGGCCACAAGCACCAGCGTCAGGGCGGAAAAGGCGATCAACAAGGTCAACAGAGACATGGGTCAGACGATCTCCCTCTGCAGCGCCTGTGCACAGCGGCGCCCTTCGAACAGAGCCCGGCCGAGAGAATCGGAGCGGTCGAGCGTCAACACCAGGAAATAGTCGTTGGTTACCGGCAACACCAGGGTCTGTGCCTGGGTCGTGGTGATGACGATCTCGCTCAACTGGTCGTCGCCAAGCCGCGCGACCACTTCGCGCATGTTGTGCAGGATGACCCCTTTGTGTGCGCCGATGATCTTCAAGTCGTAGTCGTCGATCAGTCCGACCTGATCAACCGCCTCGCCTTCCCAGTCGGCGAGGATCGCCCCCTGCGCGCCGGGGACGCTGGCAACCAGTTGTCCGAGCAGCTCCCTGAACGACATGGTCAGGCGACCTCGCTCATACGCACGGAAACCAGTTTGGAGACACCGGGTTCCTCCATGGTGATGCCGTAGAGGGTATCGGCGATCTCCATGGTCCGCTTGTTGTGGGTGATGATAATGAACTGCGACAGGGCACTCATCTCCGCAACCAGCTCGTTGAAGCGGCCGATATTGGCGTCGTCCAGCGGCGCATCGACCTCATCGAGCAGACAGAAAGGCGATGGCTTGATCAGGAAGATGGCAAAAATCAGTGCCACTGCGGTCAGCGCTTTTTCCCCGCCGGAAAAGAGCGACACGTTCTGAAGCTTCTTTCCCGGGGGCTGGGCAACGATGTCGATGCCGGTCTCCAGCAGATCTTCTTCGTCGGTCAGCCGCAATTCCGCCTGCCCGCCGTTGAACAGCCGCGGGAAGACCTCCCTGAAGCGAGCATTGACCTGGTCGAAGGTTTCGCGGAAGCGGCGGCGCGTGGTGCGGTTGATTTTGGTAATGGCCGCCTGCAGGCCATCGAGCGAGCGCTGCAGGTCATCCTGCTGAGTGGCCAGGAACGTATGCCGCTCCTCCATCTCGCGAAATTCGTCGATGGCGGTCAGGTTTACTTCGCCGATTTCATCGATCTTCCGCTGCAGGGCCTCACGGCGCCCACCGGCCGCAGTTGGATCGAACTCCGGCTCGATGAAGCCACGCGCCGCTTCATCATCCAGATCGATCCGGTAGCGCTCCAGGAAGGTCTGGCGCAGATGTTCGCGCTCCAGTTCCAGTTCGCGGCTGGACAACTGCCGGGCGGCAAGTTCCTCCCGGGCACGCGCTGCCCGGGCGCGTTGTTCCTTGAGTGCCGCTTCGCGCTGGTCGATCGCCTGGCGGGTTTCCTCGAAGCGTTCGCGCAACTGACCAAGCGCCGCCTCCGCCTCGCGGTGTCCGGTCAACAGCCGCTCCAACTCCTGGCGCAGGCCCTGCACTTCGCCGTGCAATGCAGTCTGCCGCTCACCAGCAGCGACGAACTCGCGGGACAAGCCTTCACGGCGGGCCGCCAGTTCTTCGGCCAGACGCTGCAACCGCTCCGCATGGGTCCGGCTGCTCTCTTCACGCTCCTGCAGACCGGCCAGGATCACCTTGCGGCTGGTCACCAGCTGGCGCACGGTTTCCATCTGGCCGCGCAGTTCCTGGGCCGCTGCCTGCAATTCAGCCAAACCGGCTTCCTGAATCACCCGGTCGCTCTCACCGGCCGTCCGGCCGGCTTCCGCCTCCTGGCGGGAACGCAGCAGGCTTTCTTCCTCTTCATGCAGTTGGTCTTCCTCAAAGCTCAACACTTCCAGGCGTTCCTGCAGGCGCTGCAACTCCTGCTGCAACCCGGTCTGGTCCTTCTGATGATCGAGCAGGCGGATTTCCTGCTGATGCAAGGCACCTTCGGCGGCGCGCAGACCCTCTTCCGCCGCCAGGGCATCACGGCGCAGCTGTTCGCGCCGCGTTTGCAGATCGCCGACCTCTTTGTCCAACCGACGCACCTGGGCCGCCAGCTCCTTCATCTCGCGCTTTTTGTGCAGCAGGCCCTGGTCAAGGGTGCGCTTGCCGCCCCCCGTCAATTCGCCAAGATGGGTCAGCAGGTCCCCCTCTGCGGTGACCAGCGTCACTCCATCCGGCAGCCCGGCCCGGAAATACGTCGAGAGATCATCAACCAGATAAGTTCCTCCGAGCAGGGCACACACCAATTCGCCGTCTTCGGCGCGCGGCGCGACCAGTCCGGCCAAACTCCGGCCGGCCGCAAAGGCCGGCCGCGGCGGCGTCGGAAACTCCGGCAGCAGAAAGGTGCAGCGCCCCTCTCCCTGCCGCAGGAAGTCGAGAGCGAGCCGGGCATCCGCCACCGAGCCGGTCAGCAGGGTTTGAAGCCGCTCGCCAAGCGCGGCTTCAACCGCCACCTCGTATTCGGCCGGGACATCGAGAGCATCGGCGAGGAGCCCGCGTACCCGGCCACGCTGAGCGGCATCAGCCAGCAACGTCCGCACCCCGCGGCCATAACCGTCCAGGTTGCGCTCCAACTGCTCGAGCGACTCCAGGCGTGACCGATGGCGACTGAGTTCTTCCCGCCGGACCAACAGCAGGTTTTCTGCCTCCTCGGTCTGTCGGCGCAGACTGGCCAAATCCTCCTGCAACCTGACACGCTCCGTCTGCAGATGGTCCCGGCTTCCCTTGAGCCCGACGAGCTGGTCGGTCATTGCCAGGGAACGCGCCTGGCTGGACTCGAACTGATCACGCACGGCGAGCGCATCCTGGCGGTTGCGCTGAGTCAGGTCGGCGAGCGCCTGCAGACGCCTGGCTGACTCTTCCTGTTGACTGGTCAACCGGGTCAGGTGGGTGAGCAGGTGATAAAGCCGGTTGCGCGCTTCCTCGAGCTGTTGGTTGAAGGCCGTTTCCCTGGATGACAGCTCGGCCTGGCGCAGTTCGGCCTCGGCCAGTTGTGCAGCTTCCCGCTCCAGGTCGCGCAGGCGGTCGACCTTGCCGGCTTCCAGAGCGACCGACTCCTGCTCACCGGCGGCCAGGCGCGTCGCCACATCCGCCTGCTCAGCACTCAGGCGCTGGCGTTCGCGTTCGAGAGTTTCAATCTCCCGAACGGTCAGCTCCAACCGTCCCTCGAGTTTCTGGATGTCGCTCCCCAGATGGAAGACCTTCTCCTGGCCGGCGGCGGTCTGCTTCTCGCGTTCGACGTGCTCGAGGCGCACCTGGTCAAGTTCGAGTTCCGCTCGGGACACTTCGGCTTCGAGGACGGCGGCTCCGCTTTCCTGCAAGCGGAGTGATGTGCCAAGGGTTTCGGTGCGGGTGGCGAAGTCCGCGTATTGTCGCAAGGCAAACTGCAGTTCGATCCCGCGTAGTTCCTCGCGGTGCTCGCGAAAGCGTTCGGCGCGTTGGGCCTGGCGCTTGAGGCTGGTCATCTGCCGACGAACCTCGGCGATGATATCCCCCAGCCGCAGCAGGTTCTGCCGGGTTGCTTCGATCTTGCGCAGGGCGGCCTTTTTGCGCGCCTTGAACTTGGTGACACCCGCGGCTTCCTCGATAATCGACCGCCGCTCTTCCGGCTTGGCGTTAATGATCAGGCCGATCTTCCCTTGCTCGATGATCGAGTAGGCCCGGGTACCAACGCCGGTATCCATGAACAGTTCGGTGATGTCGAGCAGGCGGCAGGGGGTGCGGTTGAGCAGGTATTCGCTGTCGCCGTTGCGGAACAGGCGGCGCGTTACCTGAATTTCGGCATAGTCGCGGAACGCTGCCGGAGCCAGACCGGAGGTATTGTCAAGCACCAGCGAAACTTCCGCCATCCCCAGCGGCCGGCGGCTCTCACTGCCACCGAATATGATATCCTCCATCGCCCGACCGCGCAGATTGCGGGCATTCTGTTCCCCCATCACCCAGCGGATCGCATCGACGACGTTGCTCTTGCCGCAGCCGTTGGGACCGACGATCCCGGATACTCCGGCGTCGAACACCAATGCGGTGCGCTCGATAAACGACTTGAATCCGGTAATTTCGATGCGTTTGAGTTTCATGGGTCGGCGATGGGTGAGTACATCATTCAGTTTAGTCGAATGACAGCAGGCGGATAAACGTTGCGAGAAAGACCGCCTGCCGGAGCAGATGACCGCGCATGATAGCAAGCCGATCTGTCGACTGTAAAGAAAGTTTGCTGGCGTCGGCTGACGATTGGAAAGGATTGCCGGAAGCCATGGGAGCGACTATGATTTAGAGTAATCATGCAATCATGGCAAGTCAGCAATTTCGAAGGGGGGCACCTGCTGCTGGATGCCCTGGCTCTGCGCCTCCCGGCGGCGCCACGCGCATTCCTGCATCAGCTTGTCCGCAAGGGGAGGGTTCGTTACGGCGACCGGGCCCTGGCTGCGGACGAAGTCGTCGCCAGCGGAACGCTGCTGACCATCCTTCCCAGCACGCGCCTTGCAGAGCTGGTCGGGTTGTGCGGCATCCCTCCACAGACCATACTCTATGAAGACCAGCATGCCCTGGTGATTTACAAACCGGCCGGACTGGCGGTGCACCAGGCGGTCGGCCATGATGACAACCTGACCAGTCGGGCAGCCCATTTTCTCGATTTGCGCCGCGCCCCTTACCGGGCGGCGCCGGTCCACCGCCTGGACATCGGCACCTCCGGGCCGGTCCTGTTCGGCAAGGGCCGCCCGGCGACTGGCCAATATGGGCGACTGCTGATGGCGGGAAGGATCAGCAAGGGATACCTGGCACTCGTTGCCGGCGAGGCCCCCACTCGGGGTGAATTGACCACTCCGGTTCCCGAAGGCGGGGTCTTGAAACCGTCCCTGACCAGGTATCGGCTTCTATCCGCAGCCGGTGCCTTCTGCCTGCTCGAACTCGACCTGCTCACCGGGCGCCCGCACCAGGCGCGCCGGCAATTGGCCAACGCCGGCTGGCCAATCGTCGGCGACCGACGCTACGGCGGGCCGGCCCGGCCGGGGCTTGAACATCCGTTCCTGCATTGTCACCGACTGTGCTTCCCCTCGCTCGATACGGACGAACTCCGCCGGGTGGCGTGTCCCCTGCCGCCACCGTTGACAGAAATCCTCGCTGCTACCGGGCTGAATCTGACGATGGAATTTGCCGTCAGCGCGGAAAATGCTGCCGACTTCCATGATGAGCGGTTATAATAATCAAATCATGCCTGAGAACCGCCCTCAACCCCGTCCCCGTCTGACGACTGCCTGCAAGGTGGCCATGGTCTATATGATCGCCGCCGGTCTATGGATTGCCTTCTCCGACCAGTTCCTGGAGCAGTTGGTCAGAGACCCCGTCGAACTGTCACGCTGGCAGACGGCCAAAGGGTGGATGTTCGTCGTCATGACCGGGGGGCTGCTGTTCACGTACCTGCGCCGCAGCCTGAAACTGCAGCAAGAAGCCTTTGACGAGTTGGCCGTGCTGTTCGATTCGGTGCCCGCCATAGTCTACGTGGCAGATATGCAGACCTACGAACTGCTTTATGTCAACGGTTTCGCCAGCAGACGTTTTGGTGATCAGTGGCAAAAGCAGACGTGTTACGACTATCTTCAACAGGGGCAGCAGCAGGCCTGCGGTTTCTGTTCAAACCCGCTGCTTCTGAAGGATGGGCAGCCCGGCCCGGCGATCACCTGGGAATTCCGCAACACCCGGGACGGCCGCTGGTACCAGTGTCTGGACAAGGCCGTGCGCTGGCCAGACGGCAGACTGGTGCGCATGGAGATTGCCCTCGACGTCACCGAGCGCAAGGAATTGGAAAGAACCAGGGAAGAACTGCTGGCCACGGTCAGTCATGAGATGCGCACACCGCTGACCGCCATCACCGGCTTCTCCGAACTGCTCCTTGATGAGCCCTCCCTGTCCCAACCGGTACGCCATCATGTCGAGACCATCTTCCGTGAAGCAGAGAAGATGCAGGACCTGATCCAGACCTTCCTTGAAGTCCGGCGACTGAAAACCGACCGAGCTCGGGTTGACTATGAATCGATTGCCGTGCGCGGCCTTCTGGAACAGGCCGCCGCCAGCAACCGGGAATGTACCGACAAGCATACTCTGTCAATCGATTGCCCGGGGGATTTGATGGTCTTCGGCAACCGCCGTGAATTGAATCAGGTATTTCGTCAACTGGCAGCCAATGCCTGTCGTTTTTCGCCGGAAGGCGGTACTGTTACACTGCAGGGGCGCGACAACGAAGTGGACGTTCAGATCACGATCATCGACCAGGG
>JAMPXI010000114.1 GCA_023701265.1 Desulfuromonadales bacterium | reverse complement strand
GGCGTGACCTTGGGTACTCAGTGCGGCAGCTGCCATACCGCAACCATGACCAACGGCAATGCCACCATCACCAATACGGCCAATCACATCAACGGCACTCTCGAGGTCACGACGAGCTGTACCGGATGCCACAATGGCAGTGGCACTGGCGCCAAGAAGGTTGGCCCGACCAGTTCACATACCGATCCCGATGGCACTGGTGCAACTTACGCCGCCGGGGGCAATCATTGCGCAGTCTGCCATTTCGCCGGGACCGATCATTCCGGAGAGGCTACCGGAACGATAGCTGTCGTTTGGGACAACCGGACCATGGGGACGACTGCTTATGATGGCACCACCAATGGCAGCTATGTGATCCACCTCAGAAAGATAGCCGGCACTGAAGCCACAGAGGCGGAGATTTGCTGGGGCTGCCACTGGGATGTCACCGTGCCGTCTCTGCCGACCGCTATCAAGGAATTTGGGCCCACGCAAGGAGTTTACACCACCGGTAGCCTCAACCAGCGCAACTGGTTCGGCGCTACTTGGACCAGTGCCAACTTTGTCTATAAAACCGGCCCGATCAACTCGTTCCATCAGGCGGTGTCGTCAATGGCAGTGAACCCTGCCATCGATACGGCGCACATTGCTGGCGACGTGGCGACCATCGGCTGCTCCTCCTGCCATGACGTCCACCGTCTCGGCAACAACGGCTTTACCCCGGCTGGCCAGCCCTACCTGCGCGGCTCTTGGACCTCCAACCCGTTCAAGGAGGACGGCGCGCCACTAAAAGGTGTGGTCTATACGAGCAACCGCGGCAGCGTGCCGCGCGGCATCGACGGTACTGCTGCCAACGGCTACGGCGGCTGGCAGATCGAACAGAACAATGCCACCTTTGCCAACGCCACCTATGCCGGGGCAACCGGTTATGCCGGCCTGTGCGCCAATTGCCATACCCAGGCAGGCCTGGAGGCGAGCGCCTGGGCGGGCTTTACCACCAACGGCCACAAGGGGGCGGTTTCCGGCTTCACCGGCGGCACCGGCGGCACCGACATCTTCTCCGATACCCGCCGCGGCGGGACCAACTCCTGGGCCCGGGGCTACATGAGCTACAACGGGGTGACCGCCGGCCGCAATGGCACCTCCATCGGCGGTCTGCGCAATAACCGCACTGATGGGTGGACGGAGGATGGTATCCTCCCCAACGATGCACCTACGAGCCCGCCTGGGGCCATCAGCTATCCGGCTGGGGCGGTCACCACCATTACCGCCGGCGCCGTTTATCAGGCGAACTTCCACAATTTCCCCTGCTCCAAGTGCCACAGCCCGCATGCCTCGCGCCTGCCGCGGCTGATGGTCACAAACTGTCTCGATATCAAGCACAACACCTGGGACGACCAGACCCCGGCGCCCATTGCCGCCGGCGTGCCGCAGAGCTGGGCCGCTGCCGACAGTCACCTGGCCGACGAGATCTCTTATTCCTCGACGGCGCAGAACTGCCATCGGTACGTCCAGAGTACAGACACCAAGAAGGAGAACGGCAGTGCCAACGAGATCGGCTGGAATAACCTGACGCCTTGGTAATACGCTCAAGGTAAATGCCAAAGCCCCTGCCGGAGTACTCCGGCAGGGGCTTTTTTTTTTAGCTTAGAGGGAGGCACCGGCGGTCGACTCGAACCCGGCCGGGATTCTCCCCTCCCTGATCCATTGATCGGTTCGGCAATGGTCAAGGTGCTGGAGAAGAAAGGGGAGAGTGTCCTGGGAAGGTTTTCTGCCCGGAGAATTCGCGTATCCCTGGTCTGCCACCTATTCCTCGGAAGTCCTTGCTGCCCTCATGGAGTGGGTAGAGAAATGTAAAAAACATCTTATTCTTGTTTCAGCAGGACACGAAAGCCGTACTCATTTTTTTTTCTATCAGCCCGGTCCCAGCAGCGCCTGGTGATGGTCAATTCCTTGACCGGCTGATTCCAGGCACCGCCGCGGATGATCATATCGTTCGATTTGCCGTTCTGACCCCAGACCGAGCCATCCGCAGGCGCCCCTAGATAGCTGTCATGGCGCGCATCCAGGCACCATTCGTAGACGTTGCCGGTCATGTCGTAAAGGCCGTAGCCATTCGGAGCGAATGAGCCGACCGGGGCGGTCATCCGGTCGTCCCATTCACTGCCGCACTCCTTGCAGTTGGCTATGTTCCTGCCGATCTCGTCCCCCCAGGGGAATTTGGTCGTCGCCCCGCCGCGCGCCGCGAACTCCCATTCCGCTTCGCTGGGGAGTCGGAAGGTTTTGCCGCTTTTCCCCGAAAGCCACTTGGTAAAATCGACCGCATCCTGCCACGACACGTTGATCACCGGCCGATCGGCCATCCCCCAGCCACTGTCAGAAGGGATCGGTCGCCCGGTGCTGGAACAGAATTTGGCGTACTGCTCGAAGGTGACTTCGAAGCGGCCAAACAGGAACGGCTTGATCGTTACTTCATGTTGAGGTTGTGAACGTTCATCTTCCTTGTCCCCCATGACAAACGTACTGCCGGGAATGGCCATGAACTCCATGTCGGTGACCGGGTCAACATAGTCGGCCGGCGGGCGCTCGGCGCTGAAGGCGGATGTGGGCACAGAGACGAGCAGGCTGAGCGAGATCAAGGCAGCGTAGCGTATCGTTCTGAACATCTAGGCACCTCCGGATGAATTATCACAAGTATACCTCATCCTGAGCGAGGCAGGGTGCTGAGCCATGAAAACGCCCCGGTGGGCATCGGCCCCCGGGGCGGCAAGATCCGACAGCGTTCGAGCAGGTCAGAGGACACCTCCGGAAGGGTCCCTTATCAAGGTTGACATCGAAACAGGTCAACCTTATGCTATACATGTATATCGATTGGAGGTGACAGATGCTGGCGATCAGACTGCCTAACGACATTGAAGATCGGCTCGATGCCCTGGCCAAAAAGACCGGGCGCACCAAGACCTTTTACGTGCGCGAAGCGTTGGTGGAGTATCTTGCGGATCTTGAAGATCAGTACCTGGCGCAGGAGCGGTTGAAGGAGAATCGCCCGTCGATCCCGCTGGACGACGTGGAGCGCAAGCTTGACCTGGCGGATTGAGTTCGATCCGGCCGCCGTCGATGAACTGGCCAGACTCGACCGTGCGGTGCAGAAGCGCGTCCTCAAGGTTCTGCGCGAGCGAATCTCGCCACTTGATGATCCGCGCTCCATCGGGGAAGCTTTGCGCGGAAACCAGCTCGGTGGTTTCTGGAAGTACCGGATCGGTGACTATCGGTTGATTTGCGACATCCGGGACGATGTGATCCTTATTCTCGTTCTCCGCATCGGGCACCGGCGCGAAGTTTATCGCTAACCTACTTCTCCAACTCCGCCAGAAATCCCTCCAGATATTTCGGCATGTCCGGGTAATAAACTGAAGACCAGGGCAGTTTCTGCAGCTCCCTGATCAGTTGCCTGGCCGTCTCCTTATCCCCGTTCTCCATCGCCAACTGCGCGGTCTGCAGCTTGATGAACGGATCCTCCGGAAAGGTCGCGGCAGCCATCCGCATCATCTTCAGAGCCTGATCAGGAGCCTTGTTGTCGAAGGCCCGCTGGGCCAGGGTCAGGTACTCCAGGCCGTACATCCGATCAAGGGCCACCGTGTGGGCCAGGTTGGCCAGCGCCGGGCCGGTCTCCTTGAACAGCCCCGCCGTGTGGTAGCGGTTGTACAACACCCACGCAGTCTTCGGCGAATCCTGGGCCTGCTGTTCGACCAGCTTGCGAATTTCGTCTTTCTGGAAGAAATTCTCCAGGTAGAGGATGTCCTTCTGGGCGGCCCAGCGCTTGGGCAGCGGTTGTCCCAGGCGCTCCGGCTTCTCCGTCAGGGCACTGATGAAATCCCCCAGGAAGCGCACATTCATCGGAATGTTGCCGTCGGCGTGGTTGTAGGAAAAAGTCACGGCCAGCACCGGGAGCCTGCGCTCCTTGAGTTGCTGCAAAACGCTTCCCGCCAGCGGGATGACGGGGGTGGCGATTTCGTTCTTGTACAGTTTCTGCAGGTAGCTCAGATCGATATGAACGATCAGCGGGCCGTCCAGCTTGGGCAGGTCGGGCAGGCCCGCGGCCCGGAACGGCATGCCGCGCAGGCGGCCGCTGAAAACCTTGCCGTCCAGTTGCAGGCTGGCCGCTTCTTCGGCGTCGATCAGGCGATTGTTGCTCATCTGCTCGCGCAGCTTGTCCAGTTTGACTTCCTGAGCGGGGTCAGGGAGGGGGAACGCCCAGATCAGCTCCCGCAGCCACCCCTGGCGCAGGGCCAGGTCGACGCTCATCACCGGCAGGAACAGCGGTGCCGGTTGCTGGGGGTTGCCGGCGGCCCGCAACGCCTCGTCCGTGCCGGATGCCATCAGGGTGGCGGTCCGGGGCAGCAGTTCATTCGGTGGCGGCAGCAGGGCAGGGTCGTTGGAGAGCAGCAGCAGCGCCGGCTTCTGCGCGGCAAAACGGCGCCAGACCGGCAGGGCGTCGGCCAGTGTTTCACCGCGGATCAGGGTGATGCCGCGTTCCATGAAAACTGCCGGGCCGGCAGGGGGCGCTGCCGGTTCAATGGTCGGTGCTGCTGACGGGGCCGGCGCCGTGGCAGGACTCCCCGTGACGGGTGCCGGGGGCGGTGCGATGGTGTCGGCGGGGGCGGCTGCCGGTGGCTGTGGCTGGACCGCGGACACCACCGGCGGTTCCTCGCGCTGGCAGGCGGCGAAAAGGAGTGCGCAGATCAGCAGGGCGGTCAGGCGAAAGGACAGCTTGTTCATCGGATTCTTCCTTTTATCCCACCATGATCTCGAACTGCTCGACGTGGAAGCCGGGGCGGGCGTGGATGGCGATCTGTTTCTGGTGGCGCTTTTCCAGCTCCTCGATGCCGCCGCGCTCCTCGTCGTACAGGAGTGAGGCGATATTCGGGTGGACGTTCAGCGTCATCCGATAGCCGGGCGAGTTGCGCATTTCGCGCTGCAACTCGCGGAAGATCTCGTAGACCATGGTGGTCTTGCTCTTGACCGACCCTTTCCCCTCGCAGTAGGGGCATGGTTCGCAGAGAATCCGGCCGATGCTCTCGCGCACCCTTTTCCTGGTCATCTCCACCAGCCCGAGTTCGGAGATCTTGAGGATGTTGGTCTTGGCCTTGTCGTTCTTGAGGGCCTCCTCCAGGGCGCCGTGGACCTTCTCGCGGTGTGGCTCCTTCTCCATGTCGATGAAATCGATGATGATCAGTCCGCCGATATTGCGCAGCCTGAGCTGGAAGGCGATCTCCTTGACCGCTTCGAGGTTGGTTTTGAGGATGGTGTCCTCGAGGTTGTGCTTGCCGACAAAGCGCCCGGTATTGACGTCGATGGCGGTCAGCGCCTCGGCCTGATCGATGATGATGTGCCCGCCGCTCTTCAGCCAGACCTTGCGTCCCAGGGCCCGGGCGATCTCGACCTCCAGTCCGAATGTGTCGAAGATCGGTTCGTCCTCCTGGTAGTGGTCGACACGGAACTGCTGTCCGGGCATGAAGGTGTCGAGAAAGGCAAGGATCTTGCGGTACTCCTCGGCGTTGTCGACCACGATGCGCGAGACGTCTTCGGTAAGGATGTCGCGCAGGACCTTGCTGGTGACGTCGAGGTCCGAATGGATCAGGCAGGGGGCACCGCGGCCGATGCAGTGCTGGTCGACCTGCTCCCAGAGGGCGACGAGGTAGTCCATGTCGGCCTTCAGTTCGTCGGCGCTCTTGCTTTCGGCGGCGGTGCGGATGATGAAGCCGGTTCCCTCCGGGCGCATGATGTCGACCAGGTGACGCAGGCGCAGGCGCTCATCCTCGTTTTCAATGCGCCGCGAGATGCCGACATGATCGACGGTCGGCATATACACCAGGTTGCGCCCCGGCAGCGAGATGTGCGCAGTGATGCGCGCCCCCTTGGTGCCGATCGGATCCTTGGCGACCTGGACCACGATTTCCTGCCCTTCTTGGAGCAGTTCCTCGATCGGCGGCAGCGGCGGGCGTTCGTCGCCGTTCTCCTCTCCCGGTTGACGGGGGGGCTGCCCGGCCTCGATAAACTGCTCGACCGCCTCGATCTCGTCGAGGACGTCGGCGACATAGAGGAAGGTGGCCTTTTCGAGGCCGATGTCGACGAAGGCGGCCTGCATCCCCGGCAGGACGCGGATCACCCGGCCGCGGTAGATGTTGCCGACGATGCTCCGCTCGCGGCTGCGCTCGATGTAGAGTTCGGCGATGTGCCCGGACTCCAGCAGCGCCACACGGGTCTCGTGCGACGTGGTGTTGATCACCAGTTCCTTGGTCATTGGTGCAGCTCCTTCAAAGTTGAAATCAAAAATTTTGACGCAAAGACGCAGAGACGCGGAGAAAAGCACTGCCTTCAAGCAAATGCTTTCGCCGCAGATCAATGCGGATCAAATCGGATCAGGCAAAACCACTATTCCCCAGGGTTGAAGGGGGTTGCGACAAAATGCTGGTTGGGGTTTATCCTGTTCATCCCCTTTATCCCTGTTCGATAGCTTTTCTGATTGATCCGCCGTTTCCGCCTTTATCTGCGGCTAAAGCCTTGGTCTTTTCTCTGTGTCCCTACACCTCCGCGTTGATAATGGCCTTGAGTTTAATAATCCTACCCGCTTGCGCCGCTTTCGCAATCGACCGCAGCTTCATGCAGGGTAACGGCGGTCTTGCAGACCCCCTGGGCGCGCACGTCCTCTATGGACAGGTCCAGGAGGTACGAAGCGACCGGCAGCGGGCTGCCGCTCTTGAGGGTCAGCCAGAGCGCGGTTTTATCCACCTCCAGCGCGGCAACCCAGGGGCGCAGATCGATCATGATCGGCCGGCCCTTTTTCATCCGTTCGACCACGACCGTCTCCGCCGCCAGAAAAGCCTCCATGCGCGCCGACAGGTCGGCGGGAACGGTCGCTGGGAGCGGCACGCGGTAGACGGCTGTCGCCAGGCTGGCCGCGGCCGATGGCGCCCGCCGGGAAATCGGCTGTACCGCCAGGACGGCAATCCCAGCCGGGAGTTCGCGGTTCAGTGCGGCCATCGCCGCATCGGCCTCGCAAGGGGCGGCAAGGTCGAGGTCGATCAGTTCGGTTTCGCTGGACACCCCCAGCGGCAGGGCATCGCCGAAGCCGATGCGCGGTGCCGGGTGGAAGCCGCCCGACCAGCGCACCGGGATCCCGGCGCGCTTGACCGCCCGCTGGATGGCGGTCATGAACTCCAGGTGGCTGAGTGCTGCCGCGCGTTCGCCCTTGTGCACGGTCAGCCGCAGCTTGGGCAGATCGGCAGGCAGTTCGTCGGCGGTCGGCTGCACCGCTTCCATGGCGGCCGGCAGGCGGGTGCGGTCGGCGAGGCGGGTGCGGATCGTTTCGAAGTCGCAGACCCCGCAGGCACTGCACTCGCCGAAGCGGCAGTCGGCCGTGGCCTTGCCGAGCAGGGCGTTCTGCCGTTCGCGCAGCAGGAAGGCTTTGGTGACCCCGGCGTCGAGATGGTCCCAGGGCAGGACTTCGCCGCTTTGCCGGGCTCGCAGGTAAAAAGCCGGGTCGATGCCGGTATCAAGCAGGGCCTGCTGCCAGAGGTCCCAGCGAAAGTGGTCGCGCCAGCCGTCGAAGCGGCAGCCGAGATCGACCGCGCGTTCCAGCAGGGCGCCCAGCCGCCGGTCGCCACGGGCGAAGACCCCTTCCAGCACCGACAGTTCCGCTTCGTGCCACTTCAGGCGCAAGCGGCGTTTCTTCAGGGCGTCGCGCAGGTAATCCTGGCGTTCGCGGATTTCCGTGCGATTCAGTTGCGCGTCCCATTGGAACGGGGTGTGCGCTTTGGGGACGAAGTTGGAGACCGAGACGTTAACGTCCGCCCCCCCTTGGGTGCCGCGGCCAGTTGCCTTGACCCGTGCGGCCAGATCGACCAGGGCGGCGAGATCCTCCTCGGTTTCGGTCGGCAGTCCCATCATGAAATAGAGCTTGATGATGCGCCAGCCGAGAGTGAAGGCGGTTTTGGAGGTTTCCAGCAGGTCGTCCTCGGTGATCCCCTTGTTGATAACCTGGCGGAGGCGTTCGCTCCCCGCCTCGGGGGCGAGGGTGAAGCCGGTTTTGCGGACCTTTTTGATCTCCTCCATCAGGGCCGGGGTGAGCGAGCCGACGCGCAGGCTCGGCAGGGAGACCGCCACCTTCTGGTCGGCATAGCAGCCCATCAGGTTCTGCAGCAGCGGCTCAATGGCGGTGTAGTCGCCGGTGGAAAGGGAGAGCAGTGAAACCTCGTCATAGCCGGAGCGGCGCAAGGCATCATCGATCAGCTGGCGCAAGGTGTCAGGCTGACGCTCGCGCACCGGGCGGTAGAGATAGCCGGCCTGGCAGAAGCGGCAGCCGCGCGTACAACCGCGGGCC
>JAMPXI010000113.1 GCA_023701265.1 Desulfuromonadales bacterium | reverse complement strand
TAGATTTACCGCAACGGTCTCCAGTCCTTATCGCATTGCCTTGACGAATACCGGCTCTGACTTATCATGGGATCTTACGAATTCATACTATGATTACCCGGATGTGTGGATACATTACTGCGACGACTCGCTCTTGGCACAGGATGAAGTATGTGTCACGCCAACAGCCTTGGTGCAGGGGCAGACGTACTACCTGTTTGTGGATGAATGGGATTCCGTCCCTGGGACCTTCACTCTACGCATAGATCCTCAGTAATTTTGCTCGAGAAATCACGGTTCATGACCACGAAAACCCGCCTGGCGTACCGGGCGGGTTTTCTCGCATTGCAGGGTATTTGCGTCTTGTGACACCGGTTGCACGACCTCTGGTGAGAAATTCTTCAGGCGCTTTGTGATATAAGACAAAGATTGCATATTCAAAATTGTCTCTCCGATAAGAACAAACCCGGAGAACTCCGGGGAAACTGCGCCGGAGGGCTTGCTGTCGAAACAGCCCAACTGTCGAAGACGGTGGAATCCGTTGCACGTTCAAAGGGAAATTTGCTTGGCTAATTCTAAATTCTCAAATTTGTCCATACGAACTCAGCTGATTGTATTGGCCGTTTTGCTGACGCTCCCTGCCCTGGGAATAATCGTGTATTCAGGACTGAAGAAGCGTTCTGATGACTATCAACATGCAGTTGTTGAGTCGCAAAGACTCGCTGACAGTCTGGCCGCGCAACAGGAGATTCTTACAAACGAAGCTAAACTGTTGTGCACTTTGCTGGCAGAGCTTCCTGAGGTTAGGAACCGCGACGTTGACAAATTGCAAACTATTCTTGCCGGCATCCATAAACAAAGCCCACAATATATCAACATACTGGTTACTGACGCTGAAGGTAACGTGTGGGCATCTTCGGTCCCCGTAAATAAGTCAACCCCTGTAGCGGATAGGCGCTATTTTAAGAGTGCTCAACAAACGAAACAATTTTCATCCGGTGAATTCGTAATTAGCAAGTCATTAAGTAAGCCAACCATCCATATGGCTTATCCTCTGCTTGACCATAATGAGTTCAACGGTGTGATCATTGTCGGTTTTGATCTTGATGTCATGCGTAAAATCCTTGAACGTGCTCAATTGTCTCAAGATGCAAATTATGTGCTTGTTGACCATAACGGCATCATCGTAAACCGGGGGAAAGACCCTGCCACTCTCATCGGGAAGCCCATCCCCCCCGACGCTTTGAAAAAAATGGAAGCTGGCCCGGACAAAGATACCTTCGAATTTATCCGCAGGGATGGGGATAACCGCATTACAACCTCTCGCAAATTGTGGTTGCCCGGTGAACAGAAACCCTACATGTACGTAAGAGCCGGCATATCGAAAAAGGAAGTTCTCGCTGAATCAAATCGAGCGCTGGTTTTCAACTTGTCAACCCTTCTGCTCTTTGTTCTGATTTCGTTCCTGGCGGTTTTCTTCATCGGTAAACGTTCGATTGTGGACCGGATCACGGTTCTGAAACGAGCCTCGCAACGGCTGGCCAGTGGTGACCTCGATTTCAGGGTCTCCAAGCAGATTTCAGGCGGTGAGTTGGGTCGTTTGGCCAGGACCTTCGACTCGATGGCCCACCAACTCGGTGAACGGGAAAAATCCCTGCAGGAGGCCAACCGCGAACTCGAAGCCTTCAGCTATACTCTTTCTCACGACCTGCGCTCCTATCTGGCGCGCATCACTTTGGCAGGAGAAGCGTTGCAGGGGTTCGAGGAAGAACGCTTGGGAGAAGAGGGGAAATACTTCCTGCAGACGATCCTCGGCACCTGCCAGAGCATGGATGACCTCATCGCCACGATGCTGACCCTGGCCCATATCTCCCGACAGGAGCTGCAGCTCCAGGATATCGATCTGAGCGCCTTGGCCGAGCATGTCTGCAGCGAATTGGTCAAAACTGAACCCGACCGGGGCTTGCACTTCGATATCGCTCCTGGACTCCAGATCACCGGAGATTTGCATCTGCTGCAAGTGGCACTGGAGAACCTGCTTGGCAATGCCTGTAAATACACCAAGGGGAAAGGAGACGCGCATATCTCCTTGAACTCCAAGCAACAGGATGGCCGCCTGATCTTTGCCGTTGCCGACAATGGCACCGGTTTCGACATGGCAGAAGCAGAAAAGCTCTTCCGCCCCTTCCAGCGCCTTTCCGGCGCACGCTCTTTCCCCGGATTCGGCATCGGCCTGACCACCGTCGAACGCATCATCAAGCGCCATGGCGGTGAAATCTGGGCCGAGGCCGTTCCCGGCGAGGGGGCAACCTTCTACTTCACCGTTTCATGACAGGTGCCTCGGAAGTCACGAATTCAAAGACCTGCTAACCGAATTTCGGAGCATTGGTTCACCTCCGCCGGAACCAGCGCGGGCTCGAACTCCTATGTTGTCGAAATCCAAATACGAAAAGCGCAAAGTGGTGCCGCGCAAGCCCAAATACAACATGGCCGATTTCCTCAAGGGTATCGGCCATGTTGCGTTTGGCTTCCCGCATTGGACAAAGATCGGCCCTGGGAAAAGGTCCTTGAAATCTAACCTTGCGTAGCGCCTCGGCCGCTGTTGCTCATCGATCAGGCGATAGAAAATCAGCCCGAAGTGGATTGTCTGGCGTCATCAATTTCAGCAACCCGAATCATGGGTCGCGCCCTTCCCGCTGTTGCTCATTTTCCTTGGAAACATCCGCGGCAGCGCAGTGCGGGCAACCTGAACCTTCGTGATGCAGACGCATCTCGTCCTGGAGATAGGCAAGAGCATTGGACAGTCGCCCGAGTCGCCCTCCAAATCCTGTCTGAAAGCGTCTGGCCATAGCCTCATCTTCGAACGTCAGCATAGATGGATGACAGCAGGGGACGACCACGCTGCCAAGCACAAACCAGGAGTGTTGTGCCGGATGCGGGCGACCGGTGAGAAAGTCGGTCGCCATGGCCATGGCTGTTTGCTCGGGATTCGCCAGTTGCGCCGAGACCCCGCAATGAGGGCAGCAGTACGGCCGCTGGTCACTGCCGATTGTCGTCAGGCTGTAGAGCAGGTGTTGGCTGACCGGGCGCTGACAGATCAGGCAATCGTCACGTCGCCTAGCCGCGGGGTCGATTGTCGTGGGGATGATCCCCTCGCTCTTTTTTGAGGCAATGGCGCCGCCATGGATCCGTTTGAGCGCCTGACGTTTTTCAAGGATGTCCAAGTCGCGATGCGCCGTCATTTTCGACACGCCGAAGCGTGCAACAATCTCAGCTAGCGACAAACTCTCTTTCGCTTCCAGCCACGCCAGCAACTCTCGGCGCCGTTCCGTTCCCTTCATAACAACTCCTGGTGTTGTTTTGCTATCATAAAAACACAAATGTCATGCGGGAATTGCTTGCGGACAGCTCTTTTTAAATTACTCTATAGAACATATTACCAGACACAACAATGTTATCAATCTATCAAATTCAGCCTCGCACGCCAAGACATTTGCTGCGGCTGCATAAGGAATGGCGCGGTGGCGCAACCGGACAAGTCACACTTTGCTGGAGAGCCGTGGAGGTCAGCGGACTGGATCCTCCCGCTGAGCGTCAGCCTTTGCCTGCACCTTCTGCTCCTGGGAATGCTTGCTGTCTGGCATAATCAATCGCCGGAAATCGTCTGGATCAGCCTGCTCGAAGCAAACTTGCTCCCCGCCAAAATGCAGGAGCAAGAGGCAAGGTCTCCAGCGGCGAAACCCTCCCGACGACAACGGCCAACGCCCTCCCTGGCCGCTGAGCGACTCCTTGCCAACCAGAATGTTAAGTCAGTGGTGGTTCGCACCGATCCTTCGATCACTACCGGCGATGAGGTAATTGTGAACGCATCGACAGACCCCGTGGTTGAGGAGGACAAATCACCTGTGCCCTCGACGGCAGTCGATACCGTTGCGGTCAAACCATTGCCGGCGCCGGCGGAAACCGTCGAACAGCGTTACCTGCGCGAGCAATTTGCCTACATCCGCGAACGGGTCATGGAGCGGTTGATTTATCCACCGCTGGCCAGGCGTCAGGGGTTAACCGGCCAGGTCAGGGTTGAATTCACCATCTGTGCCGACGGCTCAATCGAAGGGTTGAGAATTGCCGCCGGTTCCGGCCGCGCGCTGCTCGACCAGCAAGCCGTGCGCGCGGTACAGGCTGCCGCACCATTCCCTCCCCCACCGGCCCCGGCGATGATCACCCTGCCGGTGCTCTTTACGGTGGAATCTTCGCAACGCTGACGAGCCCCGTGCTCCGCAAGGGAGCCGGAATTATCATGAAGGAGGCATATCTCATGTGGTCCAAAGGAACGGTACTAGCAACGATTGTCATGGCGGTCGCCCTGACGGGGGTTGACCGACCGGCCATGGCCGAGAACATGCTGCTCGATGAAATCACCGTGCGTGGCGTGCAGCAGCCACAGACCGAGGAAAACCTGACGATCCGCGAGGTTCGTGAGAGCCCTGCCCGTGACATGGGCGAAGCGCTGCAGGCCGTGCCAGGATTGAGCATCGTCCGCAAGGGGGCCATTGCCAACGACGTGGTCGTGCGCGGGCTGCAGGGGGACGATATCAACGTCTTCCTTGACGGGGTGCGCATCCACGGCGGCTGCCCGTCGCGGATGGATCCGCCGTCCTTCCATTTCGATTTCGCCGAGGTTGACGCCATCGAGGTGATCAAGGGGCCCTATGACGTAGAGAACCCGGGGAGCCTTGGCGGGACGGTCAACGCCGTCTCCCGGCAGCCGGACAAGGGACCCGGCCTCAGTGCCAGCCTGACCTACGGCACCGCCGACCTGGTCAACGCTTCGCTCAAGGGCTCCTACGGCGGAGAACAGTTCGATGCGCTCGCCGGCTACGCCTACAAGTATTCGCTGCCGCCCCGCTCGGGCGACGGCAAGCGCATCACCGCCATCTACCCGGCAATCAGTCCCAATCGCTACCGCGATGACGACGTCGATTCGCGGGCCTATTCGATTGACACCTTCTGGGTGAAGGGCGGCTACCGGATCACCGACAAGGCCAGGACCGAACTGAGCTACTCCTACCAGGACGCCGACCACGTCCTTTACCCGTACCTGCTGATGGACGCCGACTACGACCGGACCGACCGCGTCAACTGGACAACCACTGTCGACGATCTGGGGCCGATACTCAAGCAGCTCTCCTTCCAGGCCTGGTGGAACGAGGTCGAGCATCTCATGCACGACGGCTACCGGGTCAGCTCGCTGCCGACCGCGGTCATCCGCCGTGACTACTCGATGCAGACCGATGCCACCACGGAAACCTACGGGGCAAAGCTGAAGGGGAGCTGGGCGGTAGGACCGGGCACCCTGGACACCGGGGTCGACTACTATCTGCGCAACTGGGACGCCGTCAATGAAATCGCCATGTACACCATGGCCGCGCCCTACACCCCTCAGCCGATGATCCCCGATGTCGACGTCGACAACATCGGCGTCTTCGCCGCCTATTCCGTACCGCTCGGCGATGCCTGGTCCATCAAGGCCGGGGTGCGCCTGGACCACACCACGGCCGAGGCCGGCAAGCTCGACGCCGCCCGGATGGCCAAGGCGTTCCAGCCCTACTACCCCGGCCAGGATCTCGACGACGATACCGATTTCACCGAGGTCAGCGGCAACGTACAGATGACCTGGAAGGCCGCCGACAGCCTGGAGTTCTTCGCCGGCTTCGGCTCCGGGTCGCGCCCTCCCGACGCCCAGGAGCTTTACATCAACCTGCTGCGTCCCGGCACGAACCCGAACTGGCTCGGCAACCCCAAGCTGTCGCCGACCCGCAACAACCAAGCCGATCTCGGCGCTCGCCTCACCGGCGAGGACTGGTTCACCAAGCTGTCCCTCTTCTACAGCGACCTGCAGGACTACATCGACATTGCCGGCCTGCCGGCCCCGGCCGGAGGGAAACTCGCCCGCGGCTACCGCAACGTCGACGCGACCCTTTGGGGCGGGGAGCTGTCCGGCCAGGTCGCACTGCCGGGCGACTTCTATCTGAGCGGGGCCCTCTCCTACGTGCACGGCGAGAACGACGATACCGATGAACCGTTGGCGGAGATGCCGCCTTTGACGGGGAACATCGGAGTCCGCTACGATGTCGATCGCTGGTTCGTCGAGTTGACCGAACGCTTTGCCGACGACCAGGATCGGGTCGACGACAATCTTGAAGAAACCGAGACTGCCGGCTGGGGAGTCACCGATCTCAAGGCCGGCCTGAACTGGGAGCGGTGGACGGTGACCGCGGGGGTGAACAACGTCTTCGACAAATATTATTTTACTCACTTGTCCTATCAGCGGGATCCGTTCCGTTCCGGATACAGGGTGCCGGAAACGGGGGCGTTTACCTATCTGACCGTCGCCTACCGCTATTGACCTGACGATACTGGCGGGTTCCTTGCCGGGAACCCGCCAGTATGATCCTTACCACTCACGAATACACAAAAAGCATATGGCTCCCCACGTCGGATAAAGATGGGCTCCGGGAAGAAACTCTTGAAATCTAACTTGCTGGCGCCTCGAGCGCCGTGTCTCATTGCTCAGAGGGTGGGAGAAACTCTAGCCAGTGGAATTTTGCCTAGCACAACTTTCTGCGACACGCATTTTGGGACAACCGCATTCCAATAGGTCACATCTATCCAGAATATTCCCGAGCGTCCGCATTGACTTTCGATAGCGACATTGCTTATCATTTCAATATGGTTTCTGCCCTGCTGCGCTTTATCGCGATAACCATCATCTCCCTTGCCTTGTGCACCCAGAGCGGCATCGTCTCGGCAACGTTGGTCGTGAGTTCGGCTGCTGACACCTGCTGTCCCGCCGAAGCGGCTGGCCATGCCGAGGAGGGTGACCGTTGTGCGGAACCCGAGTGCCAATGTCTCTCGTGCCTGAGCATCGTTCTTCAGGAGTTTACTGTTTCGCTTGCAGGGCTCGCTGAGCCCGACCTTGCCTATCATGAAACCGCCTCCGCCTTGAGGGGCGGGGTGTGCCGCACGATCGACTACCCTCCCGAAGTCGCCTGATCCCCGCAATCCATAGTTACGCTTTCTGCACCGTCGTCCCGTTGGGGCCGTCTGTGCGTGCGCGGACACCTTTTCGGCACTAAATAATTTCGTTTCCCATGAAAGGATAACGCCCATGAAACGTCCTGTCTGGTTGTTGCTTCTGGTTGCCGCCCTGGCGCTTGCCACAACCCTGCTGGTCAGCGGCTGCAACGAGGCCAAGGCCCTGAATGTCAACGAGGTCGGCTCCGATCCGGCCGCTTACAGCGGCACCATCACCGTCGTCGGTGTGATCAAGGCCTTTTCGCAGGCCGATGCCAGCGTCATCGGCATCATGGATCTCAAGGAGCTGCAATGCACCACACCCAACTGCAACAAGCTGCTGCTCCCCGTCAAGTACCAGGGGCCGCGACCGGCAGTCGGCGACGAGGTCCAGATCACCGGCAGCTTCACGCAGGTACAGGGCGGCTATCTCTTCGTCGCCAACGAGCTCAAGGTGGTGCGCCAACACCAGATCGGAGGTTAAATGAATCTCCCCAAACTGGTCTTCAACAACATGGCCCGCCGACGCGGGCGCTTTGTCTTCACCCTGCTCGGCATCACCATCGGCATCAGCGCGTTTGTGACCTTCCTCGCCCTCGGCGGCAGCTTGAAGAAGGAGGTGATGCGCGAGGCCAACGCTCTCGGCGCCAATTTGGTGGTCACCCCCAAGGGCTCCTGCGCCTATGAGCAGGTCTCCATCCTGACTGGCGAGGTTCTGCCGTCGAATATCACCATGGAGGAATACGCCAAGGTCAGTGCCTTGCCCGGCATGTCGGTGGTACCGGTGTTGGCCGAGAAAAGCGCCATCAATAACCGGCCGGTGTCGGTCAGCGGCATCCTCCCCGCCAAGATGCGTGCGTTCAAGGGGTGGCAACTCACCGCCGGTGACAACCTCGCAACCGACCACGAACCGGCGGCGCTGCTCGGCGCCGTGGCCGCCGAGCAATTCCGGCTGCAACCGGGGGGAAGCATCGTCATTCGTGGCGAGCGACTGCCGGTGAAAGGGATCCTGGCACCAACCGGCGGCAAGGACGACGTTACGGTGTTTCTCCCCTTGATTACGGCACAGCGGCTCTTCAACTCCGGCGCGCACGTCTCCTTCCTGGCGGTCAAAGTCGACGATGTCGCCGCCATCGATATGGCCATCGAACGGATTCGCGAACAGGTCAGCCTTGGCGTGGTCTCCGATCAGCAAATGCTGGCCTCGGTGCTGTCGATCGTCGGTTCGGTCAACGTGACCCTGCAACTGATCGCCGTGGTGGCCGTGCTCGCCGCCGCTTTCGGCATCGTCAATACCATGCTCACCGCAACCTACGAACGCAAACGCGAGATCGGCATTCTGCAAGCGTTGGGTGCGACGCAACGAACAATCTTCACCCTGTTTCTGGTCGAATCGGGATTATACGGTCTGCTTGGCGGGATCTGCGGCGTGGCTGGAGGTCTGTTTCTCTCCACCGTCGCCGCACCGCAACTGGAGCAGAACATCTTTACCAGCTTCGTCAAAGGCACGGGGAGTGTCGGCGTCCTCGACCCAGCCGTGATTTTCGGCTCGATCTTCTTTTCAGCC
>JAMPXI010000112.1 GCA_023701265.1 Desulfuromonadales bacterium | reverse complement strand
GATCACTTCGTTGACCTTGGCCGTGACCAGCAGCCCGGACGACTGGAACAGTTCGTTGCGGGCGTCGAGCACGTCCAGCAGGGTCCGTTGTCCGACGGTGAACTGCTTCATGTAGGATTCGAGGGTTTTTTGGTTCTGGTTGGTAGCATCACCGAAATCAACCACCTGCTCCCTCGCAGACTGCAGCAATGCCCAGGTCTTCATGGCTTCCTCGACGACCTGCACCCGTTGATCATCGGTGGCGTTGGCGGCCTGGTACTTCCGGGCAATGGCGGCCTTGCGGTCGGCTACATCAGACCAGCCGTTGATCAGGTTCCAGCGCATGCGCACCATGGCCTGGTTGTTGTGTTCGTAGGTCGTTTCGCTCTCGACCTGATCCTGATAGGTAGAGCTGAGTTCGATGTTGACTTTGGGTTGGAAGTTCGAGTTGCTCAGTTCGATGCGCTCTTCGGCCTCCTGTACGTTGTACTGGAGAGCATTGACTTTCGGGTTGTTCGCCTCAACCGCCTGGACCAGTTCTTCGATACTCTTCGGCATCAGGTTGGCTGGAACGGTGAAGTACTCGACATCGCCGGCCAGCTTGCCGACCACGCGCTGGTAGTTGGCCTCCGCGCCTTTCATACCGCTGCGGGTTTCCGCAAGGGAGGCCTTGGCGCGGGAAAGACGTCCCTGGGTCTGGGTGACGTCGGCGATGCTGCCGGCGCCGGCTTTCTGCCGGTCGTCGAGCATGCCGAGGATTTCCTCGTGGTCGCGTACGTTCTTTTCGGCCAGACCGTAGAGGACGCGCTGCCGGTAGACCTCAAGGTGGGCGATGATGGCATCGAGGGCAATCGCCTCGGCATTATCGAAGACCCGCGATTTGGCGGATTCGAGTTTGGCTTCCTCGACGCCAACGCGGCTGGCGGTCTCCCAGCCATCGTAAAGCAGTTGCGTCATCTGGATGGCCGCTTCGCCGCGCGAGTAGAAGCGGTGCTCGATGTCATTCGCGCGAGTTCCTATGTCGCTGTGGCTCTCGGTGCCATAGCCAGCGGAGATGTCGACGCGCGGGAAATAGCCGCCCTTGGCACGGTCAAGCTCAAAGCCGACGGCTTCATGGTTGGTCTGCAACACCTTCAGCCTGGGATTGTAATTCAGCGCGGCGGCAACACTGTCGCCGACCCCCACCGTTTGATCCGCCGCCAGGGCATCCTGGCTGTCAACCAGCGGAATCGCGAGAAGCATCAGCGTCACCAACGTCGCCCCAAAGGGCTGGAAAGACCAGTTCCGTTGCTTATCCATGTTTCGTCGCCTCCTCTGTTTTCGTCTTGCGGACGAGGTCATTGATTGCCGATCACATTACAGGCAAATGGCCAATACCAAACCTTGCAAACCTTTCGGCTAGGAAATGAATGGAATTTAAGTTTTATAGTAGTATCTAAATCCTATAGCAAACTTTTTTTGTTTGCCAAGTGAATTGTTACGAAAAACGGCTGTCAACCCGCGAGAATCGTCAAATATAATTGATGCAACCAACAGCTTGTCTTGCCCCCCGAAAGGGATGCAATCTTAAGGTTGCCGGGGTCATCGTTAAAAAGTTATATTACCAACCAGCCACTGAGATGAAATTTGATTGCCTTTTTGGCGGGTTGGGTTAGCATTGGGCTGGTTTTTGCGTAAATAATTCCGGCAGATGGCTGTGCAGCAGGGGGGCAAATGTCCGAACCAAATTCAGCGACCCGACCACTGGCGGCAGGCGCTTCCAACGAAACCATTCCTGCTTCGCCCCGCCAGGCAAGCTTCATCCCTGCCGGGATGGTCGATTACGAACAACCGCTGGTCCGCTGCCTCTCCATTGTGGCCGGGCTGCTCGGACATCCCGTTTCGGCCATGGCGCTGCGCGCCGGGATGCCGCAGGGAAAAGAGCGACCGACCTTGGCTGCGATCCTGCGGGCAGCAGAACAGGCCGGTCTGCAGGCGAAAATCCATCACCGGCCGCAGATTCGAGCCATTTCCCCATTGACATTTCCCTGCATCCTGCTGCTCAAGAACGACAACGCCTGTGTGTTGACACGGCTGAACGACAGAATGGCTGAAGTCATCTTGCCCGAGGTGGGGGAAACAACCTCCACCCTGCCGCTGCCTCAACTGCAGGAACAGTATGCCGGTTACGTGGCGCTGGTCCGCCCCGAGGGGAGGCTCGACCGGAGAGCCAGCGAACTCAAGCAGATCGATACCAAAGCCTGGTTCTGGGGTAACATCCTACGGTTCATCCCGATCTACAAGCACGTCCTGCTGGCGACGGTGATGATCAACTTCCTGGCTCTGGCCGGGCCGTTATTCGTGCTTAACGTGTACGACCGGGTCGTGCCGAACAATGCTTTCGATACTCTTTGGGCCTTGGCGATCGGGGTGATGATCGCTTATCTTTTCGATTTCCTGTTGCGCAACTTGCGGGCCTATTTTGCCGATGTGGCAGGGAAGAACGCCGACGTGCTGATTGCCAGCCGCTTGATGCAGCAGCTGACCGGCATGCGCTTTGACCATCGCCCCGATTCGGCCGGCACTCTGGCCAACAACCTGCGTGAATTCGAGACGCTGCGCGAGTTTTTCAGTTCCACCACCCTGATGGCCCTGATCGATCTTCCCTTCATTTTCATCTTTATCACGGTGATCGGCTATCTGGGCGGCTGGCTCGCACTGGCACCGCTGATTGCCGTCCCTCTGGTGATCCTGGTCGGCATGTCGCTGCAGCGGTCGTTTCAACAAGTCGTCGGCGATGCCTACCGCGAAGGGAACCAGAAGAATGCGCTGCTTTTCGAGGTGATCAACGGGCTGGAATCGATCAAGACCTGCATGGCCGAGGGGCAGGTGCAGAAGCGCTGGGAAGAGGTGGTCGGCCTTAACGCCCGGTCCCTCGCCCGAGTCAAGGCCCTGGCCAATTTTTCCATGACCTTTTCCCAGGCTGCGGCGCAACTGGTCGGACTGGTGATCATCGTCGGCGGTGTTTACCTGATCGCCAACGGTTCGCTGACGCTCGGCGGGCTGATCGCCTGCAACATCCTGGTCGGCCGGGCGATGGCCCCGCTCGGTGCCGTGGCTGCCATGCTGACCCGTCTGCAGCAATCGCGGACCGCCCTGAAATCGCTGGAACAGTTGATGGAACTGCCCAACGAACGGCCACTCGGTCAAGAGTTCATCCGTGCCAAGGATCTGGTCGCCTCCCTGGAAGTGGAGAAGGTCAATTTCCAGTACCCCGGCGGGCAGGTTCCGGCTTTGCAGGGGGTCACCCTGCGTATTCGCGCCGGGGAGCGGGTCGGCATCATCGGCCGGACCGGCTCCGGGAAAAGCACGATCGGCCGGCTCTGTCTCGGCCTCTACCAGCCTCAGGAAGGGAGTGTCCGGCTCGGCGGGATCGACCTGCGCCAGCTGCATGTCGCCGACCTGCGCCACCGGATCGGCTATGTCAGCCAGGATCTGCAACTTTTCTACGGCAGTATCCGCGACAACATCACCTTTGGAGCCCCGTATGCGGATGGTCAGACGATCCTGCGGGCGTCGAACCTGGCCGGGGTGACAGATTTCGTCCGTGGCCATCCGGCCGGCTTCGACTGGCAGGTTGGCGAGCGCGGTGCCAATCTCTCCGGCGGGCAGCGTCAGACCGTGGCGATCGCCCGCGCGCTGCTGCTCGACCCGGATATTCTGATCTTCGACGAA
Organism: Desulfuromonadales bacterium; assembly: GCA_023701265.1. Taxonomy (GTDB): domain Bacteria; phylum Desulfobacterota; class Desulfuromonadia; order Desulfuromonadales; family BM103; genus VAUL01. Next base: position 4,971 of record JAMPXI010000112.1, on the reverse strand, counting down.
CCGACCAGCGCCATGGACAATGCCGCCGAGGCCCTGTTCCGGCAACGACTCGGGGCGGTGCTCGAGGGGAAGACCCTGCTGCTGTGCACCCATCGGACCAGCATGCTGCAACTGGTCGACCGCGTAATCGTCATGGATGGTGGCAAGGTCGTTGCCGACGGTCCCAAGGTTGAGATTCTCAAAGCGCTGCGCGACGGCAAGGTCGCGGCGGCCCAATAAGCGGAGACGGTCATGGAACAAGGCAAACTCAAGACCAAGGCCAAGGAAGCCGCTTACAAGGGGTGGCTGCGCTTCTTCCGTGAGGAAGAGGATCTCTTTTTCATGAGCGAGGTGGATGCGGCCATACACCGGCGTGGTCATGCCTTTGCCTACCTGGTGAGCGTGATTATCGCGGCCCTGCTATTGATTTTCCTGATCTGGGCGGCGTTCACCAAGCTCGACGAAGTGACCCGCGGCATGGGACAGGTCATCCCCTCGCAGCGCGTGCAGATGATCCAGAACCTGGAAGGGGGCATCCTCGAGGAAATTCTGGTGCAGGAGAACCAGCTCGTCGAAAAAGGGGACATTCTGGTGCGCATCAACAACAGCATGGCGGCCAGCCAGTTCCGCGATGTTTCCGGCAAGGCCCGGGAATACCAGGCGTCAGTCGCCCGCCTCGAGGCGGAAGGGGAAGGTCGGGCGTTCGCTCTTCCGGAGGGCCTGCAAAAAAGCGATCCGCAGATTGCCAGCGACCAGACGGCGATCTACCAGGCGCGCCAGCAGCAGATCCATTCGGAGCTCGGTGTGCTGCAGTCGCAGCAGCAGCAGAAGCAGCAGGAAATTGCCGAGATGCAGAGCCGCCTGGCTCAGCTGGAGAAGAATCTCGAGTTGGCGCGCCAGCAGCGTGATATCGCCAAGCCGCTGGTCGACCAGGGGGTTTACGCCAGGGTCGACTATTTGAGCCTGGAGCGCGATCTGTCCAACCTGCAGGGTGACATCGATGCCCTGCGTCTGGCGATCCCCCGGGCCCGTTCGGCGGCCGAGGAAATCCGCCGCCGCATGTCCCAGCGCCAGGCCGAGTACAAGGCCCAGTCACTTGATGAACTCAACCGCCGGCGGGTCGAGCTGAAATCGTTGAACGAGATGATGTCCGCCGGTGAGGACCGGGTGACGCGGACCGACGTCCGTTCACCGGTGCGCGGCACGGTGAAGCAGCTCCATCTCAACACTCTTGGCGGTGTGGTCAAGCCGGGCGAGCCGATTATGGAGATCGTGCCGCTGGATGAATCCCGCCTTTTCGTCGAGGCGCGCGTGCGTCCGGCCGACATCGCTTTCCTGCGCCCCGGCCAGAAGGCGATGATCAAGATCACCGCCTACGATTTCTCCATCTACGGCGGGATGGAGGGGGTTGTCGAGGCGATCAGCGCCGATACCATCGAGGACGAGAAGGGCGAGCACTTTTACAAAGTCAAACTGCGCACCCAGACCGGCACTCTCAACTATCGGGGTGAAAACCTGCCGATCATCCCGGGGATGATGGCGAGCGTCGATATCCTGACCGGCAAGAAATCGGTGCTCAGTTACCTGCTCAAGCCGATCCTGAAGATGAAGCAGAACGCCTTGCGGGAGCGTTGACCCAGGGGGAAATGATGGTCAAGGCGCGGAGGGCGATCCTTCTGCTCGGTTTCGGTCTGCTGATTGGCGTCGGGGGATTCGGCGCCAGTGCGGCTGCGGCAGAGGTGTCCACTTCGCTGATCCCCCCGGGCACCGGACTGTTCGGCAGCAACGAGTTCAAAAGTTCGCTGAAGGCCCTCCCTCAATGGACCCGGGTCTTGGCCTCGGCCTCGGCCCAGGTTGAAGCGCTGTCGCAGTGCAACCCGGCACGGGACAACTGTTCGGCCGCAGCCTTGAGCTGGCAGAAGATCATTCACGAAGCGCAGGGGCAGGCTTCCTTCGAAAAGCTGAAAACAGTCAATGCCTTTTTCAACCGCTGGCCGTACCGCCTCGACATCGATAACTACGGTATGAGCGAATATTGGGCGACGCCGCATGAATTCCTGCGGCTGTCGGGGGATTGCGAGGACTACAGCATCACCAAGTATTATGCCCTGAAACAGTTGGGCGTCCCGGTCGAAAAAATGCGGATCGTCATGCTGATGGATACCATCCGCGGCATCGCCCATGCCGTTTTGGCAGTCAAGCAAGGCGACGAATACTATGTTCTCGACAACCTGTCCGATATGGTGCTGTCGCATCTGAAATATGATCATTACAAACCTCAATATTCGGTCAACGAACATTTCCGGTGGGCTCACGTATCACCCGGCCTGATGCGCTAGGGTTCGCCAAGGAGAGATCGCCATGCAGCAACTTCGCCGAAAAACCGATGTTATCCCGGAGGAGCTTCACACCATCAAGCCGGCGCAGCGCCGCAAGGCATTCTGGATCGGGATGGCGATCATCGCCTCGGTCGCGATTGGTGCCATCCTCTGGGTGGCGTGGGGGCTGCAGGAGCGCGAGCGGCAATACGTGGCCGGCTTGCAGAAGCGTATGGAGTTGCTGGCTTCCTCTCAGGTCCAGATGATTGAGGCTTTGTTCCAGGTGAATCTTCAACAGGCCGATCGGGTGATCCGCTCGGAGCTGTTTCGCCTGTATGCCGCCGAGATCAATCTGGTCGAGGATGATGTCTCGCGCATCGTTGCCGGCCCGCTGCCGGGCCACCCGCTCAATGACGAGTTGTCCCAGCTGTCGGCACAGCTGCCGATGATGCAGAACCTGTTGGTAGAGTTCACTCGCATTACCGGTTTTATTGGTGGTCGGGTGGTGAACCGCAACGGCACCGTGTATATCGCCACCGACGCCACGACCACGCCGCTGCGCCCCGATCAGTCGGAGATGGTCAAAAAGGCCCTGGATACCCGCCAGAACCAGTTCGGGCCCCTGCGATCCACTGCCCACGGCCTGGTACTGGAGAGCTACCTGCCGATCTTCCCCCCCGGCGGGAGCGGCAAGGACGCCCAACCGGTGGCGGTGCTCTATCTCTCCAAGGCGATTTCCGACCGGATCAGCGAGTTGATCGGCGGCAACCGGCTGATCGAGAAGGGGGAAAGCATCCGTCTGGTTCAGCGGGTGCCGGGTGGTTTCGAGGAAATCGTCCCCTGGCTTCCCGGTGAGCTGCGTCCGGTCGGCGTGCCGTTGACTCTCGACGAAAAACAGCGGCTGGCGTTCGCAGAACGCACCTCCCTGTCCGGGGAACAGCAGGTCTACTCGGTGGGGGTTCCTGCCAGCATGAACTGGTGGATCGTTGCCGAGGCTGACTATGGTGTGTCGCGTGAAGGGCTGCGCGGCGAACGGCGGGTGCTGATCAGCATCGCGGCCTTGCTGATCCTGACATTCACGGTCACCTTCAGTGCGGTTTGGACGAAACTGGTCGGCAATCAAGACCGCAAGCTGGCGCAACATTTTGAAAGCATGGCACAGCGGATCGAGAACCAGCGTCAGCTGCTCGACCGCATCAACGGCACGATTGCCGATTTCATCGGGCTCAAGGATCTGCAGGGGCGCTATCGGTATGTGAATCCTGCTTTCGCCCAGGCGGTGGGGCGCTCCACGGAAGAACTTTCCGGGCTCGACGACGAAGCGATTTTCGGTTTTGACACGGCGCGGCGCCTTGAGCAATCCGATAATCAGGTGCAGGCCGGCAGCGACCTGGTGACCGCCAGCGAAACGGTTTATCTGCAGTCGCGTCGGCATCATCTGCAATTCTCCAAATCACCGCTGCGTGATGGAGAAGGGCGACTGACAGGGATCGTTTCGGTGATCCGTGATGTCACCGAAATGGTCGAAGCCCAGCGCCGCCAGGAGCAGGCAACCCAGAAGACCGTCGAGGCATTGGTGCGTGCCGTCGAACTGACCGACCCCTATCTCGCCGGTCACTCGCGCCTGATGGGATCTCTGGCGGTGGAAGTAGCCAAAGTGCTGAATGTGGGCAATCTGGATATGGCCACCCTGGAGACGGCTGCCAACCTCTCGCAAATCGGCAAGCTGTTTGTTGATCGGGCGCTGCTGTTCAAGTCCGAGGCGTTGACGGCCGAAGAGAAAAAAATGATGGAGCAGCATGTCGTGCACGCGGCCAAGGTCCTGGACGGGATCGATTTTGGTCTGCCGATCCACGATACCGTCGTGCAGATGAACGAAAACCTGGACGGCAGCGGCTATCCCAAGGGGCTCAAAGGGGATGCCATCATGTTGCCGGCGCGGGTGCTCGGTGCGGTCAACAGTTTCTGTGCCATGGTCGAGCCGCGTGCCTACCGCGGCGCCCGCGCGCCGGAGGTGGCCCTGGAAATCCTGCGTAGCTGCGGTTCGGCCTACGATCAACAGGTGGTGGCCGCGCTCGAAAGGGTCGTTCGTTCATCCCTTGGTGAAAAACTGCTGGCAAAACATTCGACGACATAAACCGGATAGCGTCGTGCCTCAACGTGGGCCGGATGGATCATGCAAAAATGAATCGTTTTGACCAGTTCATCAGGCAGGTGCAGGGTGTTCCGCTGCGAAGCGTTGATGCGGTGATCGTTCAGGCGAATCTTGGTCTGCGCTGCAATCTGCATTGCCGGCACTGCCATCTCGAAGCGTCGCCGGAGCGCAGCGAACAAATGGCCTGGCCGGTTATGGCGGCGGTGCTGCGTCTGGCCTCGGCCCTACCGGCCGGACTGGTGGATCTGACCGGTGGGGCGCCTGAGCTGAACCCCGATTTCCGGCGATTCGTCACTGCATTGCGCGCGGCGGGGCTGCCGGTGCAGGTTCGCACCAATCTGACCGTGTTCGACGAGCCCGGTCAGGTGGACACCCCCGAATTCCTGGCAAGCAATCGGGCGCGTCTGGTCGCTTCACTCCCCTGCTATCTGGACGAGAATGTTACCGCTCAACGCGGTCCGGGGGTCTATCCGCGCAGCATCGCCTCGCTGCGGCGCCTGAATTCCCTCGGTTATGGCT
>JAMPXI010000111.1 GCA_023701265.1 Desulfuromonadales bacterium | reverse complement strand
GGCCGTTTCGTGTCTGAATCGATGGACTGCTCAGGGCATCGGCAACGGTGGAGTCGGCATCTCATCCATGCCGGCGGCGGTGAACTGCAGCATCTCGGTGAAGGTCATGCCGTCCGGCTTGACCAGGAAAACCGCCATGATGCTGACCAGGACACTGGCGGCCACCCAGTTGAGCATGGCCGTGCGCATCGACCAGTCGGGGATCAACCGGTAGATGCTTGGCTCCCCTTCCTCACGGGGCGGGAGTTTTGCGGCCATTTGCCGCATGATCCTTCCCGAGCAGAGGAAGATGACCGCGGAGATCGCATAATGCGGGAGGATCTCCATCGATACCTGGCCGGTAACAATCAGCCCGGCGTAAAAAACCATGACGCCGAGACCGAGCAGTGTCATTTGAAGACTGAGTTTCGCGTTCATGATCCTCTTGGCCGGGTCAATATTCCGTTTGGGGAATTCTAACGGGACAAACCGGTCTCTGTCAAGTTTCGGCAGGCGGCTATCCCTTGTGGGTTGTCAGGCCGTTCGCCTGCTTAGCGAACCCGTTGGGCCTGTTGGGCACGACCCGGTGTCAGCAGGTTAATCAGTTCCTGCCACCCTTGGCGCATACCGCAGAGCAGCCCCGGCAGACTGCAGGCAAAACCGAGCACCGCCGCCGTATGCTGCAGGGCCACGCTGCCGGTGATGTGGGCCAGGGCCAACAACAGGAGAAATGGTGCCAGCATGGAAAATACCAGTCGGCAGGTGCGGGTGAGGCTGTCGGCGCTCTGGACGAGGATCAGGCTGAACAGCCCCCACATGGCAAGATAGCCACCCTGTGGCAGCGGACCGGGGAGTTTGCCGTAACCGGCGGCCGGCAGCAGTTCAACCGCCAGCAGCGACAACCAGAACAGCCCGAAACCGGTAAAGGCCAAGGCTCGCAGGGGGTTGATGCGCAGGGCCGTCAGGCCGGTGATGATCTGGCCAAGTGAGGCGGCGATCATCACCAGGCTGAGAATATAGATGCCAGGTTGCGGTACCGGCAGTTGCTTGAGGGCAAACAGGGCTGCGGTAATACCAAAACAGAAGAGGCCGAACGCCGGAACGTGGGTTGTCCGGGGATCGGTCTGCGCAGGCTCGACCCAGGTAGAGGAAATGCTCGCCGTGACCGGCATCCGCTCGCCAAGGCGGTCGGCCAGTTCATGGTACTTGTGGCAGTCGCAATACTGGGCCGAACAAAACTTGATGATCATCTTGGCATCGTGCGGCGAGATATAACCGCAGCCGACATCGCAGACTTCTTCATCGCAGCCGTAATAAGGGCAAACAGATCGGTTATTCATAGCATCCTCCGTATGGACAGTGGAACCCGGCCCTCATGTGGGGACGTTCGGGCCGGGTTCCTCAACAAGGAGTGTCGCTGTATTGCTTGAGCAAGCGGCGTACCAATCAAGCGACAAAACCGCTCTTAAATTAAAAGCATAATGATAATAATGAGTTATGTTGACAAGACGACCGCGGTTCCGGATTGGATGGGCAATTAAAAATTGCAGAAATGCAAAAAAACGGCGGGAAAGGAAACACGAAATTTACGGAAACAGGAGAGGGTTGCCGATTGTTTTCAATAACTTCAGCAATAACAAATATTTAGGTGCGTTTTGCGGTAAATTTGCATTCTTGCAGAAATGCAAAACCGCAATTCGCATTCCTGCAATTCAAGGGGAAACGTCTAGTCAACGTCCTTTTTGCGGATCCCATACTTTTTCAGTTTGCGATAAACAGTGGCCATGTTCATGCCGGCCTCCGCCGAGGCCGCTTCGACGTTGCCGCCATGCTTGCGCAGCAAACGGGTCAGATACTCGGTCTCAAAACGGGCCAACGCAGCTTCGTAATCAGCTTGCGAGGAAAATTGTCCGGGCTGGTCGGTGGCGATAAACTGGGAAAGGACTTGCAGGCCGATGTAAGCTCCGCTCTCGATGGTCATCGCCGCCTCGATCACATTGCGCAGTTGACGGATGTTTCCCGGCCAGGCGTAAGCGCAGGCCGCTTCCTTCGCTTCCGGGGTCAATCCCTTGCAGTTGGTGCCGAACTTGTCATTCTGTTCGCGGATGAAATGCGCCACCAACAGCGGAATATCATCACGCCGCTCGCGTAGCGGCGGCAGGTGCAGATTGATGACATTGAGCCGGTAGAACAGATCCTCGCGGAACGTTCCCTTGGTGACTTCGGCCGTCAGGTCGGAATTCGTGGCCGAAATCAGGCGCACGTTGACCTTGATCGGGTTGGTGTCGCCCAGGCGCCGGAACTCCTGCTCCTGCAGGAAGCGTAGCAAGGTCTTCTGCACATTGAGCGGCAGGTTGCCTACCTCGTCGAGGAACAGGGTGCCGCCATCGGCGGCTTCGAGCAGCCCCTGGCGGTTCTCGGTGGCGCCGGTAAAGGCGCCCTTGCGGTAGCCGAACAACTCGCTCTCGAGAATGTTCTCGGGGAGGGCCCCGCAGTTGACGGCGACGAACTTGCGGTCGCGGCGCGCCGAGTTATGGTGAATCGCCTGGGCGATCAGTTCCTTGCCGGTTCCCGATTCGCCGGTGATCAGCACGCCGGTGTCGCGCACCGCCACTTTGGCGACCCTCTCCAGCAGCGCCTGGATCTCTGCCGAAGCGCCAATGATCCGGTCGAAGCGGAACTTTCCGGTCAATTCCTCCTTCAATTCACGGTTTTCCTCGACCAGGGCGTGATGTTGCAGGGCATTCTTCACCCGGTAGATCAGTTCATCCGGTTCGAACGGTTTGGTCAGCATGTCGTAGGCGCCACGCCGCAGGGCCTGGATTGACATCTCCACGGTGGCAAAGGCGGTGATCATGATCACCGGGATCTCCGGATCGCGGCGACGCAGGTGCTGAAGTACTTCCAGCCCATCCATTTCCGGCATCTTGATGTCGGTGATGATCAGGTCGAAATTCCCGGCGCTAAAGTCGGCCACCGCCTGCACCGGGTTGGTGTAGGACTTGATCAGGTAGCCCTGGTCGCGCAGCACGGCCTCCATCATCCGGCAGAGACCTGCTTCGTTGTCAATCAGCATGATGCGTGCAGCAGGCATCAGAGATCCTCCCTGGTCAGCGGTAGCCGGATGGTCACGGTGGTTCCCTCGCCGGGGGAACTGGCAATGCGGATCGTTCCATGATGGAGTTCGATCAACTGCCTGGTAATCGCCAGGCCGAGGCCGGTACCGCGTTCCTTGGTGGTAAAGAACGGCTCGAAGATACGGGCCAAATCCTCTTCAGTTATGCCGCAGCCGGTGTCGGTGACGGTCAGCACGATGAATTCGTCCTCGCGGGAGGTGCTTACGGTGAGCACCCCTTTGCCATTCATCGCTGAACCGGCGTTGAGGATCAGATTGATCGCCACCTGGCGAATCTGGTCGCCATCGGCTGGTACCGGCGGCAACTCCGGATCGAACTGGCGGACGATCTTCACGCCGAAGAGGTCGGTGTGGTTGGCGGCGAAGTCGACGATCTGGTCGAGCAGATGGTTGAGGTCGGTCGGCTCCAGGTCGGGCTGCGGGGTGCGCGCGTAGCTGAGCAGGTCCTGCACGATCTTCTTGCAGCGCTTGCTCTCGCGCTTGATTTCATGAATGTAGTGATAGTTGGGATCGTCCTCGGGGAGTTTCTTTTCCAGGTAGGCGGCATAACCGAGGATGACCCCGAGGGGGTTGTTGATCTCGTGCGCCACCCCCGAGGAGAGTACCCCGAGGGAGGCCATCTTCCCCTGCTGGGCCAGGGATGCTTCAAGCTCGCGGTTGCGCTGCAGAACCGTGGTCATGCGGTTGAAAGCGGTCGCCAGTTCGCCGAGTTCATCACGGCTGTCAACCTGCATCTGCCGGTTGGTCTGCCCGCGCTTGATGGCGCGGATCGTTGCCGTCATGTGCCGGAGCGGGTCGGACAGAACCTTGGCGGCCAGAAACACCAACAGGGTGGCGAGCAGGCCGACACCGAGTGAAATCCATCCGAGGCTTCTGAAAATGCGATCCTTGATCAGGTTGGTTTCGTGGTAGAACTCATCTTCGTAGGAACCGACCGCCACGATCCAATCCCACGGTTTGTAATATAGATACCGCACGATTTTGCGCCTTGGAATGGCTTCGCCGGGGTTCTGCCACGGGTAGTGGATCCACCCCTCGCGTTTTTCGCACATCTGCTGGATAAATGCGGTCCCGTCGCTATCGCGGGAATCGTAAATGTTCTTCCCCTCCGCCTCGGGGTGGATGGTCAGTGTCCCCTTGCGGTCCATGGCATAAATGTAGCCGGTCTTCCCGACCTTCTTCGCCTTGAGCCGCTCTTTCAGTGCGGCAAAAGCCTTGGTCTCGACCGCCGGGTCTTCATAGGTTTCATCAATATAGCTGCCGGCGGCAACGATCCAGTCCCACGGGGCAAAGTAGCGGTAGGCCACCATTTTCGGGCGGGCCTTGACATCGAGCTCCGGATTGCGCCACGGGTAGGTGATGGTGAGTACCTGCCCGGGGGCCGCGGTCCTGGCCGCCTGGCACATGGCCCGAATGAAGTACTGGCCGTTTTCGTCGCGCTGGTCGAAAACGTTTTCCCCCTCGCGGGCGATGTGCACCTTCAAATCACCGCGGGTGGTCATGGCGTAGATGTAACCGGTTTCACCGACCTGCACCCGCTTCAGGGTCCGGCGGGCAATCTCCTGGGCCGTCGTCTGGTCGGTCTGCCCGGTCTGCTGCTGGCGATACTGGGCTTCGACCAGGTTGTAGGCAAGATTGGAAAGCGTGGCCAGTTCCTGGTGAATGGTCTGCTTCTTGTCCTCGCGGTAGACCTCGAACTGGCGGTAGTGGGAATCGAGCAGGTCAACGGTAAAATAGGCAAGGTGGTCGAGGTCGGCCATGCTCGCCTGGGTAATGCCGAGTTGTGCCTGGCGGTAGGCGATCCAGCCGACCACCGTGCCGACCACAAACAGCGGGATGAGCACCAGCGGCAGTACGACCACCAGGAGTTTCCAGCGGATCTGCAGGTTATTGACGAATCGAAACAGGTGGCGGCTCATAAAAGTCCATTCACTAGCTACTGCGGAGGCCGCCTGCGGCGTTGCGCGGTGCTCGCCCCCTCGCCTATCCTTAGGGATATGTCTCGGGTTCTGCGCTCCGTGCGCCTTGCAGTCGACCTTCCTCGCGACGCTATTGAACGGACTTTTAGAACCTGAGAGATGAAAAATTTCCAAATTATCCGCTTTGTCGGGCGGAAAATCAAGCAGGGATGGGGCTCAGTAGAGTTCGTACTTCAGCAGGCGGCATTCGAGTGGACCGTTCCATAGCGGGATGCGCCGGGTGGCTTTCAGGCCGATGCGTTTGGCGGCTTCGAGGTTGCCGGTGAGGATCCAGGCCGTCCAGCCGGTCCAGCGTTGTTTGAGCGTGTCGCCCATGCTCCGGTAGAGGGTTTCGAGCGCGCCGTCATCCTTGAGCCGCTCGCCGTAGGGGGGGTTGCAAAGCAGGGTGCCGGCGCTGGGCGGGGGGACAACCCTGGAGAAATCGGTGCGATCCCAGATGATGCTGCCTGCTGCCGGCTGTCGGGTGGCATTGTCGCGCGCGGCGGCCAGGGCGCGCGGGTCGCGGTCAGAGCCAAAGATCAACGCAGCGGCCGGGCGGCGCAGTTGGTGAGCCTCGTCGCGCGAGGCCTGCCAGCTACGGGCGTCGAACCCCGGCCATTTCTGGAAGGCGAACGTGCGTGCGAGTCCCGGTGCCGTTCGGGTTGCGATCAACGCGGCCTCGATCGGCAGGGTGCCGGAACCGCACATCGGATCGACGAACGGGGTCGAGCCATCCCAGTCGCTGAGCAGCAGCAGGCCGGCGGCGAGGGTTTCGCGCAATGGCGCGGCGGTCCGTTCCAGGCGGTAGCCGCGGCGGTGCAGCCCTTCGCCGGCCAGATCGAGACTGACCGTGCAGTGGTTTTTATGAATATGCAGGTTGACCGGGAGGTCGGGGGCGACGGTGTCGATGTCGGGACGTTGTCCGTAATGGTCGCGCAGACGGTCGACAATGGCATCCTTCCCCTTGAGGGCCACAAAGCGGGAGTGTGTCAGAGCCGAATCGCGCACGCTGGCATCCAGGGCGAGGGTCATTTCGGGGGTGAGAAATTCTTCCCAGGGGCAGCTGCGAACCCCCTCGTAGAGTTGCTCGGGCGAATGACACGGAAAGTTGCCCACGGGCTGCAGGACGCGGTTGGCGGTGCGCAGCCAGAGACAGGCGCGGTAGCCGTCGGCGCGGTCGCCGCGGAAGTGGACGCCGCCAGATACCGGCGAGACTCCGTTGGCACCCAGGGCGCGCAACTCCCCTGCCAGAACTTCTTCCAGCCCTTTGGCGGCGGTGGCGAAATAATCGAATTCAGTCACAGGATAAAGGATGTCCGGGGCATTGACTCCCCGGGGGGCGTTCGCTAACGTAACTCTAGAGATGGCAGCCATGCAGAACTGCCTGCGGGCAAACGGCAAAATCAAGGGTAATCGATAATTTACCGAGTGGCAAGGAACTTCGTGTGCTGAGTTTTGACCCCCGCCGTCAGCCCTCCGCCCCCGGCGTCTACCTGATGAAGGATGCCGCGGGTACGGTCCTTTATGTCGGCAAGGCCAAGGATCTGCGCAAGCGCTTGCGCAGTTACCTGAAGGCCGGGCGCAACGGTCGGGCGCAGATCCGCTTCCTGCTCGAGCGGGCGGCCCATGTCGAAACCATCGTCACCGACACCGAGAAAGAAGCCCTGCTCCTCGAGAACACCCTGATCAAGGAGCATCGGCCGCGCTACAATATCGAGCTGCGCGACGACAAGACCTTCATCTCCCTGCGCCTTGACCGGCGTGAAGAATTCCCGGCTTTCGAAATCGTTCGCCGGGTGCGCGCCGACGGTGCCCGCTACTTCGGGCCGTTTACCTCGGCGTCGGCGGTGCGCGACACTCTCAAGGAAATCCATCGGGTCTTCCCTTTGCGGCGCTACCCGATGGCGCGCTGCCGCCGCCGGTCACGCCCCTGCCTGTTTCACCAGGTAGGTCAGTGCAGCGCACCTTGTCATGGGCAGATCAGCCGGGATGACTATCTCCGGCTGGTTGAGGGGGCCATCGCCCTGCTCGAGGGGCGCGAAGCCGAGGTGGTCGATCTGCTGCGCCTCCGCATGACGGAGGAAGCCGCGGCGTTTCATTACGAGGCCGCCGCCCGTTTGCGCGATCAGGTGCGGGCGATCGAGCAGACCGTCGAACGGCAGAAGGCGGTGCGTTACGGGGCTGCCGACCAGGATGTGATCGGACTGCATCGCGCCGGCGGCGAGGTCGAGATTGCCGTGCTGTTTATCCGGCAGGGGCGATTGGCCGGTCGACGCAGCTACAATCTCGATTGGCTGATCGAGGAGGAGCGGCTGCTGGAAGAGTTTCTGCTGCGCTACTACGGGCGGGATGTGCCGATTCCGGACGAGGTGCTGCTGCCGTTGCCAATCGAAGGGGAGGCGGCCCTGGCCGACTGGCTGAGCGAGCGGCGCGGCCGTCGGGTCCGGCTGCAGGTGCCGCGCCGCGGCGAACGGGTCAAACTGCTCACCCTGGCGGCGCGCAATGCCGAGGAAGCCTGGCGGGAACGCGGGAGCCGGCGCGAAGCACGCGAAGAGCTGCTGGAAGAGCTGCGCCGACGCCTGCACTTGTCCCGGCTGCCGCAGCGCATGGAGTGTTTTGATATTTCCACTCTCCAGGGGAAGTCGACGGTCGGCAGCATGGCCGTAATCGTGAACGGCGAGTCGGTGCCGGCGGAATTCCGGCATTTCCGGCTGCAAACGATCACCGGCACGGATGATTACGCGGCCCTGCGCGAAGTGTTGGGCCGGCGGCTCAAACGGGGGTTGGCGGAGCAGGCATTGCCCGATTTCATCCTGATCGACGGCGGGCGGGGGCAACTGGGGGTGGTTGGCGTCCTCCTTGAGGAAATGGGGTTGGCGCAGGCCATCGATGTCGCCGGGATTGCCAAAAGCCGGGTCAAGGCCAACGTCCGCGGCAAAGTGGTGGAACGGAGCGAGGAACGGCTGTTCCTGCCGGGGCGCAGCAACCCGGTGACCCTGCCCCATGGCTCCCCGGCGCTATTTTTGCTGGAAAGGCTGCGCGACGAGGCACACCGTTTTGCTGTCACTTACCACCGCAAGCTGCGCGGGCGTGACCAGGTGGCTTCGGCGCTGAACGCCATTCCCGGTATCGGTCCGCAGCGCCGCAAGACCCTGCTGCGCCATTTCGGCAGCGTCGGCCGGTTGCGGACGGCGAGTCTCGACGAATTGCGGGCAGTGCCGGGGTTGCCGGAAGCGATCGCCAGGTTCCTGCACGCGCATTTTCACCCGTCCGGGGAAGCGGTTTCCTGATCGGTTCACATCTCAACCCGTGTCACAACCCCTTGTAGTTTGCTTGCCGGCAGTTGGTTGAACTGGACGAAGTTAGGCGTGTTCTTTTTGAGAAGGGCAAAAAGCCGCCACGCCAGGTTGCTGGTTGTAATGTCCTCGATGCCGTAGAAAATCACCTTTTCGCGGATGCCGTTGTCACGGAGCAGTTGCTCGATGTCGGGTCGTTCCATGTAGCCGGCGCGAATCTCGAACGCTTCCAGGCCGGGATCAATTTCCTCCTGACAAATGAACACTCCGAACGGTTCGTCGGTGCGCACAAGGGAGGCGAACACGTTGCGCTCGTAGACGATATTGCTGCGCAGCATGCAGTGGATCACGTAGGG
>JAMPXI010000110.1 GCA_023701265.1 Desulfuromonadales bacterium | reverse complement strand
TGCGGCGACCAGCGCGGTGTTGTCGTCCTGGTTGCGTCCGAGCGCAAGTTTGGCGCGCTCCGAAAGGCGGAACTGGCGGCCGATCTTGAGCAGTTCGACATCGCTCACGGCGCATTCGGGCTGATAGGTGAACAGGTCGCGCAAGCGGTCGGAAAAATGCTTCTCGGTGAGCAGGCAGCCACCGCCGGAGGAGGGGTAATCGACCAGCCCCCACTCCTTGGCCAGCAGTTCCTGACGCCGGCGGGTGCGCCCCTGGATGTCGAGGAGTTGTTCCCGGTCGACCAGCCCCTGCTCCTCCATCTTTGTTTCCGGCAGCAACCTTGCGCTCAGCGGGCGCAGAATGCGGTCGGGATGGCCGGAATATTTCGCCACTGCCCGCAGTGCCGAGAGATTCTGGCTCATCGGTCGCTGGCCGAGCACCTCGCCGGAAAAAAGCAGGTCGAACCCCTGCTCCAACATGATCTCGCCGGCAAGGCGGAACATCATGGCATGGCAATCGATACAGGGATTCATATTCTTGCCGTAGCCGTAACGGGGATGCTTGACCATTTCCAGGTGGAGGTCGCCGATGTTATGCACCAACAAGGGGATGCCGATCATCTCCGCAGCGCGACGCGCCTTGCCCGCGCCGAAGAAGGGGGTGACAAAGGCAATGGCCGTCACCTCTATTCCCTGGCGTTTGAGGCACATCGCCGCCAGGCTGCTGTCAAGTCCGCCCGAAAGGAGGCCGAGGGCTTTGCTCATGAACTGCTCCGCTCTAAGAAATCCGTCAATAATCAAGTAATTACCATGGATTAATGCTTTAGGGCAAGGTCTCTGGACGGATAGTGGCCGGCTTGACACACGTAAACCGCTCTGCCAGAATGACCGCCGGCCAGGTGGATATGCTCCCTTGAGCCAGGACCGCACAGGGGAAACCATGGCCAAAATCGATTCGCTGTTCCGGATGATGAAGCAGCAGGGCGCCAGCGACCTGCACATCTCGAGCGGTGCTCCGCCGATCCTCCGCCTCCACGGCGAGATGGAGAAGCTCAATTATCCACCGCTCACCGACCAGCAGGCCCGCGCCTTGCTGTTTGAAATCCTTACCGAGGAGCAGCGGGCCGCGTTCGAGAGCAACCGCGACCTCGACTTCGCTTACGCCCTGGACGATGTCGCCCGCTTCCGCGGCAATGTTCTGGAAACCCACCGTGGCATCGCCGGGGTCTTTCGCATCATCCCGACCAAGATTCTGACGGCCGACCAGCTTGGCCTCCCCGAGGGGATTCGCAAGCTGACCATGCTCAAGAAGGGGCTGGTGCTGGTCACCGGTCCGACCGGTTCGGGGAAGTCGACCACCCTGGCGGCGATGATCGATCTGATCAACAAGACCCGCCGTGAACATATTCTGACGTTGGAAGACCCACTTGAGTTCATCCATGAGAATCAAAGTTCGTTAGTCAACCAACGCCAGATCGGCGAGCACTCGCAGTCGTTTACCAACGCTCTGCGGGCCGCCCTGCGCGAGGATCCGGATGTCATCCTGGTTGGCGAGATGCGCGATCTGGAGACGATCTCCCTGGCCATGACCGCAGCCGAAACCGGCCACCTGGTGTTCGGTACCCTGCATACCAACTCGGCGCCAAAAACCATCGACCGCATTATCGACGCCTTCCCAAAGGATGCCCAGGAGCAGGTGCGCACCATGCTCGGCGAGAGCCTGAAAGGGGTCATCTGCCAGCAATTGCTGAAAAAGTCCGATGGCAAGGGGCGGGTGGCCGCCCTCGAGATCCTGATCTGCAATGCCGCCGTGGCCAACCTCATCCGCGAGGGGAAAACCTTCCAGATCCCCTCGATCATGCAAACCGCCAAGGGGGATGGCATGCAGATGATGGACCAGCACCTGCTGGATCTGCTCAAGGCGCGGCACATCAGCGGCGAGGAAGCCTATCGCTGCGCCATCGACAAGAAGGCTTTCGAGCAGTTCCTCCCCGGCCAGCAACGCCGCCCGCCCGGTGGCTGAAAAACTACTGCGGAGCCTGTCTGCGGCGTTGCGCGGTGCTCGCCCCCTCGCCTATCCATAGGGATATGTCTGAAGGTTCTGCGCTCCGTGCTCCTTGCCTCCGGGCTTCCTCGTGACGTTTTTCAACCACCGGTCAAGTTGCCGACCAAGTACTGCTGATGCTATAAATATAAGATAAACCCGTCGCTTCCAGGATCCCTCGTGCTAGACCCGTTCGGTCGTTCCATCGAATATCTCCGGCTGTCGATTACCGACCGCTGTAATCTCCGTTGCCGCTATTGCATGCCGGAGGACGGGGTCGCACCCCTTGCCCACGGCGACATTCTCAGCTACGAGGAACTGCTGCGTGTAGCGCGCAGCTGCGTGGCACTCGGCATCCGCAAGATTCGCGTGACCGGAGGCGAACCGCTGGTACGTCGCGGTGTGGTTGATTTCATCGCCCAGCTGACGGCGCTCCCCGAGACGCCGAAAGTCGTGCTGACGACCAACGGCCTGCTCCTGGCCGAGATGGCCGCGCCGCTCAAAGCGGCCGGTCTGAAACGGGTCAATGTCAGTCTTGATACCCTGCGCTCCGAACGTTTCGCCGCACTGACCCGTCGCGGAGGACTGGATCAAGTGCTCGCCGGGATTGCCGCCGCCGAGGCGGTGGGTCTTAATCCGGTGAAGGTCAACGTCATCCCGCTGAGGGGGATCAACGATGATGAACTGGTCGACTTCGCCCGCCTGACCCTCGATCATCCCTGGGAAGTGCGTTTCATCGAGTTCATGCCGATCAGCCCCGATCTCGAGTATGGGAGCACCGCCAGGGTGCCGATGATTGAAGTCGAACGGCAGTTGCAGTCGCTTGGCGCACTGGAACCCCTGCCGCGCCGGAAGTCTGCCGGTCCGGCGCGACTCTTCCGCCTTCCCGGCGCACGCGGCAGCCTGGGGTTGATCCCGTCGGTCTCCGGGCACTTCTGCCCGGAATGCAACCGCCTGCGGGTGACCGCCGATGGCCGGGTGCGCGGCTGTCTGTTCGGCAATCAGGAGATCGATTTGAAGCTGGTCCTGCGCGGAGGAGGGGATGATGCGGCGCTGGTCGAGTTGCTGCGCGCCGCGATCTGCGCCAAGCCGGAGAAACATGCCATCGGTTCCCCGGAATTCACGGCACCGAACCGGCGCATGCAGGGAATTGGCGGCTAATGGATGCAGCGCTGAGCAGCGCGTGCTGAGTGCTGAGTAAAAAAACAAGGCCCGCCGGATAACCGACGGGCCTTGTGCTTTGCAGTTAACAGGGAAAGCTACTTCTTCGCGGGGATGTGGCAGCGCTGGCAGTTGGCCTTGGCTTCGAAGGCCTTCTTGCCGTTGTGGCAGACACCGCAAAGCTTGCCGGCGTAAATCTGCTCCATGGTGATCTTCACCGTCCCCTGCTTCATCTTCGGGAACATTCCGTCGTTATGGCAATCTTTGCAATTGGCGGTGGCTTTCTTGTGAACTGCACCATCGAACTTTACAGTACCCATCGAGCTGTTCTTGAATTCGAGCACCTTGCCGGGGGAAACGGCGAGGGCAAGGCCGGCGCTGACGAACATGACAGTGATGGTGAGAGCAATCATTCTTAGCATAAATCAAAACCTCCTGTTTCGGAATAAACCAGATTGATGATGAGTATAGCAACACCCAACGGTTTGGCAACGAGGGTTATCTTCAGAGCAAGAGAAAGCCCCCGGGTTTCCCCGGGGGCTGACGTCGGCAACCCTCCTTGCAGCGGGTAACCGGGCGAAGCTTGTAGGTGCTGGTCCACATGGCGCTTCTCCTTTCCGGGGGAGCCCCTGGTTCATAGCCTGTCCAGCAAGTATAACCGAAACCCCGGTCAGGGCGATAGGGGCCTTTCCGGCAAGGCCTCCGCCAGCAGTTCCAGAATGTGCACCACCCGTTGGGTGCCGCCGGCGTGATTAATGCTGTCCTGCAACTGCATGATGCAGCCCGGGCAGTCGGTGGCAACCAACTCCGCCCCACTCGCCGCGACAAACCCGGCCTTTTTCGCGCCGATCTTCTTGCTGTTCTCGTAGTGATAAACCGAGTAGGTTCCTCCCAGCCCGCAACAGGTCCCGGCCGCCTCCATTTCGACGAACTCCACTTGCGGCAGTGCCCGGAGAATTTCCCTGGGTTCTTTGGTGATGCCGCGGGTGCGCAGATGACACGGGTCGTGATAGGTGACTTTGACCCGCCTGGTCGGCTTTGGCAGGGCGGCGAGTTTCTCCGGCAGGCCGTGGCTGGCGAGAAAGACGAAAATGTCCTGGGTCTTCTTCGCCAGTTCCGCGAACTCCGGCCCCATGTCGGCGTAAATCTTTCCCAGTCCGGCGTTGCACGAGGCGCAGGCGGTGACCACGAAATCGACAGGTCGGCGGTTGAGCGCCTCCAGGTTCTGCTCAGCCAGTTGCTCCACCGTTTTGCCAGCGCCGGCACTGACCGCCGGCAGGCCGCAGCAGGCCTGGTCTTTGGGAATGATGATCGTCACGCCGAGAAACTGCAGGGCCTTGACGAACGCCTCGCCAATGGCCGGGTACATGTAGTTGATCCCGCAGCCGGTGAAGAAGGCGACGGTCGGCTGTCCCGGCGCCCCCTCGATCACTTCGGGAACCCGTTCACGGAATGGCTTGCTGGTCAACGGCGGCAGGGTGCGGCCGGCATCGAGGTAGGGGGCGGGAAAGCGCAGGCGCAGACCGCTGTTCTCAGGGAGCTTTTCGAAGAGCAGGGAAGAGAGCGCCCCGCCGGTCTTGGCCAGCAGGTTCATCAGCTTCGGCCGGCCGATGACGGCAGCCACCCCCTTGCCGAAGCTGGAGAGCCCCTGTTCCTCGGCGATGCGCCGCCGCGCGGCGGCGACGATCTCCTCGGTCGGCACCTTGTTCGGGCACTGGGCCCAACAGCTGCCGCAGAGCAGACACTGGCTCAGGTCCTCGACCACCTTGGCATCAAAGCCGACCGCCCCGTCGAGCACCGCCTTGGAAAGCGCAATCTTGCCGCGCGCCACCCGCCCCTCGCGGTGCTCGGCACCGAACACCGGGCAATGGGCGCGGCAGGCGCCGCACTTGACGCATTGCTCGATCTCTTCGCGAAGTTCTTCCAGATCTTTGAGTTTGGCCATAGTTAAGTCGGGAATTCAGGAGTCAGGAGCCAGAATTCAGAAGAAAAGCAAAACCCAAAAGCTGCTGGCCATGGCCGAAGGATTCTGACTTCTGTATTCTGAATTCGCCTTTCCTGGTTAGGAATCCAGAAAAATCTTCCCCGGATTGAGAATGTTATTGGGATCCAGCGCCTTTTTCAGCGCCTTCATGTAGGTGGCGGTCTGCGGGGTGATCTCCAGAGGGATGTAAGGGGCCTTGGCGATGCCGACGCCGTGCTCGCCACTCATCGTGCCACCCAGCTCCAGCGCCCCCTTGAAAACCTCCTCGATGGCCTGTTCCGCTTTCGCCAGTTCCCCCGGCACCTTCTTGTCGATCATCACGTTGACATGGATGTTGCCGTCGCCGGCATGGCCGAAGTTGACGATGGGAATGCCATACTTTGCCGAGATCGCGTCGACTTTGCGGATCATCTCCGGCACCTTGCTGCGTGGCACGCAGATGTCCTCGTTGAACTTGTCGGGGTTGACCTTGCGCAGACTCGGCGAGACCGCCCGGCGGATGGCCCACAACGCCTCGCTCTCCTCCGGCGTCGTGGCGATACGGGTTTCGACCACGCCCAGAGGGGCGATGATCTCGGCGATCCTGTTCGCCTGCTTGTCGAGGAACTCGCGGTCGCCATCGACTTCGATAATCAGCACCGCTCGCGCTGCGTCCGGCACCTGCAGGCCGGTGGCCTGGCGCACGCAGTCAAGGGTGCGGCCGTCCATGAATTCCAGGGTGGTGGGGATGATCTTGGCGCCGACGATCGCCGAGACGCCCTTGGCCGCGCCGTCAATCGAGTCGAACAGCACCAGCATGGTCTTCTTCGCCTCGGGGAGCGGCAGCAGCTTGATGACGATCCGGGTGATGATCCCCAGCGTCCCCTCCGAGCCGCACAGCAGCTTGGTCAGGTCGTAGCCGACCACCCCTTTCATGGTCGGTCCGCCGGTGACAATGATATCGCCGGTGGGGGTGACAACCTCCAGGCCGAGGATATAGTCCTTGGTGACCCCGTATTTGACGCAGCGCGGCCCGCCGGCGCACTCGGCGACATTGCCGCCAAGAGTGGAGAATTTGAGCGAGGCCGGGTCCGGTGGGTAGAAGAGCCCCACTTTCTCCACCGCCTGCTGGAACTGTTCGGTGACCACTCCCGGCTCGACGGTGGCCACCAGGTTTTCCTGATCGATGGCGAGGATCCGGTCCATCCGCTCGGTGGTCAGGACGATCCCCCCCTTGGTCGGCAGGGAGCCGCCCGAGAAGCCGCTGCCGGCACCGCGCGGGAAGACCGGGATCAGCTCCCGGTTGGCCAGGCGCAGGATGCGGCTGATCTCCTCGGCCGAGGCCGGATGCACCACCACCTCGGGGAGGAACTGCTGCTGGGTGGCATCGTAGGAGTAGCAGATCAGGGCCGCCATGTCGGTGGCGACGTTCCCGGCGCCGACGATCCCTTTCAGTTCGTTGATGATGCGTGGGTCAAGCATGTCGGAACCTCGTCAATCGTGACCAGTGACCGGTCACGGTTTTTCAATAACCGGCAGCACCGTGCCGCCATCAGGAATGATTACGATCTCCGGGCCGGCCGGCAGTCGTTCATACGCCATCTGCAGGGCCTGGTCAAGATCGGCGGCCTTCTCCATGCCCATCCGTGCGGTCTGTTCCGAAGTGAAGCCGCTGACCAGGATGACCCGCCAGGTGCGGGCTTTGGAGAGAGTGGCGTAGGCGGTCTGGCCGTTGATTTCGTAACGGGCTCGCAGGGCCGCTTCAAATTCGGCGAGATCCTGATGGCGGAACCAGTCGAAGAAGGTCGGGTTGCCGAAGCCGTCGGGGCAGGCCGCCAACAGGATCACCGTGCCCCCCGGCCTGACGGCCTGGACCCCGTAATCCAGAGCCTTGTGCGCCTGGATGAAATTGATGTCCTTGGGGTGACCGCCGCAGGAGACGATGGCCAGATCGGCCGGCCGCGCCAGCGGCACGGTGTACATGTCCCTGGCCAGCGTGCAGCCGGCCAGATGGGCCTGCTCGAGGTCGCCGCAATAGACCGCGGCAATCCGCTTGTCCGGGGTCAGCACGGTATTGAGCAGAAAGTCCGGTCCAATCATCCGGGCGGCGGCCAGGATCGCTTCGTGAACCGGGTTGCCGTCCAGGTTGGCCGGCCGGGCCGCCGGTTGCCGGCCGCCGATTTCCGGCGGGTTGAAGATGGCAAAATGGGTGGCCATGCAGGTCTTGCGACTGGCCACTCCGGGGACCAGCCCCTTGCGGCCGCCGCCGAAACCGGCAAAATAATGCAGGCTGACGGTGCCGGTGACGATCACCCGCTCGGCTTCGGTCACCCGTCGATTGATCTCAACGGGCAAACCGCTCGCCGTCCGGCCAAGGTAGACCAGTTGCGCCGGGTCGTCGCAGTCGTGATCGAAAACGGCGATGCGCCCATGGAGGGCACCGAGAATCTTGCGGTGCTCGGCAACGGTTTGCGGGCGGTGAATCCCCAGGCCGATGACAATGTCGATGTCACCATCATCAATGCCGCAACGGTTCAATTCGTCGACCAGCAGCGGCAGGTAGTGCTCACTCCCCGTATAGCGGGTGACATCCGAGGTGACGATCACCACCCGTTCGCCAGGTGCGACAATGCCGGCCAGCGCAGGCGTGCCGAGCGGTGCGGCCAAGGCCTTGCGGATGGCGGAGTGCGGATCTGGCAGCGGCGCCGGCAGCTTTGCGGTCAGCACCGTGGCCTGCGCGACCGGGCACGGTATCGTCAGTTCACCGTATTTCAGCGTTGTCAGCGACAAAAGCTTCCTCCAATCGCCATCGTTTCATCTTAAGGTGGCGAACATGATGAAGGCAAGTGCTGCGCAACGGTCGTTGACAGCCCGTCGGCAGCAGCCTAAAATAGCAAAATTTCGTTGGAATTCCGAGGTCTTTTTGAAACAGAAAACCATCTATACCTGCCAGAAGTGCGGCCTGCAGAGTCCGAAATGGCTGGGCCGCTGCCCCGACTGCGGCCAGTGGGGCGGCCTGGTCGAAGAGACGGTGACCGTATCCAAGGGCGGGCGGGTTGCGCCGGCCGCCGGAGGGGCGGTGCCGCAGCGCCTGCATGAAGTCAGCGTGGTTGGCGAAGAGCGGCGCCAGAGCGGTTACGGGGAGTTCGACCGGGTGCTCGGCGGCGGCACCGTCCCCGGCTCCCTCATCCTGATCGGCGGCGATCCCGGCATCGGCAAGAGCACCCTGCTGCTGCAGGCCGCCGAGTGCTGGGCGCGCCTTGGCCCGGTCCTCTACGTGACCGCCGAAGAGTCGGCCCGTCAGGTCAAGCTGCGCGCCGAACGGCTCGGGGTCGGTAGCGGCGAACTGTTTCTCCTCGCCGAGAACGCCCTGGAAACAATCTTGGAGAGGGTGCGCGAACTACGCCCGGCCTTTCTGGTCATCGATTCGATCCAGACCGTCTTCACCACCGCCCTGGAATCGGCGCCGGGGAGCGTCAGCCAGGTGCGCGAATGCGCCGGCAAGCTGATGCAACTGGCCAAGGGGGAGGGGGTGGCGACCTTCCTGGTCGGCCACGTCACCAAGGATGGTGCTATCGCCGGGCCGCGCATGCTCGAGCACATGGTCGATACCGTCCTCTACTTCGAAGGGGATGCCGGCCACCCCTACCGGATCCTGCGTGCCGTCAAGAATCGCTTCGGTTCGACCAACGAGATCGGGGTCTTCGAGATGAAGGACGTCGGCCTGGCCGAGGTCCCCAACCCGTCCGAGC
>JAMPXI010000109.1 GCA_023701265.1 Desulfuromonadales bacterium | reverse complement strand
GGTCCACATGGCCTCGAAGAATTGCGTGCCATTTCCCGGCGAAGCCAGTCGAGCCTGCAGCTGTTTCTGGCAATCAGCGCCATCGCCTTCCTGGTCAGGGATTTCAACCTTTATGAGGCGTTCCCGGAAAGCGTTCTGCAGATCCTTGGCTGCCCGCCGCCGCCCATCCTGGCGCACATTGCCCTGGCCGGTTATGTCTTCACCGTGCTCATTCCGCTGGTGATCCATCTGCTCAGTGGCGAGCAGCCGGTATCGCAGTGGCGGCACCTCGGTTACCGGAGCGCTTTCTACGGTTTCTATCTGTTCTCGAACACGCTGGCCGCCAATTTCATCGCAGTTTTTGCCACCGGCATTATTCTGTATATGCTGGAGCAGGCCAATATCTGCCTCGCGATTGGCAAAACCAGCGACGGCGACGGGCAGCTTGCCTGACGATTACCGATAAACCGCATCCACGTCAGCAAAGATAAAGGCCGCCCAAACGAAAGGCGGCCTTTATCTTTGCCCAATGTTTATCGCTCGGCATTCGGGCCCTTGCCTAGTGCCCTGTGCGGTTAGTTCGCCGCACAAATTGTGAGGGATTTCGGTCTCTGGCACGACGCGGTGACGCAGGCATAGTAGGGCTAAGCCGAGGAGCCGCAACGTAGCCAGAGGATGAAAGAACCGCAATTTGAAGGCATAGAATTAACCGCACAGGACACTAGAGTCCCATCGGCAGGAACAACACCGAGGACAGTGCCCCCTGTGCCACCCGGCTGATCCCCCGGTCGAGCTTGCCGGCAAGGACGAATGCCAACATATCCTGCACGGCGATCATCTTGCCATAATGCCGCTCAAAACTGAGGTTTTCCTCCTTGTTCTCACAACTGTTGGTCAGCAACAGCAGTTCCCCTGTTGCATCACGCTGGTTACTCATTCGCCAGGCGAGGATTTCCAGATTGCGGGCGCTGTCGAAAAGCTTTTGGGGATCGAGAGAATCGAAGAGAAACTGTTCTTCCTGCCAGTTGTAGCTGCTGCGTATCATCCCTGCCAGTCCGACCATCACGGCAAACACCCGGTCGCCGGAGAACTTTGGGTCGAAAGCCAGTTCCAGCGCATCCGTCCCCTGGCGATTGTCCAATTCAGAAAAGATCAGGCGCCCATGCGTAGAGAAGATCTGCCGCTGTCGTTGTTCGATGCTGATGCCGAAGGCTTTCTGGAGTTCCCGAGGGTTACGCTTGTAAAGCTTGACCAGCAAACTCTGCATCAGGTGGTTAATTTCGCGAAGATGTGCGTCGGCTACGAAATCGGTGTCGGTTTTGGCGAGGTTCATTAATAATCGGCTGTCGCTTGAGCACCCCATCAGGGCAAGCGCGAACACAAGGGCAAGAAGGGTAACCGACAGCGGGCGCATGGGCAAAAGCGTTACACGAAAAACCTGCGGCTGTAAACGTCAGATTAACAAGGGGATAAAAGCTGGTTCCGGGATCGGATGCAGACGACATCGACTCGCCTGACGTGCCCCACTCGGTCTGTCCACCTAAAGCTTTAGTTAAAGGACAGCTGGTGATCAATCCGAATCACAAGAGGTGGGATTTCGGCTGCGCGGGAAGACTCAACGGCCAACGCTGCACAGTGCCGGGGTGGTACGTCAAGATCCAGTACCTGCAGGTATTTCTGATTGCAACAGGCAATCATAACCCCCGTTTTTGCGTTAGGAGGGGATATGTCAAAACTGTTGCCGGGGAGAGAGAACCCTCTGCCGCAGGCTTTAAGGCAGGCCTCTTTGCGGACCCAGCATTGGTAAAAGGCTGCCTCCAGGCAGGGTGAGGAAAGACGTGACAAATGCTCCTGCTCATGATGGGAGAAAACCATCTTGGCCATCTCTTCCAGAGGCTTGCCTGGAGCGATCGTCTCAATGTCGACTCCCACCTCGCGATTGGCGGCAACCGCCAGCAAGAAGCTGTTTCCGGAGTGCGCCAGGTTGAAACCGAGCTTTTCCTTGACGTCCGCCAGGAACGGTTTGCCATGCGCTTCCGCCGCCAGCTGCACCTTTCTTGCTTCCATCCCGAGATATCCACCCAGGATTTCGCGCAGCAACCCCCGCCCCGTAATATAGCGCTTTTTTATCTGCTCACTTTTCAGCAAACCGGCCCGAGCGGTTTCGCCAGGCGCCAGCAAGCCTCCCAACCGTGCCAGTTCTGAAGGGTGGTGCGGCAGGGTCAGGCCATACAGGTGAACTTCGTTGTCGAGCGGCCAGGGTGACGTTTTCATCGTGGAGAGTGCTGCAGCCAGTGCCGCAACCGCAGCAGACCGTCGTCAATGGAAACCTCAGGTTGATAGCCAAAATCGCGCCGCGCGGCGCTGATGTCAAACCAGTGGGCGCTGGCCAGTTCATGGGCGACAAAGCGGGTCATGGGGGGCTCGCCGTTCAGCCGGAGCAAACTCCACAAGCCTTCGCAGATGCCACCGAGAGCGACGGCCAGTTGCGGCGAGATGGTGCGGGTCACCGGCGGGAGATCGGCGGCGGCAAGAATGCGGTTGACCATCTCCCACAACGGCAGCGGCTCGCCGTTGCTGATGAAATAGCTCCTGCCCGCCACAACACTGCCGGGAGAAAGCCGGTCGGCAGCCCGCAGATGGGCTCGGGCGGCATTGTCGATGTACACCGTATCCACCAGGTTCGGGCGTGTGCCGATGCGGCGCAGCTTGCCGGCACGCGCCTTGGCGACGATGCGCGGCACCAGATGATTGTCGCCGGGGCCCCAGATCAGATGGGGACGCAGCGCGGTCACCGCCAGCTCACTGGAGTTTGCTGCCAGCGCCATCTGCTCGGCCCTGGCCTTGGTCGCGGGATAGTGGGCCTCAAAACGGGGAGGATACGGGAGCGTTTCATCGCCCCCTTCCACATCGCTGCCATCAAAGACCACACTGGGCGAGCTGGTGTAAACCAGCCGGCCGATGCCGTTGCTCCGGCAGGCGACAACAACATTTTCGGTGCCGACCACATTTGCCTGATGGAAGTCACGATAACTTCCCCAGATACCGGCTTTGGCCGCCACATGAAAAACCAGCTCGCACCCCCGGGCCGCCCTGACGACGGCCCCCCTGTCACCCAGGTCACCGCTGAACTGCTGAACCCCCATGGTCGCGAGCGAAGCGTACTCGCCACGCGAGAAACTGCGCACGTCATCGCCACGCTCGCACAGCATCTGTACGATTGCCCCACCGAGAAAACCGCCGCCGCCGGTCACCAGTACCTTCATACCAGACTCCGCTGTGCCCAAACGGCCAACTGTTCACGGAAGATCTTGGCATTGTGACGGATATCGACAGGGAAGGCGGGGTGGAAGAGAATCTCGCTGATGCCGCTGGTATGGGGGTGGCTACTGCCCAGTTCCAGCAGTTCCTGCCGGATTCGTGTCAGTTCTCTCCGGTTTTTCTTTGCTTCAAGCTCGACGCAGAGGACCGGGCGCTTGGTCCCTCTGGTACCGTCGATGCCGACCAGGGCGGTGCGGAACACCTCCGGATGGGTGTTGAAAACCCCTTCGACCGGGATGGTGTAAAGAGTCTCGGTTTCCGTAACCACCCGGTGGGACTTGCGGCCGCAAAACCAGATGCGGCCGGCGCTGTCCCGATAACCCACATCGCCCATGCGATGCCAGATCTCTCCGGAAGGGTCGGCGATCTTGGCCATCCTGTTCGCCTCGGGACGGTTCAGATAGACGGTGCTGACTTGCGGCCCACGCACCGTAATCTCTCCCACCTCCCCTGTCGGCAGTGCCAGTTCCTCCCGCCAGATTTCAATCGGCTCATCGCTGATCGGGATGATTGCCAGGGAGATGCTGTTCACCGGCCTGCCGATACAGACGCCGAAACCCTCGCCGGTCATCCGCCCGGTTTCACCGAGGATCTCCCGGCTGCCGATCGAGCTGACCGGCAACGCCTCGGTGGCTCCGTAGGGGGTAAATATTTCGGCGTCGTCCGGCAGCAGCGCGGCAAAGCGTGCCAGCACCGATGCCGGGACCGGCGCCCCGGCGGAGATCACCCGTTTGAGACTTGGCAGTTTGATCCCGTTGGCGACCCCATGCCGACCGACCCGGTTGAGCAGCGCCGGTGACCCGAACATGGTCGTCGCGGCATATTCCGCGGCAGGACCGAGTATCCGGCGGGGATCGACCCGACCCGGACGAGTGAAATCCATCCGCGGGATCAAGGCGGTCATGCCGAGAGCGGGCGCAAACAGGGCAAACAGGGGGAAGGTCGGCAGATCGACCTCCCCTGGCTTGATGTCATACATCTCTCTCAGGGCATCCACCTGCGCGGCAAAGGTACCATGCGTGTAGACGGCCCCCTTGGGCGCCCCGGTACTGCCGCTGGTGAACAGGATGGCGGCCACCTCGTTGCGCCGGGTCTCTGCCGGGGTGAACGGCTGGTCCGAGGTTACCGGGCGGCGCAATTCCGCAAACGGCGTGCCTCCCCAGAATCGTCCACCGCCAACCGTCACCAGAATGTGCAGGGTCGCGCGCCCCCACCCCAGCATCCGCCGTGCGGCATGGGCCTTGGGAATCCCGATAAACGCTTCGGGCGCGGCATCGGCAAGACAACCCTTCATGTTGCGCGCGCCGATGCCGGGATCGATGAAGACCGGTACGGCGCCGACCTTGAACAGGGCAAAGGTAATGGCAAACAACTCTGGAGAGGGCGGAACCAACAGTGCGACGCGCATGCCGCGGGCAATGCCGATGCGGTCGAAGCCCGTAGCAATGTGCTGGCTTTCCTGCTCAAGCTCCCGGAAAGTCAGGCGGCGCTGTTCCTGGGGGAAGATGATTGCGGGGGTCTCCGGCTGGAGCCGGGCCATTTCGGTGAGCGGCAGGGAGATGTTGACGATGTCGGCGCCAGTCATCGAGCGGGGTTCATCCGGTCCAGAAAGGCAGAAACCAGCGGAATGATCTCCGGGCCGGCGTCCTCGAGAATGTAGTGTCCGCAATCCGGGAAACGGTGGATTTCGGCATCTGGAAAGCGCCGCTGCCACTCGTCGAGGAAATGCCGGTCGAAAACAAAATCCAGCTCACCCCAGCAGACCAGCATGGGGAGGTTGCGAAATTGCTCGAGACCGTCAGCAACCGCGTTGACCAATTCAAAGGCGCGGTCGCCCGGAGCGAGCGGAATATCCTGGACGAAGCGCAGGGTGGCAATGCGGTTCCGCCACGAATCATAGGGGAGTTGGTAGAGAGCTCGCAACGTGCCATTCATCGGGTTGCGCTTGCAGCCAACCTGGGATGCCGCCACGCTAAAAGCGTTGAAACCGCGGACCAGCAGGGTGCCGATGAAGCTGTCCCGGCAGATCCGCAGGGCGGCGGGGAATGGTTTTGACTTGGGCAGGTGGAAGGCGCCGGTATTCAGAATGACCAGACGCTTGATTCGCTCGGGATGGCGGACGGCAAAAGCCATGCCGATCATTCCCCCCCAGTCGTGAACCACCAGGGTGATCGCCTGGCGGACCTCCATTTGCTCCAGCAATTGTTCCAGGTCATCGACCCTTTGTGACAGGGAGTAGTCGTAGCGCTCGTCATCCGGCTTGTCCGACAGGCCACAGCCGATATGGTCCGGCACGATGCAGCGATAGCGGTCGCGCAGCGCCAGGACCAGGTTGCGATAGTAGAACGACCAGGACGGGTTGCCGTGCACCATCACCACCGGTTCCCCCTGGCCTTCGTCCAGATAGTGATATTGCAGGCCGTTCAACTCCAAATGGTGGGAATCGAACGGATACTGTTTCTGCAATTCGGCGGTTAGGTTCAGAGTCATACTCCCCGGTTAACACGTAGCTGTTTAGCTGATCGGAAACGCAGGATTTGCGATGATAACCAGGCGGCAATGAGCCGGCGGCCGAGTCGTAGCATCGCTACGGCGAGGTTGACGGCGACGCGCCAACGCCGTTAGCGCGCAAAGGTTGCGTTCCCCTAGTAGCTTACCATTCCAGTCCCAGCATGAGGCAGTTCAAGCCACTGCCGATCCCCAGAAAAGCCACCTTGTCACCAGCCTTGAGAATATCGCGCTCGTCGGCAATGGCGGCTGTCAGCGGCAGGGAAACGGTCCCCATGTTGCCCAGGAATTCATAGGTGGTGAAATCCTTTTCCGGCGGGATGTCCAGGGTGTTGAGAATGGCGCTCTGATGGGGGGATCCAACCTGGTGGCAGATGACCCGGTCAACATCCTCCGTCTTCCATCCGACTTGTGGCAAGAAGGCCTCCCAGGTACGGCGCCCCAACTCAACCCCGTAGTTCATGACATTGACGCCGTCCGTCGACATCGATTGAACGTATCCGCCCTTCCCGTCCGGGATCAGACCCCAGTGACATAGCCGGTAATGTTCAGGGGCCGTCTGGGTGATCCCGCCAAGCAGTTGGCGCCGGGAGGAACCGGTGAATGATCCGTCGGTCAACAGGATTGCCACGGCTCCGGAGCCTCCGGTCAGGGTTGCCAGAGAGGAGGCGAAGTGTTGCATGGTCCGCTCTTCAAGCATGCTGGCAATCATGATGTCGTTGATTTCCCGAGCGCTCTCGCAGGAGACAACCAGACCGGCCTTGATCTGCCCGAGTTCGATCCGGTTGGCAACGTTAAGGATGCCGTTCAGTACGCCAAGACAGGCATTGGACAGGTCGAATACGGCGGTCTTGCCGCCGATACCGAGCTTCGCCGCAACCCGGCAGGCAGTGGCCGGCTCGAACTGCTCCCGGCAGACTCCGGTGTAGATCAGGGCACCGATATCGTCAGGAGAAATTCCCGTGGACAGGAGCACTTTTCTGGCTGCGGCGATGGCGCCGTTTGAAAGTGGATAGCCCGGTTCCCACCAGCGGCGCTCGCGGATGCCGGTCAGGGCCTGAAGCTGCCCAGGCGCGATCCGCAGGTAACGATATAACGGTTCAAGCCGGGCCTCCAGCTCGGTTGAGGTGACAACCACCGGCGCCATCTCATAACCAAGTGCCTCAATGGTAACTTTGCTGTATTTCATCTTAAGGACTCCAGCCTTACGGTAAAATCGTTCATCTGGTAAATCAGCTTGCCGTCCACGGCCAGAAAACCATCCGCGGTGAGCGTGCGCTGCTGGTCATCCACGGCGGTTATCCAGGCACTAACCATGACCCGGTTATTGCCCGGCACGACCTGGCCACGATACAGCCAGCGATGTCTGCGTCCCAGTGCCACGGCCGCGAGAACTTCGCCGTCCCGCCACCCCCAGCGTTCAACCACCGCGTATTTCAACAACTGGATGAACGACTCCAGCCCCAGCGAACCGGGCGTGACCGGATCCTCAAAAAAATGGGCCTTGAAGAACCATTCGTCGGGGTCCACAACCTTGCTGCCGCAGATATAACCTAAGCTGTAAGGCCCACCGTCCGCAACAAACATCTCGATCCGGTCGATCATGCGCAGCTGATTCCCTGGAAAAGGGGCGGCCTCCGGATAGGGCAGGCTTTGGCTCCGTTCCACTTCGAGTGCAGTCGGCTGGTATGGCTTGGCATCACGAATCCCGACCTGATTGGCCAGCGCCTCCTTGGAGAAGAAGCCGAACATGGTTTCCCCCTCGTAAAGCACCCCCTGCCGATCCGCCACGCTGAAATCGAACTCCTGGATGATCATGCCGCCGCTGGTCGCCACTTTTTTCATGGTCGCAACGGCCGTCAGCGTGCCGCTGTCCCGGGTCACCGGCCGATGCTGCACCGCAGTACCACCCAGGTTGCGGAAGGAGATGTCGACCGGGCTGGTCAGGGCCGAGCCGACATAGGCGGCCAGCCAGCCACAGGGCTGCAGGGCAGTTTCCAGCAGAACCGAAAAAGGCATGCGCGCCTGACGTTCGACGGCAAAAAACCAGGCGTCGGCAGGCAGGTCGTACTGGGCCTCGGCCATGGCCCCGGCGGTCATCTGCCACGGCTCGCCGCGAACGGCGGTGACCCGGTCCATGAATTGGAACGGCGGACCTGGCAGACGGGCGATTTTGCGGCCACTGTCGAAAATCCGGTACGGCTCGCCAAACCCCTCGGACGGCCGGCCGTTGCTGTAGGCCAGGATCTGTTCCTTGGTGTAGATGGCCGGCTTGCAGATAGCCAACCCCTCGCCGGGACAGCGCAGGGAACGGTGGTTCCACATGGCTTCCAGCTCTTCTCGCGTCGTGCCGGTCAGGCGGGCCGACATGCTGGTAATTTCGACAATCGGCTTGCCATCGGCATACATCAGGGCATCGACGATGACATACGGCTCGGGACGATAGCCGATTTCACGAATCGTGACCTCGTAGGTGACGACCTTCGTCGTTTCCAGCACCTGGCCGCGACAGCAAAGCTTGCTGGCGACCCCCGGCACCGGTTCCCAGACGGAGCCTTCGCTGTCCGCCACCCACCCCAGCCGCAACAGGTAGATGCGCAGGGTGTGCATGCAGCATTCATACATCAGGGTGCCGGGCATGACCCGGTCATCCACGAAATGGCAGGTGATGAACCAGTCGTCCGGGTGAATTTCCGCCTCGGCCCGGATGATGCCGATGCCGCAGCGACCACCAAGGGGATCGATTTCCAGGACGCGGTGGACCAGGCGCATCCGGCCGCCCGGAATGGTCAGGGGGCGGACCAGCGGCAAACCGGCAAACAGCGGCCCGAAGCAACCGGCCAGGTCACCATCCCGGAGTCGGTCGAGTTGTGCGGCGTCATATCCTTCGCGCGATAGCGGCACCAGTTCCTGCCAGTCCGCCGGGCGAATGCCGACGGTGGGGCGCAGATCAACGGCCGGGCGCACGATGCCTTTGCCGGCATCCAGTTCATGCTGGCTGAAGAAACCGGCGCAGCCGTCGCGCATGGACAACAGCGGCTGACCATTCACCGTGGCCTCGAAAAAGAACCGGAACAGCCAGGTATCGCCCTGCCGGAAAAACCGCTCGATGCGGAT
>JAMPXI010000108.1 GCA_023701265.1 Desulfuromonadales bacterium | reverse complement strand
GGGGCACGGCGCGCCGTGCCCCTACAGACGTCCCCGCCAGATCCAACTCTTGGCAGAACCGGCAAAAAAAGGTATGCTGAGCGCTTGATTTTTTTGACCCTTGATGAGGCTGCCATGGACCTTGCCAAACTCGCCCTGCACGTGCCGACCATCCTCTTTCCCCGCTCCGGTGTCGATCTGACCCGCTGGACGGTGATCGCCTGCGACCAGTACACCGCCGAGCCTGAATACTGGGAAGCCGTCGACCAAGTAGTCGGCAGTGCTCCGTCGACCCTGCGCCTGACCTTCCCCGAAGTCTTTCTCGGCAAGGATGACGAGGCGACCCGGATTGCGGCGATCAACGCGGCGATGGACCGTTATCTCGCCGATGGCACGTTGCGGGAACTCCCCCCCGGCTTTGTCCTGCTCGACCGGCAGACCGCCCACGTGCCGTCGCGCAAGGGGCTGATTGTCGCGCTTGACCTCGAGCATTACGACTACCTTCCCGGAGCGCAGACGCTGATCCGCGCCACCGAGGGAACGATCCTCGACCGTCTGCCGCCGCGCATCCGTGTGCGCGAGAAAGCACCGATCGAACTGCCACATATCATGGTGTTGATCGACGATCCCGAGCGCACGGTCATCGAGCCGCTTTTCGATCGCGAACTGCCATCCCTCTACGATTTCGAGTTGATGCAGAATGGCGGCCGCCTGCGCGGCTGGCACGTCGACGAGCCAGCCGTCATCGATCAGATCGGCCGGGCCCTGGAACGGCTGGCCGATCCGCGGCGTTTCGAGGAGCGTTACGGCAGCGACCAGGTGATGCTCTACGCCATGGGTGACGGCAACCACAGCTTCGCCACCGCCAAGGCGATCTGGGAACAGCTCAAGGCCGCCACCCCCGATCCGGCGACGATCATGGACCACCCGGCCCGCTATGCCCTGGTCGAACTGGTCAACGTCCACGATCCCGGGCTGGAGTTCGAGGCGATCCACCGCGTGCTCTTCGCGGTTGACGCCGACAATCTGCTGGCCTGCGCCAAGGCGCATTTCTCGGCAGTTGGCACCCCCTGCCGGGTCGACTGGCTGGCCGATGCGGTAGAAGCTGCCGCCGCCCAGGCCGCAGCCCCTGACGGGAGCCATGCCATTCCGTTCATTGCCGGCGGCCGGCATGGCCTGCTGACCGTGGTCCATCCGCACCTGACGCTGGCGGTGGCCACCCTGCAGGAGTTTCTCGACGCCTACCTGGCTGAAGGGGCGCACGGGCATATCGATTACATCCATGGTGCCGCCGCAGTCGAACGATTGAGCGCCGCTGCCGATGCGGTCGGCTTCCTGTTGCCGGCGCTGTCCAAACACGAGCTGTTCCGCACCATCGTGCACGATGGCGCCCTGGCCCGCAAAACCTTCTCCATGGGCGAAGCCGACGAGAAGCGGTTTTATCTCGAGTGCCGGCGGATCACCCCGTAGGGGCGTGATTTATCACGCCCGGGCGCAATGAATTGCGCCCCTACGATATGCGGATTGCCCTGTAGGGGCGCGGTTGCCGCGCCCTGGGCGGGGAGACCCCGCCCCTACGTAGGACGAATTAATTATAGGTTTTCCGTAGGGGCGAGGCGATGCCTCGCCCGCGGGCGATCCGCCGGGTCGGCCCTACGTTGTTGAACAATCGTTAGTTACAGGAGAGCATAATGTCCCACCGGATATTCAACTTCGGCGCCGGGCCGGCGATGCTGCCGCTGCCGGTCATGGAGCGGATTCGCGACGAATTCCTCGACTACCATGGCATGGGCGCTTCGGTCATCGAGATCAGTCACCGCAGCAAGGAATTCCAGGCGATTCAGGACGAAGCCAAGGCGCTGTTGCGCGAACTCGCCGGGATCCCCGACAACTACCGGATCCTCTTCGTCCACGGCGGTGCGCGCATGCAGTTTGCCGCCCTGCCGCTCAACCTGGCCGGTCGCTCGGTCACGCGAACCTGCCTCTATGCCGAGACCGGAAACTTTTCACAGTTGGCCATCAAGGACGCGCAGCCATTCGCCGACGTCAAGGTGATCGCCTCCGGGGCCGATACCGGCTTTCGCCGCGTCCCGGTCCTCGATCCGGCGACCATCGAGCCCTCCGCCGCCTACCTGCACCTCACCAGCAACAACACGGTGTGCGGCACCCGCTGGCAGAGTTTCCCGGAAACCGGCGGCGTGCCGCTGATTGCCGACCAGACCTCGGAGATTCTCTCGCGGGTCATCGATTATCAAAAGTTCGGCGTGATCTACGCCGGTCTGCAGAAAAATCTCGGTCCGTCGGGGATGGCGGTGGTCATCATCCGCGCCGATCTGCTCGGCCATGCGGCGGCGCACACGCCGCTGCTCCTCAACTACACCCAGCTGGACAAGGACGATTCGCTGACCAACACCACCAACACCTTTGCTGTCTACGTCGTCAAATGCATGCTCGAATGGCTCAAGGAGCAGGGGGGCGTGGCGGCCATGGAACGCCGCAACGAAGCAAAGGCCGCCATCCTCTATCGAGCGCTGGACAGCTCCGGTTTCTACCGCGGCTTTGCCGACCCGACCTGTCGCTCGACCATGAACGTGACCTTCCACCTGCCGACTCCGGAGTTGGAGCAACAGTTCGTCAAGGAGGCGCTGGCCGCCGGGCTCTACGCCCTGGAGGGACATCGTGCCGTTGGCGGGCTGCGTGCCTCGATCTACAACCCGATGCCGCTGGCGGGGGTCGAAGCCCTCGCCCAATTCATGACCGAATTCGAGCGGAAAAATGGCTGATAAGGCAAAGAAGCTCCCCTGCCTGAAAGAGATCCCCGAACTGGCCGGCGAGCCGGGGTGGAGCCCTTTTGATGCTCCGGCCCTGGTCGGCGATTCCCTGCGCTTTGTCTCCGGCGATCCAACCGGCAAGCGCTTTCGCGTCCGCTACTATCGTGACTGCGAGGGGCAACTGGTGGCGCGGATCTGGTTTGGCCCGGAGACTGAAGGCCCGCCGGGAAACGCTCACGGCGGCAGCATCGCGGCCGTGCTCGACGAAGTCCTCGGTCTGGCCGCCTGGGCGGCCGGGTACGCCATCGTCGTCGGCAAGCTCAATATCCACTTCCAGAAGCTCCTGCCGCTGCGTACCGTGGTCGAAGTCCGCAGCCGGGTGGTCTCCGCCGAGGGACGCAAGGTCATGGTCCACGGCGGCATCTTCGGGCCCGGCGACATCATCTACGCCGAAGCTGACTGCCTGTGCATTACCCTCCCCGGCCGTTGACAGCCGCCGGTATTGCGCCTACAATCCCCGACGGTGCGGGGCCGACAACTAGCCCCGCTCACCTTTTCCGGAGGAGTTACATCATGAAAGTGATCGTCACCGACGAAGTCTCGGAAAGCGGCCTGCAGCTGCTCCAGGACGACCCACGTTTTGAAGTTGACATCTGTCTCGGCCTCCCCGTCGAAACGCTGCGTAAAAAGATCGCCGATTACGACGCCATCATTACCCGCAGCGGCACCCAGGTCGACCGGGCGCTGCTTGAGAATGCCGGCCGGTTGCGGCTGATCGCCCGCGCCGGGGTCGGCATCGATAACGTCGATGTCGATGCCGCCAGCCAACGCGGCATCATCGTGGTCAACGCCCCCTTCGGCAACACCAACTCGGCCGCCGAGCACACCATGGCGCTGCTTTTGGCCCTGTGCCGCAACGTCACTGCCGCCAACAGCAGCCTCAAGGGGGGCGACTGGAAGCGCGCGCCCTTCACCGGGTATGAGTTGAAAGGGAAGACCCTCGGCGTGATCGGCCTCGGTAAGGTTGGCGGCCGGGTCGCTCTGCGCGCCCGCGCCTTCGAGATGGAAGTGCTGGCCTATGACCCGTACATCGCGGAAAAACGTGCCGATGATCACGGCGTGCGCCTGGTGTCGTTGGATGACCTGTTGCGGCTCTCCGACGTGATCACCGTGCATACCCCGCTCAACGATGAGACCGAGGGGATGATCGGTGGGGTCCAGTTCGAGCGGATGAAGGATGGGGTGCTGATCGTCAATTGCGCCCGCGGCGGGATCTTCGACGAGGCCGCTACCCTGGCCGCGCTGGAAAGTGGCCAGGTGGCCGGTGCTGCCTTCGACGTCTGGAGCGAGGAGCCGCCGAAAACCGAAACCCTCAAGCGGCTGATCGCCCATCCGCGCATGGTGGTGACCCCGCACCTGGGTGCCAACACCTTCGAGGCCCAGAAGAACGTGGCGGTCGACGTCTGCCAGGAGCTGATCGACTATCTCGACGGCAAGCCGCTCAGCAACGCGGTCAACATCCCGCGCTTCGATCCCGACCTGATGGAGCACATGAAACCGTTCATCGGCCTGGTCGGCACCCTCGGCGAATTCATCTCCAAGCTGGCGCCGCCCAATCCGCGCAAGGTCACCTTTTCCTACAACGGCAAACTGGCACGTTTCGACTGCACGCCGCTGACCGTCTGCGGGCTGGCCGCCCTGCTGCAGAACTGCACCGAGCAGGATGTCAACATGGTCAACGCCATGCTGGTCGCCGAGGAGATGGGCATTGCGGTTGAAGGGGTGAGCAGCACCGAGACCGAGTCGTTCTCCAACCTGATTACCCTGACGCTGGAAACTCCGACTGGTACGCGCATGGTCGCCGGCACCCTCTTTGACGGGATGCCGAAGATCGTCAAGATGCGCAACTTCAATACCGACTTCCAGCCCGAGGAGCACATGCTGGTGATCACCTACACCGATCGTCCGGGACTGATCGGCAAGATCGGCACCATCCTCGGCGAGGAGGGGCTCAATATCGGCAACATGAACCTCGGTCGTCAGGAAAAAGCCGGGGAGGCGATGGTGGTACTCTCCACCGACACACCGATCGGACCGCGCGTCATCGACCGGCTGACCGCGGCAATCGAGCCGCTCTTCATCAAATCCGTGCATTTGAACCACTAGCGAAGAGCGCGACACACGAACGAAAAAGGGGCCGCTTCCCGTTGGAAGCGGCCCCTTTTTCGTTCTCTTCACTGTCGTAGGGGCAGGTCTGTGACCTGCCCTGGGCGGGTTTCAAACCCGCCCCTACGTCAGGACATCATCAACGGCAGATCGCAGTACGGGATCAGTCCGCGCGCTTCAGCGCGGGCGAGCAGGGTTTCCACGGCACGGACGCCTTCGGCGCCGAGGTCGCGGGAAAAGTCGTTTACGTACAGATTGATATGCGCAGCGGTTACCGCGTCGTCGAGTTCCTGCGCGTGAGCACGGATGTAGGCGCGCGCGGCGTCGGGATGGGCGCGAGCGTGTTCAAGACTGGCACGGATGGCGGCATCGACGGCGCGGATTGTCTCCGTGCCCAGATCGCGGCGGGCGAGAATCCCGCCCAGAGGGATCGGCAGCCCGGTCTCCGCCTCCCACCAGGCGCCGAGGTCCTGCACCGCAAAAAAGCCGGCGGTCTGGTAGGTGAAGCGCGATTCGTGGATGATCACTCCGGCAGCGGCCTCTCCGGCACGGAGTGTCGGCATGATCCGGTCAAAGGGGACTGGCAGCACGTTGCCGTACCCCTCGCCGTACAGTTGCAGGAGCAGGTTGGCAGTGGTCAGCTCCCCGGGAATGGCGATCCGCTTGCCGCGCAGGGCCGGCATGGTCATTGGTTGGGTGGCGATGACCAGTGGTCCGCAGCCGCGCCCCAGCGCCCCACCGCTGCGCAGCAGGGCATAGCGGTCGCGCAGGTGGCCGAGGGCGTGGTACGAAATCTTGGTCAGGTCGAGCACACCGTCGAGAGCCAGCCGATTGAGGGTTTCCACGTCCTCGAGGCGCTCCCGTACGGTGACGCCGGCGATGGGCACCAGTCCGTGCACCAGGGCGTGGAAAATGAAGGTGTCGTTGGGGCAGGGGGAATAGCCAAGGGTGAGGGTGCTGGTCATGCCGGTTCCTGGCGCTCACTCCAGCCGGCCAGTACCGTGCGCACCGCCTGTTGCGCCGCCATCACCGCGGCCGGAAGATCCCAGCGGGAGAGGTCGCGATCCTCGACCAGGTTGGAGATGCCGCGCACCTCGAAAAACGGTACGCCATAGCGAGCGCAAAGATGAGCGACCGCCGCCCCCTCCATGTTTTCCCCCAGCCCATCGGTGCGTCGGGCCAGCAGGTTGCCTGCCGCGGCTGTGCCGGAACAGGTCGAGACCGTTACCAACGGTCCACGGGCAACCCGCTGACCGGAGGCGCAGGCTTCGGAAATCAGCCGATGGCCCAGCGTCAGCAGCTCCTGGTCAGCCGGAAAGCGGTTGAACCATCGCTCGCCGTCGCGTTCGGCCAGCGGGAAGCCAAGTGCCCGCATGTCGAGAAAGCCGTCCGGGGCGGCCGCCCCCTCGTCGCCATAAATCTCTTCGCTGGCCACGATCAGATCACCGACCTTCAGGCCGCTTGCCAGGTAAGCTCCCGCGCAGCCGAAGCAGAGCACCGCTTCCGGCTGCAGCTTCTCCAAAAGCAACGCCGTCGTCGCCGCCGCATTGGCCTTGCCGACCCCGCTGTGCTGCAGCGCCACGCTCTGGCCGGCCAGCGTTCCCTGGTAGACCGCCACCCCGCCGCA
This sequence comes from Desulfuromonadales bacterium, assembly GCA_023701265.1. GTDB lineage: Bacteria > Desulfobacterota > Desulfuromonadia > Desulfuromonadales > BM103 > VAUL01. The sequence continues at coordinate 2,658 of JAMPXI010000108.1, read as the reverse complement.
ACGGCGCACCTCGCAAGGGGCCAGTTCCCGCCGCAACAATTCGGTTTCCAGAGGGACGGCAGCGCTCAAAATAATCATGATTTTAAGGTTCTTGGTTCGTGCAGAAGGTCAAGGTCGATCAAAAATGCCCAGGTGCAAGGCGCCCGCAGGCTGAGGAGCGAGGCGTACCCATCGGTACGCCGCAGCGACGAAGCCAAGGGCAACGCCGCAGATGGGCGTTTTTCAGCGACCGTCTAAGGCTTGTACCAGCCGTGTCGGATCAGATCCCGCCTCAAATCCACCCCGGCATGACGGATGATCCCGTTGTACCAAAAATGATCTTCCGGGGAGGGAGGAAGCTGCGGATCGTCAAGCCGTTTGCGCCGGTCGGTCAGACTCTGGCGGAAGCGCTCGTCCGCTTCCTGGAGCGACTCACGGATCCGGCTGCACAACGGCTCCGAAGTATTGGCAATCACGTACTGGATCATATCGCGCAGGCGCAGCCCCTGACGATATTCCCATAAATCGCCTTCAAATCTGGTGTCACATTCGGCGACGAAATCGTTCCAGTCGAGCAGCAGCGCGCCGAAGTCCTCCTCGGCGAAGTCGACAAACTCCGGGTGGGCAAGGAGCAGTTCCTCGATTTTCTGCTGCTCGCGGCGGGAGAAAAAGAACGACAGGCTCTCTTCGACCGGGTACATGCCGAGGGTTTCGAGCAGTTCCCGGCAGAAGGTGGCGTAGTCGAGGTCGCGATCGCTGTACCTCTGCAGGCAGGGCGGCAGGCTGGGGCGGTCGAGGCACAGCAGCGACAGATGGTCGTGGCCGAGGTCGGTGTGCAGCAGCAGCTCCTGGCGATGCGGTACACCGGCGCGCGCGAGTTGATCCATGAAGCGGATATGGTGGTCGGTGAAACAGGTGAGCAGTTTCTCCTCGGAGTAGAACAGCTCCTGGCTGGCCCGGTTGTTGGCCAGGCCGAAGCCAACGAAGCCGTCATTCAGCAACCGCTCCCAATAGGGTTCCAGGGTGTCGAGAATTTCGGCGACCGGCAGGTAGGGGGAATAATGAACGACTGGTGCCGGCGGCTCTGCTTCGCTCCCGGTCGGCTCGCTGGTGTAGAACTCGAGGATGAAGAAGGCCTCGTCGGGGAGTGCCCGGGCGAACTCGGTGAAGACCCGGCGGATCCGCTGCATCCCGGCCAGCACCGAAAAATGGTAGGTGTCGGTGGATTTTTCCAGCAGGGAGAAGGTATAGCCTTCGCGCAAGACGCGCGGGCGGCGCCGCGCCTGGGGCCAAAGCTGCACGCCAACGGGGAAATCCGGAAACAACTGGGGCAAGGGAACCTCATTGACCGGCTCGAAAGCCGGTGGAAGTAATAGTTCATCATGCGGCAAATCCCGGCGGGAAGTCAACTGCGCCACCATGGCATTGAGCCTGGAAAGGCGGTCGGCCGAAGAGCTGCGGAAAAAGGGTTTGACTGTAAATTTACGCTTTAATTTGAGTAAAGCACGTTTAGCACAAATGAATTTCCCGTTGACAACTTCCGTCCTCCTAAGCTATATCGTGCAGGGATAAAACCCCATTTTATCAGGCTTCACGACACCGCAGACCACTCTGTCCAACAACTGGGAATGCCGGCCAGTTTGATCGGGTCCGGTACCCGGTATTTTATTCCATTCACCGAAAAGGATGGCGCAGATGTCCAAGACCGCAATCAAGCCTTCGCTGAAAAACCCGTTCGACCCGCCGGAGAAAGTCGAGTTCACCATTCCCGGCGAAATTCTTGGCAAAACCGGCGGCTACGAAGAGGTGATGAAGGAAGGTTATGACCTGATTCAGCGCCCCATCAAGTCGGTCAAGATCGACCAGATCGAGAAGCAGCACTTCAAGAAGCGCATGACGGTCTGGGAGCGGCTCAACGTTCTCTCCAGCAAGGCGCCGAACGTCCTCTACCAGAACTGGGGGAAAAATCTCGACGGCGCCTCGCTGGTCACCGCCATCCTCAACATCAACGGCCGCGACGTCGGTGTCTACGGCCACGACTTCACCGTCCGTGCCGGTTCCATCGACGCCACCAACGGCAACAAGCTGGCCAGGCTCTTCTACATGTGCGGCGAGAAGGGGATTCCCCTCATCGGCATGAACGACTCGGCCGGCGCCTTCGTTCCGGCCGGTGTCGGCGGTCTCGACGGCTATGCCGAGGCCTTCACCGCCCTGCGTCGTATCAGCGGCGTGGTGCCGAGCATCATGTGCATGTTCGGTTTCAATGCCGGCGGTGGTTCCTACCTGCCGCGCCAGGGGAGCTTCGTCATCCAGCCGAACGACACCTTCTTCGGCCTGACCGGCCCCGGCGTGGTCAAGTCGGTGCTCGGCGAGGACATCACCCCCGAGGAACTCGGCGGGCCAAAGGTTCATGGCAAATCCGGCGTCGCCGACCTGACCGTGGCTGACGAGGTTGCCGCCCTGCGCACCGCGACGCGCCTGCTCTCCTACCTGCCGGGGAACAACTTCAGCCTCTCCCCATTTCAGGAAACCAGCGATCCGCTGGAGCGCAAGACCTGGGAGATCAACACCCTGCTGAAGAAGGCCTTCAACTCGCCGACCGGCTTCAACACCCCGTTCGACGTGTCGATCATCATCCAGCAGATCTGCGACCACGGCGATTACTTCGAACTGCAGCCG
>JAMPXI010000107.1 GCA_023701265.1 Desulfuromonadales bacterium | reverse complement strand
TCCGTCCTCCGCGAGATCTTCATCCTCCTCACCCTGGCCCTGGCCAACGCCTGGCTGTTCAGCCGCCTGCACCAATCGCCGATCGTCGGCTATCTGGTCACCGGGCTGTTGGTCGGCCCTTATGGCTTTCACCTGGTCAAGGGGATTCACGAGGTCGAGATTGTCGCCGAGGTTGGCGTCATCCTCCTCCTCTTCACCATCGGCCTGGAGTTTTCCTACTCCCGGATCATGCGCCTGAAGGGGCTGCTGCTCAAGGCCGGCACCGTGCAACTGGTCGCGACCGCCGTGGCGGTCTGCCTCGGCACGCTGCTGCTGGGCGAAAGCTGGCAGAGCGCCGCGGGGCTGGCCATGGCTTTTGCCCTGTCGTCAACCGCCATTGTCCTCAAGCTGCTGCTGGAGCGTGGCGAGGTCGATTCGGCCCACGGCCGGGTGGCGCTCGGCATCCTGCTTTTCCAGGATCTTTGCGTCATCCTCTTCCTGGTCGCCCTCCCCCTGCTTGGCAGCCAACCCCAAAGCTTTTCCTTCTGGACCATCGTGCACGCCGCCCTGATCATGGGGACGCTCTACCTCTTCTCCCGGCATCTGCTCGCCCCGCTGCTGCGCGGCATCCTGCGCACCCGCGCGCCCGAACTGTTTCGCCTGACCATCCTGGTCCTGGTCCTCGGCACCGCCTGGGCCACGTATGAAGCCGGGCTCTCCCTGGCGCTCGGGGCGTTTCTCGCCGGACTGGCCCTGGCGGAATCGGATTCCTCGCATCAGGTGCTCTCCGACATCATCCCTTTCCGCGATGTTTTCCTCGCCATGTTCTTCATCTCGGTCGGGATGCTGGTCGACGGCCGCCTGCTGTTGGCCAACTGGTGGCAGGTGCTGGTCGGGCTGCTCCTGCTCGGTCTGGCCAAGACCATCGCCGGCACTCTGGGAGCTCTGTTCTGCCGCTACCCGCTGAGAACCTCCCTGATCACCGGCCTGATCACCTTTCAGGTCGGCGAATTTTCCTTCATCCTCCTCAAGCAGGCGAAGACCCTCGACGTTCTGCCGCTCGGCACCTACCAGCTGGCCCTGTCGATCGTCGCCCTGTCGATGATGGCCACGCCGCTGGTCTTTGGCCGTGCCGAGGCGATCGCCACCACCGTGTCCGGCTGGCTCGGCCGCCCCTACCGGCACGCCGGCGAAGAAGAGCGGGAGCGCACCGGCAACCTCGAAGGGCATGTGATCATCGCCAGCTACGGCCTGTCGGCCCGCAACGTGGCCCGCACCCTGCGCGAATTCCGCATCCCCTACATTCACATCGAGGTCAACGGCGATGCCGTGCGCCGCGCCAAGCTGGCCGGAGAGATCATCCTCCACGGTGATGCCAGCGCGCCGGCCGTACTCGAGGGCGCCGGAATTCACCGTGCCAAGGCACTGATCCTGGCCATCAACGATCCCGCCGCCCTGGCCCGCGCCATACCGGCGGCCCGTGAACTCAACCCCGCCCTGTACATTCTGGCGCGAACCCGCTACGTGGCGGAAATCGATGACCTGCTCAGGGTCGGTGCCGACGACGTGATCCCCGACGAACTCGGCGCCGGGCTGGAACTCGCGGCCTTCCTGGCCAAGCGCCTGCATCTGACCGAGGGACGCATGATCAAGCTCCTTTCGGCGATTCGCGACGAACATCACCAGCGCTACCAGCAGCAGGGGGAACAGCCAAAGAGCCTGACCGGCTATCTTTCCGTCATCGAGGGGGGCGAGATGGAGATCCAGGCCGTGCCCGAAGATTCACCCTGCTTCGGGCGCACCCTCGCCGAACTCGACTTCCGCGCCACCACCGGAGCCACGGTAGTCGGCGTCATCCGCCACGAACGAACCACTTACAATCCGGGACCGGCGCTGCATCTCACCCATGGAGACACCCTGATGCTGCTCGGCGACGAGGAGAGTATCCTCAAGGCCCGGGAACTGCTGCACGGGCATCCGCTGTAGCTGACACTACCCCCATGCCGGTCTCCCCGACGGCCCTCTTCCGCCCCCTTTCACTCGCGTCTTAAGCGCAGGATTCTTCCCACCATATCAGGCAGTTACCCTCTCTTTTTTTGCTTGACATTTTGCCTTAGTTATACATACTTAAGCTTAATTTAAATATAACTTCATAATACTATATCTATTTATATATCGAATGCCCGCCTCTCCAGGGGCCAGGAGAACCATGATGAAAAAACTACTGTTGCTTTGCATCCTGCTGGCGCTGCCAACCTCGACCCTCGCCTCCGGCTATGGCGTCTTCACCCAGGGCGCCTCCGGACTGGGTCAGGCCAATGCCGTGGTGGCGCACACCTCCGGACCGTCGTCGGCCTACTTCAACCCGGCGTTACTGACCGAGGTGCCCGGCACCCAACTGGAGATCGGCAGCACCGGCGTTTACGCCAAACACAAAGTCAAGCTCGACAGTACCGGCGAAACCCAGCACGGGGAGGAAAACTGGGAGTTCCCCGGCACTTTCTACCTGACTCACCGGATCAACGACCGAGTAACCACAGGGTTGGCGGTCTTCTTCCCGTTTGGCCTGTCCAGCGAGTGGGACAAGGACTTCGAAGGGCGCTATATCGGCACCTACGGGGAGATCACCACGACCAACATCAACCCGGTGGCAGCCTTCAAGGTCAACGAGCATATATCCCTGGCCGCCGGACTCTCGGCCGTCTATTTCGACGCGGAACTCAAAAGCATGGTCAACCAGACCGCCGCAGGCTACCTGGTCAGCCCTCCGTACGGGCTTGGCGTCCTCCCCGATATTGAACAGAAGTTCACCGGTGACGATTGGGGCGTCGGCTACAACTTCGGCCTGACTGCAAAGCTGACCGACAGCCTGACTTTTGGTGCCGCCTACCGCAGCGAGGTCGATCTCGAGGTCGACGGAAAAGCCCAACTGAGTGGTGTGGACCCCCGACTGGCGACTTTCTTTCCGAACAGCGACGGCAAGACCGATGTAACGTTGCCGCAGCAGGTGACTGCCGGTCTGGCCCACCGTTTTTCGGACTCCCTGGTGGTTGAAGCCGGCGTACGCTGGGAGGACTGGGAGTCGACCGATGAGTTGAAAATCGAATTGGAGACGCCGATCTTCGGACAGAGCACTCAGATCGGCGCGCGCGATTGGCACGCAACCTGGACTTACAATGTCGGCGGGCAGTACCGCCTGAATGAATCGCTGGCGCTCAATGCCGGCTATCTTTATGGCAAGAGTTCGGTGCCTGACCGCACCATGGAGGTTCTCATCCCCGATGCGGATACGCACCTGTTCACGCTCGGCGCGGAGTGGACGAGCGGTCCATGGACGGTTGCCGGCGCCTTCGGCTACGAGCACCACGAGAGCCGCAGCAAGAACAACGATGTCAAAGATGAGCCGGGTTCGGCCGTGGCCGGTTATGCGGCCAGCATGATGGCAGGCTATCCAGTTGAAGTCGCCACAGGGACTGCCAATGGCGACTACGAGACGGAGATTTACCTGGTGGGGCTGTCGGTCGGTTACAAATTCTGAGGCAGAGTGAAGGAAAACCAGACAAGGGCCGATTTCTTCGGCCCTTTTTTGTTGAATGCGGCAGCAAATTTCCTCTTGACACAGAATATAAATTAAATAAAACTGACATAAATTTAAGTATAATAATGCACAATTATTGCTAGTGGCAGTTATTGGTGGGAGACCCATGGCTGAGCTTGTACACCATGAGCAGGCAATGCCGAGTGCTCCGGAGAACCTCCGGCCGTTCCCGGTGCCGACTCGTCAGCCGAAGACCGAACTGGACCAGGCACAGCTGATCAACCGTCTCAACCGCCTCAACTTCAAGCAGGAACCTCTTCTCGTCCACCTCCGTCACAAGCTTCACGGCAACGCCCTGCTGCGCCACGCCATCCCTCAGCCATGCCTGGATGAGCATCTGGAATGTCTTTGGGTTGACCCCGAGGACGCCGACAATGTGCGTCTGCAGGTTTATGCACTGGAGCACCTGGTCATGGCAGACGGCCAGAAGGTGGTGCAGATCGAGCCAACCCTGATCTCCATCAACGGGCGGCAACTCACGGTAAGGCTCCCCGCCAAATGCGCCGAGTCGCTGCCGCGCGCCGTCCGGCGCCACCGCTGTGATGGCGTCAAGGCCAGCATCGTCGCCAACAGCGCGGTCTACGAAGGACATCTGATCGATTTCAACGCACTCTTTTTCCGGATTCAGCTTCGCGCCCAGCCCCCCCAGAGCTTCGACTGGATCGGAACCCAGGTACCGGTCAACGTCACCCTGCAAAACGGTCAGGGCGTCATCTATGTCGGCGATTGCAGAATTGTCCGGCAAACCCACGGGGAGGAGTGCCGCGACTACGTCTTGCAGCCCACCCGCAATCAGACCCCGCGATTCCGCTCCCGGGAGTTCCGGTCGGTTCGCTACGAATTGTTCCCCTGCCCCAACGCGGTCTTCGAACACCCGGTGACCCACCGGACCATGAATTTGAAGCTTATCGACGTCTCTGGTGCCGGCTTTGCCCTGGCCGAACCCGCCCAGGAAGCCACCCTGCTTCCGGGGATGGTGCTGAAGAAGATGGCGATCCACCTCACCAGTCGTGCTCACATGGAGTGCACCGCCCAAGTCATCCACCGCACTCCCGTGGTTGAATCGGACATCGTCAAGGTCGGACTGGCACTGGTGGACATTGGCAATCTCGACCACATGGAACTGGTGTCGCTGCTGCAGCAGGCCAAGGATCCGGACACCTACGTCTCCAACAAGGTCGACCTGGAAACGCTCTGGGATTTCTTTTTCGAAACCGGCTTCATCTACCCTGAGAAATATGCAAGCCTTGCTGAAAACAAGGAAACGTTCCGCAGCACCTACGCCAAGCTCTACACCGAACACCCGACCATCGCCCGGCACTTCATCCATATGGAGCATGGTAAAATCCTCGGGCATTTCGCCATGCTGCGCCTGTTCGAAAAAACCTGGGTGAACCACCACCACGCCGCGCTCCAGCACAAGCGCAAATCGGGCTTTTTGGTTCTCGACCGCATGAGCGAGTACATCAATGACACCCATGCGATGCACTCGGCTCACATTCGCTACAATGCCGGCTACTACCGGACCGACAACAAGTTTCCGGTTCGCTTTTTCGGCGGCTTCGCCGAGAAGATGAACAACCCCAGGGCATGCTCGGTCGATGAATTCGGATTTTTCAACTTCCAGGGACTGCCTTCGAACGGCGACTGGGACGACAATGGACGCTGGGAGTTGTCAAAAGTACGCCGGGGCGACCTTGAGGATTTGCAGGGGTTTTATCAGAAGGCGTCCGGCGGACTGATGCTGGACGCCATCGACATGACCCCTGAGAGCCTGGATCTGAACACCCTCTCGGAGGAATATGCCAAGGCTGGTTTCCGGCGTGAGGTCCACCGTCTGGCAATCAAGAAAAACGGGGAGCTCAAAGCCGTCATCGCGGTCAACCGGACAGACGTTGGGCTGAACTTTTCGGAACTGACCAATGCGACCAAGCTGCTGGTCGTCGATGGTTCAGGATTCAGCAAGCGCGATTTTCAATTGATGATGTCCATGGTGGCGGTCAAGTTTGGCATGGAGCGTTTCCCTCTACTGGTGTATCCGCTCACCTACCTGGCCAGCGCCGGCATTCCCCACGAAAAAATCTACGCATTCAACGTGATGAGCCTTCACTATTGGGACGATTACATGCGTTACCTGCGGGATTTCATGAAAAAAGCGAAAGTCAACTGATGCCGGATCAGGAACTTTACAACACGCGGCTACTTGACCCGTTCATCAAACTGATCGCCCGCCGCTATCCCCAGGTGGAAATTAGCGAAATCTACACCTATGCCCAGATCATGCCGTGGGAGGCAGCCGACCACGCGCACTGGTTGAGCCAGGAGCAGGTGAACCGCTTCGTCGAAAAGGCAGTGGAACTGACCGGCAACCCAGCACTGGCGCGTGAGGCCGGGCAGTATGGCGCTTCTCCGGAATCCTTCGGTGCGATGCGCAGCTACGTTCTCAGCTTTGTCTCTCCGCACATCATGTTCGAGCGGATTGGCGAAGTGATCTCCCGGCTGCTGCGCTCTTCGACGTATACCCCCGAGTGGATTGCTCCGAGCGCCATCGCTATTTCAGTCGTTCCCAAGCCCGGCGTAAAAGAAGAATTGTACCAGTGTGAAAACCGTGTCGGCGTTTTTGAGGCGGTGTTGCAGAGTTTTCACTACAAGTACCCCGCCATCGAGCATCCCGAATGCCTGTTCAAAGGGGGCAATCGTTGCCTCTATGTCATCCGTTGGGAAATAACTGCCGCGGCACGCTTTCGCCGGGCACGGCATGGCATCCTGATTATCTCACCGTTATTGGGACTGTTGCCGGCCATCGGGTTTCCGCAGTTGCTGCTGGTTGCCGTGCCGGCCCTTGCCTCTCTCTATTTTCTTTGTGGCTGGCTGGAAGCAACCGACAATTTGAAGGAGACGAAGGCCGGACTCGAGCATTTGACCAATTCCCGCGACCAGCTCATGGAACTGGTCGACTCGAACTATAACAACGCCCAGATGACCAATGAAATCGGCCAGGTCATCAGCCGGCAGACCACTGTCGATACAATTCTCGACGCCCTGATCAAAGTATTGGAAAAAAGGCTCGACTTCGACCGGGGGATGGTCCTGTTGGCCAATAAAGAGAAAACCTGCCTTAATTTCCGCGCCGGCTTCGGCCATCACGAACAAGAGATGAATCTACTGTCCAAAGCCACCTTCCGTCTCGACAACGCGCGGTCGAGAGGGGTTTTCATCAAGGCCTTTCATGAGCAGGTTCCTTATCTGGTCGACGATTTCGAGGAGTTCGAACGCCGTCATACCCCACACAGTGTTCAACTTGCAAAGGCCCTGGGGGTAAAGTCTTTCGTCTGTTGCCCGATCATCTGCGACGGCGAATCGATCGGCGTGCTGGCCGTCGACAACCTCAGGACCTCCCGGCCGCTGATGCAGAGCGACAAGTCGCTGTTGATGGGGATTGCCCCGGTCATCGGGGTGAGCATTCGCAACGCGGAATTGCTGCTCTCCAAGGAAAAGGAGTTCCGTTCGACGTTGCAGGTGCTGGCCGCCAGCATCGACGCCCGCGATCCGCTCACCGCCGGTCATTCGGAGAAGGTTACCGAGTATTCCGTCGGCATTTGTGACGAGCTGAATATGGGTTCCGACTTCCGCGAGTGTGTTCGCGTGGCGGCTCTGCTGCATGATTATGGCAAGATCGGCGTGCCCGATTCGATCCTCAAAAAAGTGGGGCGGCTATCCACCGAGGAATACGAGGTCATCAAGACCCACACCGCCCAGACCCGCGACATCCTGGAGCGGATCAACTTCGAGGGGAAATATGCGGATGTGCCGCTGATCGCCGGTTCCCACCATGAGAAGTGGAATGGCAACGGCTATCCGCTCGGCCTGAAAGGGGAAGAGATTCACATCGGGGCCAGGATCATCGCGGTGGCCGACCATTTCGAGGCAATCACCTCCAAACGGCACTACCGCGACCCGATGCCGGTCGTCGTTGCCATAGACGAACTGCTGAAATACAGCGGCAGCTACTTCGACCCCCAGGTGGTTAAGGCCTTTGTGCGTTACTACCGGCGTTGTTACAACGGCACGAGGGGTGGGGAAGACGGGAGCGGCGGGGTCTGCCGGATCCGCCACAAGCGAGTCCCGGTGGAGGCCCCAGTGATGGTGCAGACCCGTGCCCACACCTTGTCGGGAAAGACCTGTGACATCAGCCTGAATGGTATCTACATCAGTATCCCGGAGGAATTGGGGCAGGGTTTGACCGTCAAAATCGAACTCATGCTGCCGGGGCGGGAGCGGCCGATCGTGGCATCAGGGCGAATCGCCTGGGTCAATAGCGGCGGCAACCCGACCAAGCCGCACTATCCGGCAGGGTGCGGTGTCGAGCTCACCAATTTTGACGAAGAAGGTGACGCCCTGCTGAATAACTATATCAGGCTTCATCCCCAGGAAGGGGAACTGCACTAGTGTCCTGTGCGGTTAGTTCCCCGCACAAATTGTGAGGGATTTCGGTCTCTGGCAAGACGCGGTGACGCAGGCATAGTGGGACTACGCCGAGGAACCGCAACGTAGTCAGGGGCCGAAAGAACCACAATTTGAAAGGATAGAATTAGCCGCACAGGACACTAAGCATTGGCCGGCCTCACGCCCCGGACAATAACCAGAGGTGTATACACAAACCGCTGGGGATTATTGAAATATTCAACAAACTCCCTTTCAAAACCGGCGAATCCGTCCTCGTAATCCTCAAAGGTCCACCCTGAACGCTTGGCGGCAAGCTCGATTTTCTGCCACCAGTTCCAACGGTTGAACTCTGACAACTCGCCATAAACCAGATGATGCATGCGCACATCGACGCGAATGTCTTCGCATCCAAGCTCATGCATGCGCGTCGGCAATCTGCGCCCGGCATACGGATCGAAATTGTTGTTTGTCATCTGATATTCGGTGATCTTTCGGAAGGTCTTCTCCAACCGCTCAGAGTGACCATGATGATTCATGCAGTTATGATCCAGGTCGGCCAGGCATAAAATCCCTCCGGGCTTGATCGACTGGGTAACATGCTTGATGAGCAGTCCGCTTTCTTTCAGGAAGTACTCTGCAACAAAGCGCATCCACACAAAATCGAACTGGCCCAGATCCTCGAGGGAATCGAAAAAGTTGCGGCAGGAGAATTCGACGCTTTCAGATGCGTATTTCCCCTTGGCATGGGCTATGCGCACGTCGGAGCGGTCGATGCCGACTGCCCGGCCACCGGGTGCTGCCGCTTCCGCGAGGGCGCAGGTGGTTATGCCAGGGCCGCAACCGACATCGAGCACCCGCATCCCGGGAGACAACCCCGCCCATCGCGCCTGGTCGATGACCGACGCCCGGTCGGTCTTGAATTCGAGTCGAGTGAGTTCATCCTTGCTTTCGGGGAAATACGGCTGGTCACTCATGGGCATCTCCAAACGATCATGCCCCTCCTGCTGCAATAACACTGACAAATAGATCCGTGGCAGAATAGCCTCCCCGGCGTGTTGAGACAATCACAATCTGCCGGATGCTGACAAATGTTGTATTGAGTTCCAGTCCTTGCCACTATATATTGCGTTTATCTTCTTCAAGTCCCACAGCCTGCAAACTCCGGCCAACGCATGGATCGAACCTTCTTCTCCCCTGACTTCCTGACCGCGCAGCAGAGGTTTCGGGCCGCCGTCGCCACCCTGCCGGGGGACCTGCACAGCCTTCCGCTCGGGATTGCCGG
>JAMPXI010000106.1 GCA_023701265.1 Desulfuromonadales bacterium | reverse complement strand
TGTTAGAGCCCGTTCCTGACCATCGACATAGGCATCGATCAACTGCCGGATCATGCGCTGGTATTGGGTATGATGCTTGCCTGCTTCCGATTTGAAGAAATCGACGCTCTTTTTGCTGAGCGCGATGGTTACCTTCACCGACTCTTCCCGGAACGCCAGTTCTTCGGGCGAGGGGAGGAAGTCGGAGATCACCCTAAATTCCCCGAGGGGCTCATCGGTGTATTGAATTTTCCTGCTCATAAGTCACCTTTCCTTTCCGCCAATATCCGGCGCCAATGATGCGAATGACACCTTCGCGGTAGGTAAACCGAACCGTGAGAATGCCTCCGCCCACTTTGCCGAAGCAGTAATATCGTTGCTCCTGCTCGCTATGAGCCACATCTTCCGCGATGACGCGGTGTGGGTCGGCAAAGGCGTATTGCGCCTTGGCAAACGTGACGCCGTGCTTCTGCTGATTCTCCAGGTCCTTGTTGGTATCCCACTCAAAGCGTGTCATGGTCATGGCAACATTCTATCACAGGGAGGGAGAAAAGCCATATTTTTATATGGCTGATAATATGGAATGGTTTTGGGCTCTAACGCCTGTGAGCATCTAAGCGGCGGCCACCGGAGCTATGAATGGCTGCGTGTTTTTCGAGAAGCAAGACCGCTTATCCCGTCAGCTCGGCGTGTTGTTAGACGCGATTGTTTGTCAACAAGGCGACCGCTGACGTACTTATGAAGAACGCTGGCAATAAGCGTCTGATAAGGCACGCCTTCTTCCAATGCACGGGATTGAATATCCCGTAGGTCTGGTGAGGAGAGCCGAATATTTACTCGGCGATCCTTGAGAGAGGTAGCCTGCGCCGCCTTTTTGAACGTGGCCATATCTTCTTTGGTCGGCTTGGCCGATACCAACTCGCCACTTTCGTATGCTTTCAAAATCTCTTTTTCAAACTTGTCAATCTTTTTCATGGCTGTTGTCTCCACCCAAGTAATCCCTTGTGGCCTTGCGGCTGGGGATGATGGTTTTCAAAAAGTAGAAGTCGGCTTCTTCGACAAAGGGAACCAGATAAACATAATCCCGCAGGCAAACGACCAGGATGCGCTGCCCTGGATACTTTTCCGGGTTTGGATGTTGCAGGATGTCGAGGAGACCTTCTTTCTCGATTGCCAGCGTGACTTCCTCAAACGAAACCTCACGGGCTGTTTTGAGGGTTTCGTTCTTCTCGTGGTTCCAGCGAAAGGATTTCATGGGGAGAGTATACCAAAACGTGTGCCTTTTGTCATCAGGCAAATATGGAAGTGTCTAACGTTTGTGAGTTGAGCGGCGGACCACTGTCGGTTCTCCAGGTAGAAAGTCAAACGAGCGGCAAGACTGCATAGTCCGTCCGCTCGTGGGCGTTGATAAGCCAGCATGGCAAACTGGGGCCGAAGGTGGCGCGTAACTTATTGGCTCAGTTTCGCACTTGCAAGCCGATTAAGACTCACATGAGCTTCGGCTGCTTCCATTGCCAGTTGCCGATGCACTTCGGGCGGAACACGCACCATAAATTTGCCGCTAAAGTGCTTGGTTGAAAGCGGCTCGGGTATTTGCTCGCCAGTGATCACCAGGTCGGCTACGACTTCTGCGACAAGCTTGCGAATACCCTTGAGGGCTGCTTCGGGAGTGGCCGCCAGCCAGCTAAGGCTAGGAAACTCAGCACAAAGACCAACGTGCTCGGCGTCTTCTTCCGACCAGGTGACCCGGTAGGTGTATTTGTCAGCTTTCTCTGCCATGTTCGATCTCCAATCGTTCGATTGCTTTGAGAACCTGTTTCACCTGATAGGCTTTCGCACATCCCTTGCTATTCTGGATGTTGACACGCGGGTCGCCGATCCACGGTGTTTTGTAGACTCGATGACTTCCACTCGTCTGCCGTGCTTGGCCGAAAAAATGATCGCAGACCTTGCATAAATCTGCGAAACGAACGCCCCCAGGATTCTCGCGCATTCGCGCAATCAGATCAGCAATGGTTGCCATGGGTATATAGTATCTCTATTGATACCACTCGTCAAGGGGTGGAAGGTGGGTGTTGGCTTAACGCCTTTGACCTGAGCGGCGGACCACAGAACGTGGAGTAGCTGTGTATTATACGAGAAGCAAGACCGTATCATCCAGTCAGCTCGGCGATTTGTTAGATTTATAAACTGAGTCTCTAAGTTTAGATGAAAAATAAGTAGCACCAAATATAGATATAAATACAAATACAAAACCACAACATATTAAAACCAATGCTCTAAAGCGCGCCGATCTTCCCCTTAATATTAAAGTATCCTTGACAACTTTTTGTCCTGGCGGTGGAAATTGATTGCTTTTGTAGATTTCCCACGCGTAATAACAAGTATATATTCCAACAGGGAGAGTGGATAGCATAAGTATCTCAAGAAAATTCAACAAAGTCCTGAATGGCTTGATTCGTGCCTTGAGGAATGAGCAGTAAACTTCAGCCTTCGGTCTTCAGCCTAAATACCAGTATTACCGCGCACACCTTCCGACATTCCTTCGCCACGCATCTTCTGGAGGACGGCTACGATATCCGTACGGTGCAGGAGCTGTTGGGGCATGCGAATGTGAAGACGACGATGATTTATACGCACGTGCTGAACAAGGGGGGGCAGGGAGTACGCAGTCCGCTCGACCGGGCGGGGTGAGGTGGCGGGAATGGCGCGCGCCGCTAACGGGCGCGTTTGACGTCCTGGATCATCTGGTCGAGATTCTGCAGGAACCGCGAGCGATCACGGGGCTGGAACGGCGGCGGGCCGCCGAGCATGGCGCCGGCGTCGCGCAGCTCGCTGAGAAGATCCCGGGTCGCCAGTGCCTGCCCGACGTTGGCGTCGGACCACTCGTAGCCGGTCGGGCTGAGCACGCGCGCCCCGCTCTTGACGCAGCGCGAGGCCAGCGGGATATCCGCGGTGATGACGATGTCGCCGGCGGCCACCTGCGCGACGATCCAGTCATCCGCCGCGTTGAACTCGCCGTCGACGACGACCAGCCGGGCAACGTCCGGATCGGTGACCCGCATCCGCGCATTCGCAACCAGGATCACGTTCAGGCGATAGCGCCTCGCCACCTTGCAGACTTCCTGCTTGACCGGGCAGGCATCGGCGTCCACGTAGATTTCCGGCAGGTTGTCACCCGTCTTCGCTGGTGTGGTCATGGCTTAGGCGAGCGATCTAGAATGCCTTGCGGCTGTCGAGGAGCAGCGTCACCGGGCCGTCGTTGACCAGGTGCACCTGCATTTCGGCGCGGAACACGCCGGTGGCGACGGTGAGACCAACGGCACGCAGGGCGGCGACGTATTCATTGTAGAGAGGATCGGCCAGTTCCGGCGGCGCGGCATCGGTGAAACCGGGGCGGCGCCCCTTGCGGCAGTCGCCGAGCAGGGTGAACTGCGAAACCGCCAGCACCGCGCCGTCGACCTCCCGCAGCGCCAGGTTCATCTTCCCCGCGGCATCCTCGAAGACCCGCAGCCCCGCGGTCTTCTCCGCCAGATAGGCGGCATCCGCCGAGGTGTCGCCCTGGGCCACCCCGAGCAGGACCAGAAACCCCTGGCCGATGGCGCCGACCGTTTCGCCGCCGACTTCGACGCGCGCCTCCGTCACCCGCTGCACGACGGCCCGCATCAAATGTCCCCCGCCAGCTTGCGCAACAATGCCAGGTTGACCCGGTCCATCTCTGCGCCGTCGTCCCCCTTGGGCGTCTCCAGGATCATCGGCAGATGCACGAAACGCTCGTCCCGCACCAGCCGGGCAAAACCTTCCGCGCCGATCGATCCTTCCCCGATATGGGCGTGACGGTCGACGCGGCTGCCGCACCCCTTCAGGCTGTCGTTGAGATGGAAGGCGAACAGCCAGCGCCAGCCGATTTCCTGTTCAAACGCGGTCATCGTCCGCTCATACCCCTCGGCGCTGGCCAGGTCATAGCCGGCGGCATGGGCGTGGCAGCTGTCGAAGCAGATGCCGACCCGTTCGCCGAAGCCGTCCATCATCCACGCCAGTTGCTGAAACTCGCCGCCGAGGTAGGTACCCTGCCCGGCGGTGTTCTCCAGCAGCAGGCGCACGGCGGGGTCGCTCTCAGCGAAGATCTCGGTGAGGGCCGCGCGGATGCGGGCGATGCCGGCCTCGACCCCCGCGCCGACGTGGGCGCCGGGGTGGGCGATCAGGTGGGGGATGCCGAGCAGGGCGCAGCGCTGCAACTCCTCGCGCATGGCCGCTTTCGACCGCTCCCAGTTGGCTTCGTCGGTGGCGGCCAGGTTGATCAGGTAGGCGTCATGGACCATCACCGGGCCGATGCCGCTCTGCTGCCAGGCGTCGCGGAAGGCGGTGATCTCATCGGCGGTCGGTGGCGGGGCGCTCCAGCGGTTGGCGTTTTTGGTAAAGATCTGCACGGCGGTGGCGCCGACCGCCAGGGCCCGTGGGAAGGCCTGCGCCAGGCCACCGGCCACCGACATGTGGGCGCCGAAGAGCCGGCTCACGAGGCCGCCTCCGCCGGGGTCAGGGCGGCACCCAAGGCCCGCACGTCGGGGAGATGCAGGTCGACGAATTCCGGGGTCGGGCCGGCGCCGACCAGCACGGTGGTCATGCCGAGCTGCTTGGCGGTGCGCAGATTTTCGCGCGAATCCTCGACCATGGTGCACTGGTGCGCCAGCACGCCGAGGGCGGCGAGGACCGCCTGGTATGGCTGCGGGTACGGTTTGGGGAGATAGTCGGCGATGCGGATGTCGAAGACCTGCTCGAACTGGTCGGCGATTCCCAGGGCGCCCAGCACCCGGTCGGCATGGCAGGTGGAGCCGTTGGTGAAGACCGCCTTGCGCTGCGGCAGGGCTTCGAGCATGTCACGCAGTTCAACGTCGGTGGTCAGTCTGGCCGCGACATCGACGTCGTGGACGTAGTGCAGGTAGGCCTCGGGGTCGACGCCGTGGTGGCGGATCAGCCCCTGCAGGGTCACGCCGTAGGCAGCCCAGTATTCGCGGCGCAGGGCGTCGACCGCCCCGGCCGGGATGCCGACCTGATCGGTCATGAACCGGTTGATGCGCACGTCGATCAGGTTGAACAGTTCACGCTCGGGCGGGTAGAGGGTGTTGTCGAGGTCGAACAGCAGCACGTCCATGGGCGTCATCCTGGCCGGTACTCGCCGGTGAAGACCTCGGCGGCCGGGCCGGTCATGTAGACCTCCCCGGTTCCGTCCCAGGCCAGTTCCAGATCGCCGCCGGTCAGGTGATTGAGCAGGCGGCCGCCGGTGCGCCCGGTCAGGAAGCCGGCCACCGTCACCGCCGACGCCCCGGTGCCGCAGGCTAGCGTTTCGGCGGCGCCGCGCTCCCAGGTGCGCTGCCGCACTTCCTGCGGGGAGACCACCTCGACGAACTCGACATTGGTGCGGCGCGGGAAGCTCTCGTGGTGCTCGATGGCCGGGCCGTAGGTCGCCACCGGGAAGGCCGCGACATCGTCGACGAAGATCACGCAATGAGGGTTGCCCATGGAGACGCAGGTGATGCGGAAAGTCCGGTCGAGCACCGCCAGTTCCCGGTCGATCACCTGCTCGTCGCCCGGCCCGGTCATCGGAATCTCGGCGCGGGTCAGGCGCGGCCGCCCCATGTTGACCCGGACCCGGTCGACGCGGCCCGCGGCATTGGTGAACATCTCCAGCGGCAGGATCCCGGCCCCGGTTTCGACCTGGATGGCGAGCGCCTGGACCAGGCCGTGGTCGTAGGCGTACTTGGCCACGCAGCGCAGGCCGTTACCGCACATCTCCGCTTCGCTGCCATCGGCATTGAAGATGCGCATGCGCACATCGGCGACCTTGGACGGCAGGATCAGGATCAGGCCGTCGCCACCGACGCCGAAGTGCCGGTCGCTGACCGCCCTGGCCAACGACGCGGGATCGGTGATCTTTTCGCTGAAGCCGTCGACATAGACATAATCGTTGCCGGCGCCGTGCATTTTGGTGAATTTCATCGGGACCTCGACGGGCAATGCAATTTCGCCATTATAGCGGCAAGCGCGGGTGCTTCACAACCACCGTGGAAAACAGTTAAGATAACTGCAACTCAATAATGGAGGCAGCAATGGCGTTCAATTTGAAAACCCGCATCTGGCAGACCGGCGCACTCGACTGGTGGGGGATGATCGACGGCGAGGATATTTACCTCGGCGACAGGGAGTTTCCGCTCCCTCCCGAAGAAGGCGATGCGTGGCATGTGCGCAAGACCGGCGACCTGTTCAAAATCATCGACGGCGAAATCATCAAGGTCGGCAATCGACCGGCCGAGGAATTCCCTTGGTAGGGAGCCAGGCCGCCGGCGACTGGCAGTGCAGGGGGGTGGCTCCGGTTCGGAGCCACCCCTTTGGTGTTTTCAGGGCCGGGCGGGATATTGTTCAGTAACCGGTCAGAAGCGGTCGTCGAGTTTCGGCAGTTCGTCGTCCGGCAGGACCTCACTGTCCGAAGCGAACGGCTGGTCAAAATTCAGGCCGCTGTCCGCGGCCAGGTCAATGGTCGAGGGGTCGTCGGCGCCCAGTTCGGCAATATCGCCAGGCTGCTCGCCGGAATCACTGGCGAAGGCTGGCTGGAGGGGCGTGCTCTCCGCCTCGAGGATATCGAAACCAAAGTCAATGGCTTCCTCCTCCGCTTCGGCGACCTCGGGAAGCTCGCAAGACGGCCCTTCCGGTTCGGGAAAGGTCTCCACCGCCGGGGCAACATAGCCCTGGAATTTGCAGCGCAGCTTCAGTTCGGTCAGATCGCCTCCGCATTTCTTGCAATTGTCGAGATAATCGAAGCTATGGAAGCCGCATTTTGGACAACGCATCGTTACCCCCCGGTTGTGCCGACGGTCGGGCCGCCGGCCATCTGACCCCAGTCACCGTAAAGATACTGCAGAACGGCGGCGGCCGCCAACCCCGCCGTTTCGGTGCGGAGAATGCGCGGGCCGAGATGCACCGGCACAAAGCCGGCCGCCGCGACCACCGCCACCTCGTCGTCGTCGAAGCCCCCTTCCGGGCCGACCAGCAGGGCCACTCCAGCCGGCGGCTGCACCGGCAGGGCCTCGGCCAGCGGTCGGGCACCCTTCTCCCAGAGAACCAGTTTGAGCGGTTCACTGACGGTGGCCAGTGCCGCGGACAACGGCAGGAGCGGCGCCAGTTGCGGGAGGCGCGGCCGCCGGCTCTGGCGCGCCGCCTCGGTGACAATTCGCTCCCAGCGCGGCATGCGCCCCGTTTCCGGGCGTGAAACCGCCCGTCCGCTCAATACCGGCTGGAAAAAAGTAACTCCGAGTTCGGTGCCCTTCTGCAGGACCAGCTCGAACTTGTCACCCTTCGGCAACGCCTGGAGCAGGCGCAGCGGGCAGGGGTGCTCCTCCTCGATCCAACGGGCGATGACCGTGGCCGTGGCCCGGTCGCGGCCGACCGTTTCCAGGCGGGCCCGGCAGCAGTTGCCCGCACCGTCGAGCAGCAGCACTTCGGTGCCGGGGCCGAGGCGCAGCACGGCGCGCAAATGGTGCAGCGGTTCGCCACTGATCGTGACCGGGTCATCGACAAGGCTGTCGGCAGGGACGAAAAAACGGTGCAGTTCAGCCATGATGACGATAGAGCAGGCATGACCATTCGTCGCGCCGGTCGATGGTGACCAGGGTCAGCGGCAGGCGGCCGAAGGCGGCCGTCACCTGGGGCTCCTGCTCGCTGAGAATCCCCGACAGGGCCAGGTAGCCGCCCGGGGCGAGATGGGCCAGAAAATGCGGGGCGAGACGGATGTTTTCGCCGGCGAGGATGTTGGCCAGCACCAGGTCGAAACGGCCGGGCAGCGCCTCGAGGGGGGTCGTGGTCACCGTAATCGATCTTTGCAGACCGTTGGCCGTGATATTTTCGGCGGCGACCTGACAGGCCTCCGGATCGATTTCGCAGGCGACCACCTCCGGTGTCCCAAGGGCCGCGGCGGCCATGGCCAGAATCCCCGACCCGGCGCCGACATCGAGAACCCGGCGGGGAGGGGCAGGGCTTTCGGCGAGCCGGGCGATAACCTCCAGGCAGAGAGCGGTCGTGGCATGGGTGCCGGTGCCGAAGGCGCGGCCGGGATCGAGGGTCAGCACCACGGCAGCGTTGCCGGCGGGCTCACTGCTCCATGAGGGGCGGATCAGCAGCCGGGTGCCAACCCGCAATGGCGGGAAATGCTGCTGCCAGCCATGCGCCCAGTCCTCGGCCGGCAGCAGGCGGCCATCGGGGAGCCCGATGGGCAGCCCCGGGATCAGCGGCGCGAGATCCTCCAGGGTGGCCTGCACCTGCCGGCGCAGCGTTTCCAGATCGCCCGGCGGGAAGTAGGCCCGGACAGTGGGCCGCGCGTCCCCTTCATCCGGGTCGGGCGGCTCGAAGGTGTCGAGCGCACGTTCAGCAACGGTGATACCGGTGCTGCCGAGGTCCATGAGGGCCTGACCGACCGCATCAACGGCGGCCGCCGGCAGGGTCAGACGAATTTCCAGCCAATCTCCCATCATGGCGCCTGTTTAGCGTGAGTGCCCTGGAAAAATCAATGGAAATCAGGCGTTCCCGGGTTTTTGCTCACCGGCTGATTTCTTCGCTTGCATCTTCATTAGAATCTGCTACAATCAAAGAGATTTTTCATGAGGACTAAACATGGCCGCGCTTCAGCCGATCTACCTGCTTTCCGATGCGACCGGCGAAACGGCCGAGAAGATGGTCATGGCAGCCCTCACCCAGTTCCGCGACAAACCGATCCGTCTCAAGCGGATCAGCAATGTCCGGACCAAGACCCAGGTCTACGAGGCGCTCGATGAGGCCCTCGGCCAGGGGGCGTTGGTTGTCTATACCATTGTCAACCGCGAATTGGCGAAGCTGGTCCACGACGAATGCGACGGACTGGGGTTGAACAGTCTTGATCTGCTCACGCCGTTGCTGATGAAAATGGCCCAGCACGTCGGTCGCTCGCCGGGGGAGGTCCCGGGGTTGCTGCACGGCGTCGACGAAGCGTATTTCCGGCGGGTCGAGGCGATCGAGTTCACGGTCAAGCACGACGACGGCCAGGAACCGCGCAATCTGTATCAGGCCGATATCGTCCTGGTCGGGGTGTCGCGCACCAGCAAGACGCCGCTTTCCATTTATCTGGCCCACCGCGGCTGGAAAGTGGCCAACGTGCCGCTGGTCAAGGGCGTTGAGCCGCCGTCGCAGCTGCTCGAAGTCGATCCGAAACGGGTGGCGGGTCTGGTCATCGACCCGCACCGGCTGGCCGAAGTACGGGCCGCGCGGTTGCGCAACCTTGGTCAGGATCCGCGCACGGCTTACGCCGATCTCGAGGAGATCGCGGATGAAATCAAACACACCCGGAGCATGTTCCGCCGGCATTCCTGGGTGGTCGTCGATGTCACCGGCAAATCGGTCGAGGAGACCGCCAATGAAGTTCTGGTCAAACTGCG
>JAMPXI010000007.1 GCA_023701265.1 Desulfuromonadales bacterium | reverse complement strand
CTCGGCATCGACAGCGGCCTGGTGCGTGATCCGTTCAATCTCGACCGCGACATGCAGACGTCAAAGGTCATCGGCATCAGCCAGATGGTGCCGTTCTTCGGCAAGCGTGCCCTGGCTCGCGAGGCGGCCACCCTTGAAGCTGAGGCCACTCGCTGGGAGGTCGAGGAGCGCAAGCTGGAGCTGGCAGCCATGGTTAAGGAAACCTGGTACCAGATTTATTTCACCGACCGCTCGCTGGAGGTGCTGGAACGCTCCATTGCCACCGTGGACGATCTCACACGCTTCACGGAAGCCATGTACGGGGTCGGCCAGGGGCGACAGGCGGACGTGCTGCGTTCCCAGGTGGAGCGGTCGAAGATGGAAGAAATGCGCCTGGTGCTCCAGCAGCAGCGGCGCTCACTTGAGGCTGGCCTCAACACGTTACTCTATCGCTCCATGACCACTGCGGTCCCGGCGATCGACAATGCCGAGCTGACGGCGATTTCTGTCGACGCCACAGAGCTTGAAAGACTTGCCGAGGAGCACCGGCCGCTGCTGCGTTCTCTGGCGGCGCGCATCGACAAGGCGACGGCCGAGCGTGCCCTGGCCGACAAGGAGTTCTACCCGGATTTCACCCTGGCCTTCGAGTACATGCAACGCGACTCGATCATGGACGATCCCGGCTACGACATGTACAACGCCAGTGTCAGCTTCAACCTGCCGCTGCAACGCGAGCGGCGCCACGCCATGGTGGCCGAGAGCGAGGCGGCAAAGCGCATGGCCGGCGAAGAGCTGAACATGACCCGCAACGCTATCCGCAAGGGCATTGCCGATCTGCTCGCACAACTGGAGCGCGACCGCAAGATGGCAAGCCTCTACCGCGAAGGGATCCTGCCGCAGGCCGGGGCCACCCTGGAATCGTCGCTGTCGGCCTATCGGGCGGGGAAGGGCGAGTTCATGCAGGTGCTTGATAGCCGCATGGCACTGTTCAACATCGAGCGTGACTACTACAAGGCCGTGGCCGAGCACCAGATGGAACTGGCCCGGCTCGAAGCGACGGTGGGCACTTCGCTGCCAACCAAATGACGAGGAGTCTTATGCGAGTACCTGGATATGTCAAGGTTGTGGCGGTCGTTGCCGGGTTGGTGGCGGCCCTCGGTTTTGGTTACTGGACAGGGACTGTCCGCCACCAGCATGCGGAAGAGGGTGTGGTGGTTACAACCGCGGGGGAAGAAAAGTCCAAATGGACCTGCGGCATGCACCCGTTCATCATCCGGGACGAGCCGGGCCTCTGCCCGATCTGTGGCATGCAATTGACTCCTCTCAAGCCGGGTACGGGTGGTGGAGAGCAAGCGTCGGCTGAGCGCAAGATCAAATACTGGAAATCCTCGATGGACCCCACCTACGTTCGTGACGAGCCGGGAAAGGACGCCATGGGGATGGATCTGGTGCCTGTCTACGAGGATGGCGGAACCAGTGGAGGTATTGCCGTCGACCCGGTGACCCAGCAGAGCATGGGCGTGCGCACCGCCCCCGTGGAGGTGCGTGATCTGCACCGTTCCCTGCGCGCCATTGGCCTGGTGACGTTCGACGAGGCCCGCCAGTACGCGGTCAACAGCAAGATCGAAGGGTGGATTGAAAAACTGTATATCAACCAGTCGGGCCAGCCGGTGCGCAAAGGCCAGCCGCTGCTGGAGATTTACAGCCCGGATCTGGTGGCGGCCCAGCAGGAGTACCTGCTCGCCCTGGAAAGCAGCAAGCGCCAGACGACCAGTCCTTTCCCGGAAATTGCGGAAGGGGGCAAGCGCTTGCTTGAAGCGGCCCGCAACCGCCTGCGCTACTGGGACATCTCCGAGCAGCAGATCAATCAGCTCGAGCAAACCAAACAGGTGAAAAAGACTCTGACCCTTTACAGCCCGAACAGCGGCATCGTCACCATGAAGACAGCGCTCCAGGGAATGCGGGTGATGGCCGGCGAGGAACTTTTGCAAATCGCCGACCTTTCGCAGGTGTGGGTCAATGCCGAAATCTACGAGCAGGATCTGCCGTGGGTGAAAGTCGGGCAAAGTGCCCGGGTCGAACTCCCTTATGCGTCCAGCAAGGCGCTGGAAGGGAAGGTCGATTACATTTACCCGTACCTGGCCGGCGAGACGCGCACGGTCAAGGCCCGCATCGTCTTCGCCAATCCCGGCCTGGAACTCAAGCCCGACATGTACGCCAACGTGCAGATCGCCACGGAGGCCGTCAAGGGCGTGTTGGCCATCCCCGCCAACGCGGTGCTGCGAAGCGGGCAGGGGGCGGTGGTCTTCGTCGCCCGCGGGGAGGGCAAGTTCGACCCACGACCGGTCGAAACCGGGGCGAACGGCGACGATGGCTATGTGCAGATTCTTTCCGGTTTGAATGCAGGAGAGAACGTGGTGACCAGCGCTCAGTTCATGCTCGATTCGGAGAGCAAGCTGCGCGAGGCGATCGAGAAGATGCGCGAACCGCAAGTTTCGATGCCGGCGGCGGCGCCGGGGCAGGAAACGGCTCCACAGCCGCCGGCTGACAAAAAGAAACTGGACGAATTGTTCAAATAATTTCGTAGGGGCGGGTTTCAAACCCGCCCAGGGCAGGTCACAGACCTGCCCCTACAAGGGACACACAAATGCTCGCACGTATTATCGACTGGTCGATCCGCAACAAGTTCCTGGTGGTGCTGGCCACACTGTTCCTCGTCCTCGGCGGCCTGTATGCGCTGAAGAACACCCCGGTCGATGCCATCCCCGACCTCTCCGACGTCCAGGTGATCATCTTCACCGAGTATCCGAGTCAGGCGCCGCAGGTGGTCGAGGATCAGATCACCTACCCGCTGACCACGCAGATGCTCGCCGTTCCGGCCGCCAAGACGGTGCGCGGCTACTCGTTCTTCGGCTACTCCTTCGTCTACATCATCTTCGAGGACGGCACCGATCTCTACTGGGCGCGCTCGCGGGTGCTCGAATATCTCAACTATGCTTCCGGCCGCCTGCCGGCCGGAGTGACGCCAACCCTCGGTCCCGATGCCACCGGGGTCGGGTGGATCTTCGAGTACGTGCTGGAGAGCGACCGCCACAACCTGCAAGAGCTGCGCTCCATCCAGGATTGGTACCTGCGCTATGAACTGGCGGCTCTAGAGGGAGTCTCCGAAGTCGCTAGCCTGGGTGGCTTCGTCAAGCAGTACCAGGTGGCGATCGACCCGAACCGGCTGCTCGCCTACAACATGTCGATCAATGACGTGATGATGGCGATTCAGCGTGCCAATCTCGACGTCGGCGGCGGTGCCATCGAGATGGCCGAGACCGAGTTCGTGGTGCGCAGCCGCGGCTACATCCGCGGCGTCGAAGATCTCAAGAATACGGTGGTGATGACCACGGCACAGGGGACGCCGATCCTGGTGCGCGATCTGGCGGAGGTGCGCCTGGGACCGGAGATGCGCCGCGGCGTGGCCGAACTCGACGGCCGCGGGGAGGTGGCCGGCGGCATCATCGTCATGCGCTCCGGCGAGAACGCCCTGCAGACCATCGAGCGGGTCAAACAGAAGCTCGAGGATCTCAAGGCCGGGCTACCGGAAGGAGTGACCGTCAAGACCGTCTACGACCGCTCCGGGCTGATCGAGCGGGCGGTGGCCACCCTCAAGGAGAAACTGCTGGAGGAGAGCATCGTCGTCGCCCTGGTGACGATCCTCTTCCTCTTCCACCTGCCGAGCGCCTTCGTGGCGATCTTCACCCTGCCGGTGGCGATCCTGATGGCGTTCATGATCATGCATGCCCAGGGGATCAACGCCAACATCATGAGTCTGGGCGGGATCGCCATCGCCATCGGCGCGATGATCGACGCGGCGATCATCATGATCGAGAACGCCCACAAGCACCTGGAGCGCGACCGCGGCAGGAAGCCGCACTGGGAGATCATCCGCGACGCCGCGGTGGAGGTCGGGCCGACCCTGTTCTACTCGCTGCTGGTGATCACCGTCTCGTTCGTGCCGGTCTTCACCCTGCAGGAGCAGTCTGGGCGCATGTTCAAGCCGCTGGCCTACACCAAGACCTACGCCATGGGAGCGGCGGCGCTCCTTTCCATCACCCTGGTGCCAGTGCTGATGGGCTGGTTCATTCGCGGCAAGATCAAGCCCGAGCACGCCAACCCCATCAACCGCTTCCTGATCCGCGTTTACCACCCGATGGTCGACCTGGTGCTGAAATGGCGGCGGACCACCCTGGTATTGGCGCTGGTCGCGGTCCTCTCCATTGCCTGGCCGCTGTCACGCATGGGCTCCGAGTTCATGCCGCCACTCTACGAGGGCGACCTGCTCTACATGCCGACGACCTTGCCGGGACTGTCAGTGACCAAGGCCAAGGAGATCCTGCAACAGACCGACCGGATCATCCGTCAGTTCCCCGAGGTGCACCATGTCTTCGGCAAGATCGGCCGTGCCGAAACCGCCACCGACCCGGCGCCGATGATGATGATCGAGACCACCATCATGCTCAAGCCGGAAGATGAATGGCGCATGGTTCCGGTGCAGCGTTTCTACTCGGGATGGCCGGAGTGGCTGGAGCTGGCGAAGAAACCACTGCGTCTGGTCTGGCCGGACAAAAAAACCATCACAGTCGAGCAATTAACCACCGAATTGAACAACGCCATTCAGTTCCCGGGGCTGACCAACGCCTGGACCATGCCGATCAAGACCCGCACCGACATGCTCTCCACCGGGATCAAGACCCCGGTCGGCATCAAGATCATGGGCGACGACCTGGCGATATTGAGCCGGCTCGGTGCCGAGATCGAGGCGGTGGTGCGCACCGTCCCCGGCACCCTGTCGGCGATCGCCGAGCGGACCGTGGGTGGTTCCTATCTCGATATCGAGATCGACCGCCTGGCCGCCGCCCGCTACGGTATTCAGGTCGGTGACATCCAGGACGTGATCCAGACGGCCGTGGGTGGCATGAGCATTGCCGAAACCGTCGAGGGACTGGAGCGCTACCCGATCAGTCTGCGCTACGACCGCGACTTCCGCAGCGACCCCGAGGCCCTCAAGCGCGTACTGGTGCCGGGGCCGATGGGGCGGCACATCCCCCTGGGACAACTGGCCACCATGCGCATTGTCAACGCCCCGGACAGCATCAAGAGCGAGAACGCCCGGCGCACGGCCTGGGTCTATGTCGACCTCAAGGGCTCGGACGTCGGTACTTACGTGAAGAATGCCCAGGAGGCGGTCAACGCCCACGTCAAGCTGCCGCCGGGCTACAGCATCATCTGGAGCGGTCAGTTCGAGTACATGGAAAAGGCCAAGGAACGTCTGCTGGTGATCATCCCGGTGACCATTCTGATCATCTTCCTGATCATCTACCTGAACACCCAGAGTCTGGTGAAGACCGGCATCGTCTTTCTCGCCGTGCCGTTCTCGCTGGTCGGGGCGTTCTGGTACATGTACCTGCTCGACTACAACACGTCGATCGCCGTGTGGGTCGGGGTGATCGCCCTGGCCGGACTCGACGCCGAGACCGGCGTGGTCATGCTCCTCTACCTCGATCTGGCTCACAAATTGTGGGGTGATAAAGGCCGCATGCTGACCCGTGGCGACCTGGTGCAGGCGATCCACCACGGCGCGGTCAAACGCATCCGTCCCAAGATCATGACCATCTGCGTGATCATTGCCGGTCTATTGCCGATCATGTGGAGCCACGGGGCCGGGGCCGACGTCATGAAGCGCATTGCCGCACCGATGGTCGGCGGAGTGGTCACTTCAGGTATAATGGAGTTGCTGGTCTACCCGGTGATCTTCTTCATCTGGCGCGGGCGCGGGCTTGATCATTCAATGCAGCCGACTGCCGAAGGCGAGATCGAGGAAGGGGAGATCGAGGAAGGTGCGAGAAGAGAATAGAGGCGATGCTTGTCATCGTCCCCGGGCGAACACAAGGTTCGCCCCTACATATCTGGCAAAACCAACACAGAAAGGAATACTTACCATGAAAAACTTCACGTTGATTCTCGCTGCGATGCTGACCCTGACCACGGCTCCGGCATGGGCCATGCACCACGACAAGGGTGGCCACGGCGACCATGGGCAAATGCAGATTCCCGGGCAAGAAAGTCACGCTGGCATGAAGATGGGTGCAGGCATGGCCATGCTCGGCGAGCAGACCGTCGAGGGGGTCAAGGCCATGGCGCACGCAAATGACGTCAAGGCGGCGATGGCCAAGATGGGGATGAAGGAAACCCATCACTTCATGGTGGCGTTTGTCGGCAAGGACGGCAAACAGATTACGGAAGGGACCGTGGCGGTCAAGATCCAGAATCCCGCGGGCACGGTCGGTGAGGCGATCCCGTTGATGGGGATGCAGGAACATTTCGGCGCCGATATTGTCCTGGCGGAGAAGGGAACGTACACGTTTAAAGTCGGGACGAAACTCCCTGACGGACTGGTGCGGCAGTACGAGTTCAAGTATGAGGTCAAGTAAAAATTCCGCTCAGTAACCGATACGCAAACAGCCCGCAATTGCGGGCTGTTTGCGTTCTGACCGCACCGGATATCGGACAACGGCTTGAAGAATATTCTTCAAGCCGTTGTCCGATATTGTACAGATCCTCCCGCCTGCTACAAAAAATCTACCTGTTATCAGTAAGATAGATTCTGGCATGCGACATGAATACCATACTGGCACTACCGTCATTGCACCTTTGTGCAGGGACGCATGATGAGAGGAAGGCCTCAATGAGATTTTTGGTTTTGACGGTTGCGATGGCCCTAGTGCTGGTTTCACCGATGGTTGCCTTTGCCGGGATGGATCATGCGGCGCATGCGGGCAAGGTGGCGCACGAAGCCGTCGTCGATGGGGTCAAGGCGACGTTCAGCATCACCAGCATTACCGAAGAGCTGCGCGCCAAGGGCATGGCGGTGCCGAAGGGGATGAAGGAAACCCACCATCTGGCGGCCGCCTTCATGGATGTTGCCGGCAAGCAGCCGCTGTCGAAGGGACTGGTCGCAATCCGGATTCAGGGACCGGGGCAGACTGGAGAACCCAGCGAACTGGTGAGCATGGATGGGCATTTCGGCATTGATCTCGATCTGTCGCGGTCGGGCAGCTATGGGATCATGTGCCGCTTTGTCCTTGAGGACGGTAAAAAGCGGCAGGCCATGTTTCGATACGAAGTCAAATGATCGAAAAGGAAGTGAACAAATGAAAATCGGATTAGTGGAAAAGATCCTGATCGCGTTGTCGGTCACCGTGGTATTAGCCAGTTTCGTTTTTGCCAACAACGCCCGGACGGAACCGGATTCCGTGGTTGTCCTGAAAACCCTTGGGATGACTTGCGGCAGCTGCGCCGGCAAGATCGAAAATGCCCTGTTGGGAAAACCCGGGGTGGCCGATGTGAGGGTCAATGTCGAGGCCGCGCAGGTGATTGCCGCCTATGATGCCAGGGTTACCAGCCCTGAAGAGCTGGCCGATGCCGTTACCACCGCCGGGTTCAGGAGTGGCGTCGTGCAAAAATTGCCGCTGGAGAAATATCGGGCAATGACCGGTCAAAACGTTTCGGGCAAGGATCAATCCGGAAAAAGCGGCTGCGGCAGCAGCTGCTGCAACTAAACCAACGGGAGAAGTCACCATGCGCAAGGCAAATCCAGTAATTATCAAGTGGACCGGTTTCATCATTATCGCGGTGCTGTTCGGTGTCGGTTCCGTGTTCGCTTTCAACTTTCCGGGGTTCGGCAACAGCGATGTGGTCAAGCCGGTCAATGGCGAGGTTTCTATCATGGCGGCACCGGTTGCCGACGGCAAGGCTCACCACTACCGGTATGTAACCGACGGCAAGGAGATCAAGTTTTTCGTGGTCAAGGGAACCGACGGCGCCTTTCATGTCGCCTTCGACGCCTGCGACGTCTGTTTCCAGGAGAAGAAGGGGTACTTTCAGGAAGGGGATTTCATGATCTGCCGCAACTGCAACCAGAAATTCGCCACCAACAAGATCGGCCGGACTGGTGGTGGCGGCTGCAATCCGTCGCAGCTCAATTTCGCTCAGAATGGTGCAAACATCGTCATTCAGGCAAGCGAACTGGCCGCGGGCGGTCGGTTCTTTTAGCTCATTGCGAGGCCAGACGACATGAAACTGCATAACATTGCCATCAACAATCTGCGGCGCCGCAAGGCGAAGATGGCGTTTCTGACCATCGGCCTGATGGTGGGGATCGCCACCATCGTCACCCTGGTGACCCTGACCAAATCGATGTCTGGCGATATCGAACGGAAGATGGACGAGTTCGGGGCGAATATCCTGATCACGCCGCGCAGCAACGACCTCTCCATGACCTATGGCGGTATCAGCCTTGGCGGCGTTTCCTTCGACCAGCGGGAAATCCGGGAAGAGGACCTGGCCCGGATTCATACGATACAGAACAGCCGGAATATTTCCGCGGTCTCCCCGAAGGTTCTCGGTGGGATCAGGGCCGGGGAACGGGATGTGCTGCTGGTCGGGGTCGATTTCGATAGCGAATTGCGCATGAAGCAGTGGTGGCAGATCTTCGGCGAGGCGCCCCGAAATGACAGCGAGGTGCTGCTGGGCAGCGAAGCTGCCAATGCCCTGGAGGTCATGTCCGGCGACAAGGTCGAACTGAACGGCGAGACGTTCAAGGTGGCCGGCGTCCTTGAGCAGACCGGCTCCCAGGACGACGCCCTGGTTTTCGCCCCGCTCAAAAAGGCGCAGCAGCTGTTGGGGAAGGAAGGGAAGATCACCCTGGTCGAGGTTGCGGCGCTCTGCTCGGGTTGCCCCATCGGCGACATGGTCGTGCAGATTGCCGAAAAGCTCCCCGACGCCAGGGTCAGCGCCATCCAGCAGGTGGTCGAATCGCGCCTGCATGCCCTCGACCAGTTTCGCCGTTTCGCTTTCGGGGTGGCGGCGGTGGTGGTGTTCATCGGCGCCCTGATCGTCTTTGTCACCATGATGGGAAGCGTCAACGAGCGCACCACCGAAATCGGCGTATTTCGCGCTATCGGCTTCCGCCAGAGTCACATCATGCGCATCATCCTGCTGGAAGCGCTGCTGGTCAGTCTGCTGGCCGGACTGCTCGGATACGCCTCGGGGATGGGGGCCGCCAAACTGGTCCTGCCGTTCATGGCGGAGAGCAAGGATGCCCTGTTGGCCTGGGATGCCATGGTCGCCGGCGGCTCCGTCACCCTGGCACTGCTGGTCGGTGTGCTGGCGAGTCTCTATCCTGCCCTCCACGCCAGCAGACTCGATCCGACCGAAGCGCTGCGCGCCTTGTAAGGGAGAAAATACGATGATCAAGATAACCGACCTGAGCAAACATTATACGAGCGGCGAGGAAACCGTCGAGGCGCTGCGCGGCATCGACCTTGCCATCGAGCCGGGTGAATTCGTCAGCATCATGGGGCAGTCAGGGTCCGGCAAGAGCACCTTGCTGTCGGTGCTGGGCGGCATGAATCACCCTACCTCCGGAGAGGTGGAGATGGCCGGCGTCAGGCTCTATGCCCTGCCCGGAGAGAAACTGGCGGACTTCCGGGCGCAAAACCTCGGCTTCGTGTTCCAGTCCTTTCACCTGATCCCCTATCTGACCGCGTTGGAGAACGTCATGCTTCCCCTGGCGATTGCTCCCCTGAGCCGAAGTGCGAAACATGAGGCGGCCAGGGGGGCGCTCGAACGGGTAGGGTTGGGCGCCAAGCTGGATCGGCTGCCAAGCCAGCTTTCCGGCGGTGAACAGGAACGGGTGGCGATCGCCAGGGCGATTGTCAACCAACCGCAGATCATCCTTGCCGACGAGCCGACGGGCAACCTGGATTCCAAAACGAGCGACGAGGTTATGGCCCTGTTCAGGGAGTTGAACGATGGTGGTCAGACCGTGGTCATGGTGACGCACAATCCGGACAACTGTGCCTATACGGACCGGACCATCTTCCTGAAGGACGGGCAGGTCGTGGCAGAGGGAAAAGCCTGAGACTTTCCTTGTCGCCATGAATACGCTACCTTGTTGGCATGTTCTGTCTCCCCCCGCGTGCCGACAGCAATAACGCAGTCAACCGCATCAACGTCCGGCTGCGTCTCGCTGCTCTGCTTATCTGGGCCTCCGCCCTCGCGTTTTTTTCCCTTGCCCCCGATATCAGGGCTCCCTCCGGCCTTTTGGGCTGGGACAAGTTCAATCATTTTGCCGCCTACGTCATCCTCACTTTCCTGCTGATTCGGGCCCTGACCACCTGGTACGCGGTCTCCCCCCGGCTGCTGACCGTTGCCTGGATGGTCTGTGCCTCCTATGGTCTGCTTTTAGAGGGGTTGCAGTGGGCGATGGAAGCCGGCCGGCAATGGGAAGTTGCCGATCTGCTGGCCAACGGTTTTGGTGCCCTGGTCGCATGTGTCTTATTTCGTCACATCAACAGGCGATTTTGATGGCAAATGACCAATGACCCCCTCGACATAGCCGCCGCCGGCGGGACCGTCCTGACCGCCAACAAACGGCTGGCCCGGCAGTTGGTGCGCCAGTTCGATCAGCGACAGGTGGCGGCGGGGCTTGCGGTCTGGCCAAGTCCGGCCATCCTCAGCCTCTCGGCGTGGGTGACTCGCCAGTTGCATCTGCTGCGGCGCGAAAGCTCGCTCCTTACTGATGGTCAATTGCAGCGCAGCTGGGAACTGGTGATTGCCGCCGATGCCGCGTCGGTGAAGCGCGACCTGCTACAGTTGCCGCAGACCGCCGGCCGGGCGCGCGAGGCACAGCTGCTGCTGGAGAGTTATCGTGCCGATTTCACCTCAATGGATGGCGATGAGGATGCCGCGGCATTTCTGCGCTGGCGCTCGCTCTGGCAGGAGCGTGCCGGCAGGGAGGGCTGGCTCGACCGCGGCAGTGCTCTGCGCGTGGTTACGGCCGCCGTTGTGGATGGCACCCTGCGCGTGCCGCCGCAGCTGGTCCTGGCCGGCTTCGATGACCTGACGCCGGCCACGGCCGAATTGTGCCGCAGTTTGACAGCGCGAGGATGCACGGTGTCTTCCTGGGACGCTGAACCTGTCGCAGCAGTTATCCCTCCGGCCGTATGGCCCTGTCCTGATCCTGCCGAGGAGGTGCGCGCCTGTGCCTGCTGGGCGCGGGCACTGCTGACCGCGCAGCCACAGGCGACCATTGGCGTGGTGGTGCCGCAGCTGAATGATTATCAGTCACTGATCGAGCGGATTTTCCGTACTGAATTCGATCCGTCCGGCTGCCTGGCCGGCGATGACGG
The DNA here is from genome assembly GCA_023701265.1 of Desulfuromonadales bacterium. Classification (GTDB taxonomy): domain Bacteria; phylum Desulfobacterota; class Desulfuromonadia; order Desulfuromonadales; family BM103; genus VAUL01. The sequence continues at coordinate 32,378 of JAMPXI010000007.1, read as the reverse complement.
CCCCGAGCCGTTTACCCTGTCGCTGGGAACCCCCCTGGCCCGCGAAGGGGTGGTGAGCGCTGCTCTTCGCCTGCTGGCGATTGCCGACCCGCTGCGGATCGAGGAACTCGGCTGGCTGCTGCGTTCTCCCTATCTGTCCGGCGCGGTTCATGAGTGGGCGGCGCGTGCCTGTGCCGATCGGGAGCTTCGCCGGCGCGGTCGCAGCTCATGGCCGCTGGCTGCACTGCAGCGGGCGTTGCGACGTCTCCCCGGGGTGTCGCGGATGGCGGATGTGATCGCAGCCATCAGTGCCGAACGCCATGACCGGCGCCGTCGTCTCCCCGGAGAGTGGAGCGAACAGTTTGCCCTGCTGCTCGAAGCCTGCGGCTGGCCGGGAGGGCGTGGCCTGCACAGCCGGGAGTTTCAGGCGGTACGTCACGTCAAGGATCTGCTCGGCCAACTGGCGGCTCTCGACCGGGTGTCATCGCCGATCAGCCGCGGCGAGGCTCTGGCGCTGCTGCAGCGCCTTGCCACTGCGGCGGTTTTTCAGCCGGAAGGTGCCGAAACGCGCGTCCAGGTTCTCGGCATGCTGGAGGCCTCCGGATTTACCTTCGACGCCCTGTGGATTCTCGGCCTGCACGAAGGGGCTCTGCCGGCACCGCCTCGCCCCAACCCGTTTATCCCCCTGGCCCTGCAGAGCCGTTTGCACATGCCCCACGCCGATGCGCTGCGTGAGGGAGAGTTTGCCGCCAAGGTCAGCCGCCGCCTGTTTGCCGCCGCGCCGACGGTCATCCTCAGCTGGCCGCGTCAGGTCGATGGCGGTCCGCAGCGCCCCAGCCCGCTGCTGCGTGGGTTGTCCGCTGCTGCCTTGCCGCCCCTGATTTCCGTTGACCCGGCGCGCGTCATCAGCAGCGGCAGCGCTCCGCTGGAAATCATGGACGATGCCATGGCGACACCGCTCACGACCCGCAAGCCGTTTGCCGGCGGGACCGGGATCCTCAAGGACCAGGCGCTCTGTCCCTTCCGGGCCTTTGCCCATCATCGTCTGCGGGCACGGCAACTCGACGCCCCCGATGTGGGACTCGACGAGATGGCCCGCGGCAGCCTGATCCACGTCGCCCTGGAGAAATTCTGGCAGGACGTCCGCTCTCAGGCCGAGTTGCGGGGCCTGTCCCACGAGGAGCTGGCCGGCCGTCTGCAAGCCTGCGCCGAACAGGCCATTGCGCGCCTGGAACGGGAGCGCCGGTGCGACATCCCCCCCCGCCAGCGTCAACTCGAATTGACCCGTCTGATCGGCCTGACACGCGAGTGGCTGGTCGAGGAGGTGCAACGGTCGCCCTTTGAAATTGTCGAGATCGAAAAGCAGCATGTCGAGACGCTTGGGCGTCTGACCATCACCACCCGGGTTGATCGCATCGACCGTCTGGCTGATGGGCGGGTGGCCGTGATCGACTACAAAACCGGTTCGGCCCAGGTCGCGCAGTGGTGCGACGAACGGCTGACCGAACCGCAACTGCCGATCTACTGCGTCGGTGCCGGTGCCGAGTCCGTTGGCGCTGTGCTGTTTGCGGTGGTTCGCAGCCGCCGCAAAGAGCGCGGTTTTCGTGGTCTGGCGGCGACAGAAGGACTCTGGCCCGCTCCGGAGAAGGCGCTGCAAAAGCTGCTCGCAGAGCGAGGCTGGGCGAATTTCAGCGAGCTTTGCGCGCACTGGCGCACGACTCTGACAACGCTTGGCGATGCCTTTGCCAATGGCGTGGCCACGGTCGATCCGGTCGAGCGCCGCAAGACCTGCCGGTACTGTGATCTCGTCCCGCTCTGCCGCATCCTGGAGAGTGGCCCGGCGGGCGGGACAGGGGAGGGTGACAATGGCTTGTGATCCCGGCATCGTTCCTGTCGATAGCGCGGCGCGCCGGCAGGCACTCACCGTGGACGGCTCATTCATCGTCCAGGCGCCAGCCGGGTCGGGGAAGACCGAACTGCTGATCCAGCGCATCCTGGCGCTGTTGGCAGTGGTTGCCGCCCCCGAGGAAATCCTGGCGATCACCTTCACCCGCAAGGCCGCCGCGGAGATGCGCAAGCGGTTGCTGGATGCCCTGGAGCGGGCCCAGAGTGAAACTCCCCCCGCCGAGGCGCATGCCGTGGAGACCTGGCAGCGTGCCCGCCAGGCCTTGGCGCGTGACCGCGAACGCGGTTGGGGGCTGCTTGAGCACCCGGCCCGGCTGCAGGTGCTGACCATCGACGGTCTCTGTGCGGCGCTGGTGCGGCGCATGCCTTATCTGTCGTGCTTTGGCGAGATGCCGGCAATCGCCGAGGATGCCGACGAGCTTTACCGCGACGCAGCCGAGCGGTTGTGCGCGCGTTTGGAGGGGAGTGGCCCGGAGAGTGCGGCGCTGCAGTTGCTTCTCGGTCATCTCGATAACCGCTTGCCGCTGCTGCGCGACCTGCTGGTCGCCATGCTCGGTCGTCGCGACCAGTGGCTGCGCCATGTGCAGCCGGGTGGGACAACGACGGCACGCGCCGCTCTCGAAGGGGTGTTGGCAGACTACGTTTGTCAAGCCCTGGACGATGCGGCCGCAGCACTAGGCCCGGCGCGGCTGACGGAACTGCTGCATATCGGCCGCTGGGCGGCCGCCAATCTGGAGGATGCTGCGGGTGCCGACAATCCACTGGCACCTCTGCTTGATCGCTCCACTCCTCCCGGCACCGGTGCGGACGACCTGCCGGCCTGGCTGGCAATCACCAGCCTGCTGCTGACCGGGGATGGCCAGCTGCGCAGTCCCAGGGGGCTCAACATCAAACTTGGCTTCCCTCCCGGCAACGGTTCCCCCGAAGCGGAGATGAAGCGGCACATGGCCGCGCAGCTCGATGACCTGGGCGCTGATCCTGCCTGTGCCGAGCGGTTGCAGACATTGCGCAAGCTGCCGGAATTCGCTTACACCGACCCGCAATGGGCGGTGCTGGCCGCGTTGATCGAATTGCTGCCGCTGGCCGTGGTCGAACTGCGCACCACCTTCCGTCAGCACGGGCGGATCGATTTTGTCGAGATTGCCCGCGGCGCCCTGGCCGCTCTTGGCGACGAACTGGCTCCTACTGAGCTGCTCCTGCAGCTTGATGGAAGGTTGCGCCACATTCTGGTCGACGAGTTCCAGGATACCTCCCGCGCCCAGTACGACCTGTTGGCCACCCTCACCGCCGGTTGGGAACGCGGCGACGGCCGCACGCTGTTTCTGGTCGGCGACCCGATGCAGTCGATCTATCGCTTCCGCGAGGCCGAGGTCGGTCTCTACCTGCGTGCCCGGGCTCATGGTATCGGCGACATCAGCCTCGCCCCGCTTGCATTGAGTGCCAATTTCCGTTCCCAGATGGGTTTGGTCGACTGGTGCAACCGGCTCTTCCAGGGACTCTTTCCCGTCGCCGAAGACCTGGTGCGCGGTGCCGTGCCCTTTGTTCCGGCAGAGGCAACCCGTCCGTCCCTGACCTCGCCGGCGGTGACAGCCACCTGTTTCACCCCGCGCGACGACCGGGCCGAAGCCGCCCGGGTGGTCGAACTGATCCGCCAGGCCCGGCAGGACCAGCCGGGCGGCACTATCGCCGTGCTGGTGCGCGCTCGTACCCATCTGGCAGCGATCGTTCCGGCCCTCAAGGCCGCCGGCCTGCACTTCCAGGCCCAGGAGATCGACCCGCTCAGCGACCGCCCGGCGATTCAGGATCTGTTGGCACTGACCCGGGCACTGCTGCACCCGGCTGACCGGGTCGCCTGGCTGGCCGTCCTGCGCGCACCATGGTGCGGATTGTCACTCGATGACCTCCTCATGCTCGTGGCTGACCGCCCTGAGAGCACTCTTTTGGAGTGCCTGGCTGAGGCACACGCCCCGCAAGGGCTGTTCGCGGGACTGTCCGCCGAGGGACTCCGGCGTCTGGAGCGGGTTACGCCCCTCCTTGCCGGGGCGGTGAACCGCAAGGGCCGGCTGCCGCTGCGCCGGCTGGTGGAGTCGACCTGGCTGGCGCTGGGCGGGCCTGCGGGGTTGTCGTCGAGTGACCTGACCGACGTCGATCAGTTCCTGGCCCTGCTCGACGAACTCGATGACGGCGGTGACCTGCTGTGCCTGGAAACGTTGGCCGAGCGCCTTGCCGGGCTGTTCGCCGCGCCGGACGCGGAGGCCGGCCCGGAGTTGCAGCTGATGACCATTCATAAGGCCAAGGGACTTGAGTTCGACACGGTCATCCTTCCCGGTTTGGGGCGTACGGTTGGCAAAAGCGACCCGTCACTGCTGCTCTGGCAGGAAGATCCCGACCATGGCCTGCTGCTGGCGCCGATTCCGCCATCCGGCAGCGACCAGCCGGAGCCGACTTATCAGGCGCTGGCAGGAATTCACCGGGACAAAGACAACCTGGAAACGCTGCGCCTGTTCTACGTCGCCGCCACTCGAGCCAAACGCACCCTGCACGTGCTCGGCCATACCTCCATGGACAAGGCTGGCGAACTGGCAACCCCGGCCGCCGGTTCGCTGCTGAATGCCGTCTGGAAAACGCTGGCGGGAGAACTGTCGCTCTCCGTTTTGGCGGTCGCCAAGGAACAGGTAGAGGTGTCGGCGCACCCGGGCATCCGACGTCTGCCGGCTGTCTGGGTACAACCGTCGTTGGCCGCATCCCTGCCGGTCATTCTGCCCGGTGGTCGGCGCGCTTCCGGCAGCGGTTACCATGAACCCCGTCGACTGGATTTGTCGCTGCGTACTGAAGAAGGGCGCATCATCGGCACGGCGGTACATGGTCGGCTGGAACGTATGGCACAGGATGGCCTGGAGTATTGGCCGGTCGAACGGCTGGTGACCGAACGGTCGTTCCTGTATGAGGAGATGATGGGGGGCGGAGTACCGCGCACGCGCATCGACGCCTGTCTGACTCAGGCTCTGACGGCTCTTGAGAGGACCTTGAGCAGCCCTCGCGGGCGCTGGATCCTTGGCCCGCATGGTGACGCTGCCTGCGAACTGGCGATGACCGGGGTCATTGACGGCGTACCGGTGCATGCGGTCATTGACCGTACCTTTGTCGACGGGGAAGGGGTGTGCTGGGTGATCGACTACAAGACGAGCGTGCCGGGGAAGGAGGAAGCTTTCAGCGAGTTCCTTGAACGGGAGCGTGAGCAATATCGATCTCAGCTCGATGACTATAGAAAATTGATGGCGCTGCGTAAACCACAGGGAGAAGTGCGCGCGGCACTCTACTTCCCGCTGGTCGATGTCTGGTGCGAGATTGACTGATCAGGAAGACAGCGGTCAGGCCGCAACGCGTTCGCGGCGGTCTGAGCCAGGGTACGAGAACCCCCCTACGCCACGAACCGGGTCACGGCCTACAACGGCCCATCCGCTCGAGCGTTTGAAGCTGGCGACTCTGTTTCTCTCCAGAAGTTGATCGAGTACGGCCTGTTTAACCACATCGAACCTGCCGTCACTGTACATGACTCGGATCATCATGGCATGCCTCCTCTCGTCCTTCTTCATTGTACCCGAGAAGAGCACAGGTTTCCAGAATATCCAGTAAAAAATTTCAGAAAATCAGGGTTGCAGGGGAGCAGCGGTCATGACGGTCAATTGATCGTCGGCCGGTCGATGGAGAGAAGTTCAATGTGAAAAATAAGGGCGTGGCCTGCCAGAGGGTGATTGGCGTCCAGCGTTGCCCTGCCACTGTGGATGTCGGTGACGACCACCTGGAAGCGGGAGCCATCCTCAGCCGTGATTTCGAGCTGAGTGCCGATCTTCAGTTGCAGCCCTTCGGGGAGCGAGTCCAGTGAGAACTCGTCGACAAGTCTCTCCTGATGAATGCCGAACCCCTCTTCGGGGGGGACTCTCACGGTTTTCTGCTCGCCGATTTCCATGCCAAGTATGGCTTTCTCGAATCCGGGGAGGACTGAATCCTCGCCCAAGACGAACATCAACGGTTCATCCTCGTCGGAACTGTCGAAAACACTGCCATCTTCCAGGGTCCCCTGGTAGATGACCCTGACCAGATCTCCCTCCTGCGCTCTTGGCATATATACAGCCCCCCCATAGGATGCTTTCTGATAGCCCGTATCGTTCCGGCTGTCAAGATGGAGCAAAAAAACCCTTAACGGTACGGGCGGTTGCCAATCTGATGCCAGTTGGGTTATTGTAACCATGATAATTTGAATAACTTCCCCGATTTTTCAACACTATGGATTAAAATATGTTCCTGCTTCGAAAGTTATGCAATCGCTGGTTGCTGATTGCCGTGACGGCAGTCGCGATTGCGGCCACTGCCTTTTCCCTCGGCGCTGTGCCGTTTGCGGCAACCACCCCGGATTTGGATCAAAACCGCACCCGGTTGCTGACCTACATTCTGCGCCAGCAGATTGGTCACCATTTCAGCGGCAAATCGATCGACAATGACCTTTCTCGCGGCGCTTTTCAGCTTTACCTGAAACAGCTCGATTATCAGAAGCGGTTCCTGCTCGATGGTGAGGTTCGGCAGATTCGTGCTTTCGAAAATCAGATCGATGACGAAATCCTTGCCGGGAAACTCCAACTGGTCCCTCTGGCCGAACGCCTGATGGGAGAGGGGGTCAGACGGGCGGAGGGGATGGTCAGGGAGATCCTCTCCCAGCCGTTCGACTTCAATGTTGCTGAAGAGTATGAAACCGACCCGGAAAAACTGGTTTTTTGTCGCTCGGATGCCGAACTCAGGGAGCGCTGGCGCAAGGATCTGAAGTACCGGGTGTTGAACCGTTATCTGCTGCTGGCGGAAGACGAGGGTTTCAAGACGCCGGCTGCGATCCCGAAAGGAAAAAGGGCTGCACTCGAACAGTTGGCCCGGGAAAAGGTGCTCAAGCAGCACAACGACTATTTTACCAGGCTTCATCAGGAAACGGCTCAGGACCAGTATGATCGCTATCTGAATGCGTTTGCCCGCGCCTTCGATCCACACACCAGCTACATGCCGCCGCAGTCGAAGGAGGATTTCGATATCAGCATGCGGGGGTCATTGGAGGGGATCGGCGCCACCTTGCGCGATGATGAAGGCTATATCAAGGTTGTCAAGGTTGTCCCCGGCAGTGCCGCCGATCGTCAGGGGGAACTGCAGGCCGATGACATTATTCAGTCGGTGGCGCAAGGGAAGGGCGAGCCGGTGGATGTGTCCGACATGCGACTGCGCGATGTCGTTGCCCTGATCCGCGGCAAGAAAGGGAGCGAGGTGCGGTTGACTGTCAAGCGTGCCGGTCACAAGCCTTTGGTTATCCCGATCATTCGTGATGTGGTCGTCATCGAGGAGTCGTTTGTCAAATCGGCAGTGATCGATGATCCGGCCAGTGGTCGTCGTTACGGCTACATCAAGATTCCGAGCTTTTATCGTGACTTCGAGGAGTCCCGTGACGGCAACGGCGGACGCAACTCGACCAATGATGTGCGCACGGCATTGACTTCGTTGAAACGCCAGGGAATTGCCGGTCTGCTGCTTGACCTGAGGAACAATGGCGGCGGTGCCCTGACGGATGCTGTCGGGGTTGCCGGCCTCTTTATCGAACGCGGGCCGATTGTTCAGGTCCGTTCATCGGGCGGCGCGACGAAGGTACTCGATGACCAGGATTCATCTGTCGAATACAGTGGGCCGCTGATTGTTCTGGTCAACCAGTTCAGTGCATCGGCTTCGGAAATTGTCGCCGGCGCCCTGCAGGATTATGGGCGGGCGATCATTGTCGGCGGCGAACACACCCATGGCAAAGGCACGGTGCAGGTCATCATGGATCTCGATGAAGCACTGACCTTGCGCAACATGAGCCGCTATCAGCCGTTGGGTGCTTTACGCCTGACGACCCAGAAATTCTACCGGATCAGCGGAGAATCGACTCAATATCGGGGGATCGTGCCTGACATCGTTCTGCCGGATCGTCAGCAAAACAGCAAATTCGGCGAACGTTACCTGGATTTCAGCCTGCCCTGGGACACCATCGCCAGCGTCAAACACGCGGATTGGAGCAATGGCAACGATCTCGCCTGGCTGAAAACCCGCAGCCGGTCACGTGTTGACAGCAGTCAGGAATTCACCAAAATCAGGCATGTGGCCAAGACCCTGGCCGAGCGACTCGACAATACCCGGCAATCACTGCAGATCGAGGTGGTTTTCAAGGAGCGTCAGGAGCTTGGAAAGGCCGGAGAATCACCACACGACGATCCGGGTGAGGACGGCTCTGCAAAAAATGAGCGCAAGGGAGAAAGTGAACAGGCGAAATTCATGCGCCTGTTGAAGGAGGATCCCTACGTTCAGGAAGCGAAGGCGATTGTTGCCGACATGCTGTCGGCGGACGTTCCCGGACGAAGCGTCGTCGTCAAACATTGATACGATATTCTCTGCAGAAACCATGAATCGCAAGGGCCGCCTTTTGGGCGGCCCTTGTCCGTCAAGGATGTGGCAATCCGGAGAGCCCCAGGGAATTGTTCAGCCAGGAGAGGGTCGGCAGTGCACCGATGGCATCGGCCAGGCGGTCAACCTGTTCCTCTGTCGAACCGGCAACCTCGGGCAGTACACCTAAAAGGTCGGCCGAGGCCAATGACGCCAGTTGATGCGGGGCTTCCTGTTCGGCAAGATCGGGCATTGTCGGCATCCGGTTGATCATGAAGCCGGTCAGTGGCAGTTCCATGGCCCTGGCCGCAAAAATTGTCAGCAGCGTATGGTTGATGGTGCCGAGTGATGCGCGGGAGACGACGAGCATTGGCAGCCTGAGTTCGCGGACCAGATCAGCCATCAGGTATCCCCCGCGCAACGGCACCATCAGGCCGCCAGCCCCTTCCACGATAACCAGGTCCTTACCGGTGCGGATTGCCGCAAAACTGTCGCCGATGTGCGCCGGGTCGATAATAACGCCCTCGCGTTCGGCTGCCAGAGACGGGGCCAGCGGTTCTCTCAGGCGGTAGGGGGCAATGGCCCGGTCGTCGTCGCAGCTCCCGGCGGCCCAGCGCAGCAACCTGGCATCGTCGCCGGGTTGCCGTGGATCGTTGACTCCCGTCTCGCAGGGCTTCATTACTCCGATCTTCAGCCCACGCTGCCTGTAATATCTGGCGAGAGCCGCGGCAACCATGGTCTTGCCGACGCCGGTGTCGGTGCCGGTGACAAACAGCCCCGGGCAGGCATTTTCAGCAGGCATCGATCTCCACCTCGGCATCACGGACCATCTGCAGGTCGGTTTCCCGATTGCGGCCGGCTGTCGTCAGATAGTTGCCGACCATGGTTCCGCTGGCGCCCGCCATGAAGATCCAGGACTGGAATTCGCGCAGGTTCGGTTCGCGGCCGCCGCAGACGCTGATCGGGGTGGCCGGCAGATAGTAGCGGAACAGCGCTACTATCCGCAGACAATCCATCGGTGTCAATTCCCTTTTGTTCTCGAGCGGCGTCCCCTCGATCGGGTTGAGAAAGTTGAGCGGAACGGAATCGACTGACAGTTCCCGCAGCGTCTCGGCCAGCTCAACCCGTTGTTCCGGCGATTCCCCCAGGCCGAATATCCCCCCGCAGCAGACTCTCATCCCGACTGATTTGGCAAGGCGCACGGTGTCGACATCCTGCTCGTAGTCATGGGTGCTGCATATTTGCGGAAAGAACGAGCGGGCCGTTTCCAGGTTGTGGTGATAGGTAACGCAACCGGCGTCGGCCAGTTTGCGCGCGGTTGATTCGTCCAGGATGCCGAGGGAGGCGGATGGCTCTATGACGCAGTTTGCACGGATTTCCCGGATGGCGGCCAGGACTGTTTCGAGTTCCGGCCCCGTTGAAAGGCGTGCACCGCTGGTCACGATGCCATAACAGTGCGAACCTTCCGCCTGCGCCGCGACGGCGCCGGCCACAATTTCCTCCCGGCTTTTCAGGGGATATACCGGCGCCGCGGTACGATAATGTGCCGATTGCGCGCAGAAGGCGCAATTTTCCGAGCAACGGCCGGATTTGGCGTTGATAATCGAACAGAGCAGGGCCCGGTTGCCGAAAGTTTTTTCTCGAAGTTGGTGGGCGCCGGCCAGGTAAGCCGTGAAATCTGCCCCTCGGGCGTTCAGGATGGCCAATCCCTGTGATCTTGATGGTGGTCTGCCGTCGAGAACCTGTTCGACCAGATGGAATGCCTCTTGAAACATCAACGTCTCCCTTGTGCCATTTTGTCGTGGGATTATTCTCAAGACAAAGCGAATTGTCAACCACCAACAACGTGTGGGTTAACAATTCGCTTCACCGCAGGGTGAGTGCGGAACAGATTGACAATCATTGAGCCATATGTGTATAGAACAGTATCTCATTTTGTTCCATGGATGGTCTATGCTGCGAAGACTCATCGGTACCAAACTCAAAACGACCCGCCTGAAAAGGGATATGACCATTCAGGATCTGGCGACTTCCTCCCGGGTTTCGGCAAATATGATATCCAGGATAGAACGTGGTCTTACCACGCCATCCGTCGAGATCCTGATGAAGTTGGCCACGGCCTTCGGAATGAGCCTCAGCTATTTCATCGAAGAGGCGGAGAAGGGGGTCTCCGTCGTCCTGACGAAGCACGGTGAGGGCACTCCCGTCTTTTTTTTCGAGGACAAGCATCAGATTGTCAACCTTACGCAGGGGGTCCGCGATCCCGGCTTCAGTGTTTTCATCGATACCCTGGAAACGGGGTGTGCCAGTGGTGCCGGCGGAATGGTTCAGTCCGGCGAAGAATTTGCCTATATTCTTGCCGGGCAGCTTGAATTTATTATCGACGAAGAGGTCTTTGAACTCCAGAAGGGAGATTCGATAGCCTTCAAGGCTTCCCAGCCGCATCGGTGGCGGAACCTTCATAACGGTCAAACACTGGTTCTCTGGGTTGTTTCCCCGGCGCCCAACCTCAAGTGATGAGCCATTCATGAAACTCAAAAAAATTGTTGGCAAGAAGCTCAAGGCCATTCGCCTCAAGCAGGGGTTGACCATCCAGGAACTGGCGCTGCGTTCCCGTGTTTCTTCGAATATGATTTCCCGCGTGGAACGCGGCTTGACCATACCCTCGGTGCAGATATTGATGAAGCTCGCTGAGGTTTTCGAGAAAAGCATCAATTACTTTGTCGAGGAAGTGATCACAACCCACGAGGTCGTTTTCTCATCGCCAGGGCAGCGCGACACTACTGTTTATGATGATGAGTTCAATATGCACACGGAATCCTTTACCTCTGGTTTGCGCGATCCGCAATTCATGGCTTTTCTCTGCACGGTTCCCAAGGGGGGGAGCAGCGGCCGTCAGCAGATGTATCATCCCGGCGATGAACTGATCGTATTGCTGGAGGGACAGCTCCAGGTGACTATTGCCGGTGAATCCTATCTGCTTGAGGCGGGCGACAGCCTGTCGTTCAAATCCCACCTCCCGCACCGCTGGGATAATATTGGTGACGATCAGGCGAAGGTCATTTGGACGCTTTCGCCATTTACGACAATCTGACTTTTCGATGATGCTCTGCTTGACATGGGTTAAGGCTTCGGTATTATTGATTTTGTAATATTAGTTTATGTTTATTTAGGGTTAATGGTCGAAAAGAGCCAATCAAGGTCAGCGGGCAGAGAGGATGTCAGACCGACCATCTCGGGGAGGGAAGTATGAATAAATCAGAGCTTGTTGAAGCCTTGGCCGGCGAAAATGGTTTGACTTACAAGAAGGCCGAAGAGATCGTCAACCTGGTTTTCGATTCGATGGCTGCGACGCTGAGCGAGGGTGGACGGATTGAAATCCGTGGCTTCGGCAGTTTTGTCGTCAAGGATTACAAGTCCTACATGGGGCGCAATCCCAAAACCGGTGAAATGATCAAGGTGAAACCAAAGCGTCTGCCGTTTTTCAAGGTTGGCAAGGAGTTGCGCGAACGCGTCAATTCTGCCCGTCGTTCCTGATAAAATCGCATCCCTCGCAAAATACAATTCAGGGAAAACACTTGGTGTTTTCCCTGAATTGACATGTTTGCCCCGCAGTTCCCCCTGCCACTGCCTGTTTTATTTCTTCAACCCACTGGAATTGCGCCGTAATTTGGCTATTCGAAATATCTGCTTACTGGCACGATAATTGATAGCAGATAAGGTTTGCTCCATCGAATTCATTTGAGAGAGGCCACTGATGATCATGGCCCATCGCGGCATCCTGCCGCAGATCGCAGACGATGCATTCGTCGCCCCAACCGCAACGGTGTTGGGTGATGTCCATGTCGGAGCTGAATCCGGGATCTGGTTCGGGGTCATTCTGCGTGGTGATGTCAACCGGATCCGGATCGGTCGGCGCACAAACCTGCAGGATGGGACGATCGTGCATGTGACCAGTGGCACCCATCCGACCACAATCGGTGACGGGGTCACCATCGGGCACGGCGTGAAGCTGCACGGTTGCACGATTGCCGATGGTTGTCTGGTCGGCATCGGTGCGATTGTCCTGGACGGGGCCGTCATCGGCGAGTCATCAATGGTCGCCGCGGGAAGCCTGGTGGCTCCGGGCACGGTTGTCCCGCCACGTTCGCTGGCTGTTGGCACTCCGGCCAGGGTCAAGCGTGAACTGAGTAATGCCGAAATTCAACAGTTGCAGACGCTGGCGGACAGGTATGTCGATTACCGCCTTGACTACCGGTGATGTGCGCATCTGTTGTTGATTTAATTGGGGCATAATGATAATTTCCAAAAGATTTCAGGCACAATCAACCACAATCCGACAACTCGGGATGATCCGATTGTATATGCGTTATTTGTTGATTTCAGTAGCAGTCAGCGTGGTCTTGTTACTTGCCACCAGCTTGCCGTGTTTTGCCACGCCGACGCATTACGGGTCCTCCGGCCTGCTCAACCTGCCGACCGCCCAAACCCTCAATGAGGGGAATATCTGTGTCGGGCTCTGGACCAACTGCACGACCGGGAAGGATCAGGACGGGGTCATCGTTCCCGCGACGATTACCTTGGGGCTCGGCACTTTCATGGAAGTCTACGGATCCTATCCGAATCTCCTGTTCAATGACGACGAAGAAGCCAGCGGCCGCGGCTTCGCTGATCTCGGCTTCAAGTTCCGCATCTTCGGCAAACGTTCCGACCCGTTCCGCCTCGGTCTTGACCTGCAGGCCCGTCGCTCGGTTTCCGACAACGCCACGCGCGACGGCCTGACCGATTACGCCACAACCCTGATCGCCAGCTACAAGCAGGAGACCTACGGTTTTCACGCTAATGCCGGCTACATCATGAACGAATCGCCTGACGATATCGGCTACGATGATCAACTGACGCTTGGCGGCGGCATCGAGTATTACCCGGCCAATCGTCTGCGCACCATTGCCGAAATCAGTTATGAGACGGAAAAGGTCTCCGGTCTGGATGGCCCGATGGAAGCGACCCTTGGTTTCCAGTATTTTCTCACGCCGCATCTGACCATGAATGTCGGGGCCGGCATGGGGCTGACCGATGCCAGCCCGGACCTGCGTATCCTGTTCGGGTTTTCCACCTGCCAGGGGGTTGGCACCTTCAACCGTCCGGTTCCCAAGTTGGTCGATTCCGCCAAAGTCGACCAACAGGTCCCTACGGTCCCGGCCAAGGTCATAAAGGTCAGACCCCTCACCCCGCTGATCCCGCAGGCGGCAGCTGTCGTTTCCCCGGTCAGCCAAATTGAACTCACCCTGCCCGAACCCAAGGAACAGGTAACAGTCGATCCTGTCGATCGCATGCCTTCCCCCGATCTTTCCAACCTCGATGCTTCGGCTGTTTCCCCGGTGGGTCTGCCAATGCCGAATGCGCCCGACACCTTGCCGGCCGGGGCGTTTCAGGCAACGGTTTATCGCAAGTTCCGTTTCCCTGAATTGGCTTTTGCCCTTGATCAATATGCGTTGACTGCGGAAGGGGAAAAGTATCTGTCGCTGGTTGCCGAGGAGCTGCGCCGCGAGGGACGTGATTTCGTGATCAGTGTCGAAGGGCACACCGACAGTATCGGTTCGGAGACATACAACCAGAATTTGTCGTTCCAGCGTGCCGTCTCCGCCGCAACTCATCTGGTCTTGCGCAATGGTCTTGACCCAATGCGCATGTTTGTCAAAGGCCATGGCGAAAGCATCTCTATTGCCGATAACACTACGGAAGACGGCCGGACGAAGAACCGCCGGGTGGAGTTGCTGGTTCTGATTCCCATGCCGGCTGCAAAAGGTTCCAATCAGCTGCCCGGGCAATCTGCAAAATAAACAGTCCGGCTGGCATTTGCATCAGGGGGGTGGTGCATGCGTTTTCAGTTGGTACTATTGCTGCTGTCGATCGGTTTCGTGTTTTACGGTTCCAACTCCTGGGGTGACACGGCACAGTTCAATAACTTCTTCGAACATCGCGAACTGGTTGCTTCGGTGACCTTTGACCGCGGCTCGAGCAAGCTCAGCAAAAGTTCCGCAGGATTGCTCGAAGCGGCCCTGCCGCAAATCCGGGGGCCATCCTGTGAGGCTCGCCTGATCCGGATCGAGGGGTTTTCCGGGCAGGAGGGAACCGATGAGGCCGCGTTCCGGTTGTCCATGAATCGCGCCTATTCGGTGGCCAGTTTTCTTGAGACCAAAGGGATACCCTGCCTGGTTGGCATTAATGGTTACGGCAATCTTCGCCCCGGACAGAATGGCAATGTTGCCGATATGCGCGTTGAAATCGCTTCTTATCCAAAGATGTACCTGTTCGATTTTGCGAGCGCCCGCTACGTTGATATGGAAGAGGTGAAGTTCCATGATTAAAGCCGAGGCTTTTGACGTGATCCGTGGCAGCAGTATATTCCAGGGGATAAGTGATGCGGAATTCTCCCGCCTGGCCGAATTCTGCGAAGAACGTCAGATGGCGGAGGGAACGACGGTCTTTATCGAGAATATGCCTGGCGAATCGCTTTTCCTGATCCGCAAGGGGACAATCCGCATCTCCAAAATGTTTGCCGAAGGTGATGAAAAGACCCTGGTCGTGCTCGGTCCCGAAGACATCTTTGGCGAAATGGCCGTGGTTGACGGCCTGCCCAGGTCGGCAACCGCCCGCGTGGCCGAAGATGCCGACCTGATCAGTCTGAATAAAAAGGATTTCGAGTCGCTGTGTAAAAGCAGTCCGGAACTTGCCTTGAAACTGGCCATGAATATTATGCGCGTCTTCAGCATACGGGTCCGCGAGGTCAATGATGAGTACCGGGACATGCTGATCTGGTCGATAAAAGGGGACAAGGCGTAGGGAGGCCACGATGGGATCCGTCCGTTTCTGGTTGCTTCTGGCCGCGACCCTGCTCTGTACGGCCTGCAGTGCGAAGGTTGTCCCCCAACCGACGGCGACCGCATTCCTCAATTCCGGGGACAATTCGCTTACCGAATCCATTGGCGGCGTTGCAGTTACGGCGCGGCTTGACCAACTATCCGTACAGCCCTATCAACTGGTCGACAACCTGACCTCTTTTCACATTACTATCGACAACCAGACCGAGCAGCAGGTCGAGGTCTCCATCGAGGCATTCATGCTCAAGGATGGCGAGGGGAGGCAATACTCGACGGTTACGCCTGAACGGGTCAGGGAAATCGTGAGCAAGGACACGGTTTATCTGATCCCGTACCCTTATGTCGGCTACTACTACCTGGAAGACCAGGAACGGGGCGCTTTTCAACAGACAATGGCCAGTTCACTGCCGTTTTACGCCGAATATCACCCTCAGGACATCTTTACGCGCGCTTTGCCCACAGGTCCCGTCCTGCCTCATTCGAAGTCGTCCGGAGTGATTTATTTCATCGCGGACCTGACCCGTACCGACCGCGCCGAACTGCTGCTGTATCCTGCTCCCCGGATACAGGGTGAGCCCCGGTATCGCTTTCCCTTCAGTATCGAGAAATAGACTGCTGACTGGTACAATCTGATTCAGTTGGAGACGGGATTCCAATGGATCGGGATCGCTCTTCCCTGATTCAGCCACATCCATCCTGGGAGTTCTGCCGTTGCCTGCCTTTCTGACCAGTCAATCCCTGCTTTTCGGACTCGTGGGCGGTCTCGGCCTGTTCCTTTACGGCATGAAGGTCATGTCGGAAGGGTTGCAGAAGCTGGCCGGCGACCGGTTGCGTCGACTGTTTGGAGCCCTGACCGATAATCGCCTGGTCGGCATGATGATCGGTGCCGGAGTAACCACTTTGCTGCAGTCTTCGACGGCAGCCACGGTGATGGTGGTCGGCTTCGTCAATGCCGGTCTGATGTCCCTGTTGCAGGCGATCGGGGTCGTGATCGGCGCGAATATCGGCACGACCGTCACAGCGCAGCTGATCGCCTTCAACGTTGCAAAGTATGCGTTGCCGGCCATTGGCATCGGCACGGCTCTGAAGCTGTTTGCCAAGCGGCAGAACTGGTGTCAGGTCGGCGAGGTTGTGCTCGGTCTTGGCCTGGTATTTCTTGGCCTGGCGCTGATGAAGGGGGCTTTTGACCCCTTCAGGGGAAATCCCGAATTCCAGAAACTTTTTTTGACTGTCGGCAACAATCCTCTTCTGGGCGTTCTGGTAGGCGCCGCTGTCACCATGGCCGTGCAGAGCAGCAGTGCGACCATCGGGTTGACGATTGCCATGGCGACCAGCGGCTTGCTCAGTTTTGAAGCAAGTGTGGCCATGATCCTCGGTGAGAACATCGGTACCACCATTACTGCCAATCTTGCCGCCCTCGGGACCAACCTGGCGGCTCGCCGCACCGCTCTGGCCCATTTTCTGTTCAACGCTATCGGTGTCGGCTACATGCTGCTGCTGTTCCCCGTTTTCATTGGTTTGGTTGTGGCCATCACCCCCGGGGACCCAGATTTCATCATCCAGACCGGTGAGCAGCTCGACGTGTTCGGCGGGGCCCTCGGCGACAAGCCGTTCATTGCCAGACACATCGCCAATGCCCACACCCTGTTCAACGTCATCAATGCCTTGCTGTTCATCCCGTTGATCAGCTATTTGGCCAGGCTGACGGTAGCACTGATCCCCGGGCGTGAAACCCAGACGGAGTCTCATCATAGTCACCTTGATGCCCGGGTGCTGAATACGCCGCCCATCGCCCTGTCGCAGGCGCGTTCGGAAACCATTCACATGGTTCGGATCACCGGTGAGGTTTTTCGGGAGACTCTGGGCTTGCTGCATGATCATGATCCTGACAGGATCGGGCTGATAAACAGAAAAGAAGAGCGCATCGATCTGCTGCAACGGGAAATCACCGATTTTCTGGTTGCACTCTCGAAGCAATCGATTACCGAAGAATCATCTCTGGAAGTCGTGGAATTGATGCATATTGTCAATGATCTGGAGCGGATCTGCGATCACTGCGTCCATCTGAGCCGCCTTGTGCAGCGCAAGGTCGACCAGCGTATCGAATTTTCGGAGATTGCCCGCCGGGAGGTCGATGAGATGTCCGCGTTGGCCGGGACTTTTTTTGCGTCGACGGCCGCCGCCTTTGAAACTGACGACGGTCTCTCCCTTGAAAATGCCAAAGAGAGGAAGGAAGCCATCGACCGAATGGAAGAGGTTCTGCGCAACAACCATATGTCCAGGCTCAATACCGGTGAATGCACGGTGGTTTCCGGTCTGATATATATCGACATCCTGCACAATCTGGAGAAGATTGGCGATCACACGTTCAAGTTGGCCAGGTCGATTGCCGTCAAGGAATGATTTCTGCGCAAAATACTGCATTAAATGGCGACAAACAGGGTTTGACAACCCTCGCCGGATTAGATTAACATCACCTCCTCCATGCTGTAGCAGCGCCTACTCCATAACTATCCGATATCATAGATATTTGAGGTGTTTTCCTAATGTCGACTGCTGTTCTCTCCGGGAACGAAGCCATTGCACGCGGTGCCTATGAGGCCGGAGTGCGTGTTGCCAGTGCCTATCCCGGCACTCCGTCCACCGAAATTCTCGAAAACATGGTCCGTTACCCGGAAATCGATTCGTCCTGGGCTCCCAACGAAAAGGTGGCTCTCGAGGTCGCGATCGGCGCCTCCTTCGGTGGGGGACGAGCGATTGCCTGCATGAAGCATGTCGGGGTCAACGTGGCGGCCGACCCGCTTTTCACGCTCTCCTATACCGGAGTGCGCGGGGGGCTGGTGCTGGTGGCAGCCGACGATCCGGAGATGCACTCCTCGCAGAACGAACAGGATAGCCGCAACTACGCCAAGTTCGCCAAGCTGCCGATGCTGGAGCCGGCCGATTCCCGGGAATGCAAGGAGTTCACCCGACTGGCTTTCGAATTGTCCGAGCAGTTCGACACGCCGGTCATGCTGCGCAGCTGCACGCGCATCTCTCACGGCAAATCGCTGGTCGAGCTCAGTGAACGGGTCAGTGATCTGCCGGAACCGAAGCTGGTCAAGGATCCACCGAAACTGGTCATGCTCCCCGGCAATGCCAGGGTGCGTCATCCATTGGTTGAAGAGCGCACTCTCAAGTTATCGGAATACGGAAACTCTTTCGCTGTCAATCGCGCGGAGATGCGCTCCGCGAAGATCGGGGTGATCTGTGCCGGAGTGGTCTACCAGTACGTGCGCGAGGTCCTGCCGGACGCCTCGGTGCTCAAGCTCGGCATGGTCTACCCGCTGCCGAAGACGCTGATCCGGGAATTCGCCGCGAAGGTCGATCAGCTGTTCGTGATTGAGGAACTCGATCCGTTCATCGAAGAGCAGGTCCGTGCCATGGGACTGACAGTCACCGGCAAGGAGATCGTGCCCCTTTGCGGCGAGCTGTCGCCGGGGCGCATCCGCACCGCCTTTGCCAAGGTTGGCCTTGCAATCGCTCCCGAATCGCCAGCCTTCACTTCAGGGCAATTGCCGCCGCGCCCCCCCAACATGTGTCCGGGATGTTCGCACCGCGGCCTGTTTTACACGCTCAATCGCCTGAACGCCTACGTCACCGGCGATATCGGCTGTTACACGCTCGGCTTCATGCCGCCGCTCAATGCCATGGATACCTGCATCTGCATGGGCGCCTCGGTGAGCAATGCCTCCGGGATCGTGCGGGTGCTGCCGCCCGAGGAGCAGCGACGGGTGGTCGGCGTCATCGGTGATTCGACTTTTTTGCACACCGGTCTCAACTCTTTGATGGAGATGGCCTACAACCGGGCGCCGGCCACCGTGGTCATCCTTGATAACCGCACCACCGCCATGACCGGTCGTCAGGAAAATCCGGCATCGGGTTTCACCTTGTCGGGCGAGGCGGCAGCGGAGATCGATCTTGTCGCTCTCTGCCGTGCCTTGGGGGTCCGGCATGTGCGGGTGATCGACCCCAATGACCTGGATGCGACCCGCAAGGCGCTGGAAGAGGAGATGGCCCGCCCCGAACCGTCGGTCATCATTACCAACCGTCCGTGCTGCCTGCTCAAGGGCGAGCACCGCTTCAAACCTGGCGAGGCGATGGAGGTCGATCAGGAGAAGTGCACGGGCTGCCGTGCCTGCCTGCGTCTGGGGTGCCCGGCCATCGAGTGGCAACCGGCGCCCGATGGCAAGAGGGGAAAAGCTTATATCGATCCGCTTTTGTGCAACGGCTGCACCGTCTGCCAGCAGTTGTGCAAGTTCAATGCAATCCAATAGGACTTCAGGCCATGAGTGATATGATTACCAACATTCTGCTGGTCGGCGTTGGCGGGCAGGGGATTCTGCTGGCTTCGGAAGTCCTGGCCGAAACCTTCATGCTGGCTGGTTTCGACGTGAAAAAGAGTGAGATCCACGGCATGTCGCAGCGTGGCGGCAGCGTGGTTTCTCACGTGCGGTTCGGCCGGAAGGTCTTCTCGCCGACCGTGCCGGAAGGGGAAGGGGACCTCCTGTTCGGCTTCGAGCTGCTGGAAGCCTATCGCGCCCTGCCGCTGCTGCGATCCGGTGCAAAGGTTGTCGTCAACGATTACCGCATCCCCCCGCCGTCGGTCCTGCTCGGCCAGGCCACTTATCCCGATGATCTGGTCGAACGCATCCGTGCCGGGTTTGCCGATTCTCTGCTGGTCGACGGGCTGCACCTGGCCCAGCAGGCGGGGGACGCCCGCGCAGCCAATACCGTGCTGCTCGGTGCCGTGTCGACTCGCCTGCCGATTGACGAAACAGTCTGGCAGGAGGCGTTGGCAAGGATGGTGCCGAAAAAGGCCCTGGAGATTAACCGCAAGGCGTTTGCCCTGGGACGTGCACTCTGAAGAGGGACCGCGATGACCAGCTATTTCCATGAAGAAATTGAAACCATGCCCCGTGTGGCCCTGCAGGCCCTGCAGCTCAAGCGACTGCAAGCGACGGTGGCCCGTGTCTATGAAAAGGTACCGTTCTACCGGCAGACGCTGACCAAGGCCGGCATTCGCCCGGAACAGATCAGGAGTCTCGACGATCTGCGCCGTCTTCCCTTCACGACCAAGCAGGATATGCGCGATGCCTATCCCTATAACCTGTTTGCCGCCTCCATGGATGAGATCGTTCGCATCCATGCCTCAAGCGGGACGACCGGCAAGCCCACGGTCGTCGGCTATACCCTGAAGGATATCGAGGTCTGGACCGATCTGATGGCCCGCTCCTTTGTAGCTGCCGGTGCGCACAAGGGCGACATCATTCACAACGCCTACGGTTACGGACTCTTCACCGGTGGTCTTGGGGCGCATTACGGCGCCGAGCGTCTGGGGGCTTCGGTCATCCCGATTTCCGGCGGCAACACGGCTCGTCAGCTGATGATCATGCAGGATTTCGGCTCGACGGTACTGACCTGCACCCCCTCCTATTCACTGTATATGGCCGAAGAGGCACGTGAAGCAGGGATC
This sequence comes from Desulfuromonadales bacterium, assembly GCA_023701265.1. Classification (GTDB taxonomy): domain Bacteria; phylum Desulfobacterota; class Desulfuromonadia; order Desulfuromonadales; family BM103; genus VAUL01. The sequence goes on along the minus strand of JAMPXI010000007.1, from coordinate 11,645 downwards.
GACTTCCGCAACCTCAAGCTCAGGGTCGGCATCTTCGGCGCCGAGCCATGGTCGGAGGATATGCGCACCGAAATCGAAGCCAAGCTGAATCTGCATGCCATCGACATTTACGGCCTTTCCGAAATCATGGGGCCGGGGGTCGCCATCGAATGCATCGAAATGAAAAAGGGGCTGCATATCTGGGAAGATCATTTCCTGGCGGAAATCATCGATCCCGATAGCGGTGAGGTCCTGCCGGAAGGGAGCCGCGGCGAACTGGTGATCACCACCATCACCAAGGAAGGGATCCCGCTGGTGCGCTACCGCACCCGCGACATCACCAGCCTCAGCTGCGAACCGTGCGCCTGCGGCCGCACTCATGCGCGTCTGAACCGGATGAGTGGGCGCTCCGACGACATGCTGATCATCCGCGGCGTCAACGTCTTTCCGTCACAGATCGAATCGATTCTCATGCGCATCGAGAGGGTCGAGCCGCATTACCTGCTCATCGTCGACCGGGTCGACAACCTCGACACGCTGGAAGTCCAGGTCGAGGTCGACGAGCTGCTCTTCTCCGACGAGATCAAGGTGCTGCAGACGCTCGCGCACCGGATCGAGAAGGAAATCAAGGACATGCTCGGCGTCACCAGCAAGGTGCGCCTGGTGGAGCCGAAAACCATCGCCCGCAGCGAAGGGAAGGCCAAGCGCGTCATCGACAACCGCAAGCGGTAGGGAGGAAACCATGAAGGTCGAGCAAATTTCCATCTTCATCGAAAACAAGTCGGGACGGCTGGCGGAAGTGGCCCGGGTGCTCGGGCAAAAGGGAGTCAACATCCGGGCCCTGGCACTTGCCGACACATCGGACTTCGGCATTCTGCGCCTGATCGTCGATCAGACCGACCTGGCCAAGGCGACGCTGAAGGAAGGTGGCTTTACGGTCAGCAAGACCGAAGTGGTGGCGGTTGAGGTTCCCGACCAGCCCGGCGGTCTGTCGGGAATTCTCGATGTGCTGGACAACGCCAAGGTCAACGTGGAATACATGTACGCCTTCGTGGAGCGCTGTGGCGGCAACGCGGTCATCATCTTCCGCTTCGACGACCCCGAAGCGGCCATCCGGGTGCTGACCGACAATAATATTGCAATTCTGGCAGGGGAGCGACTCTACAAGATGTAGCGGCTCCGGCGACTATTAAACAGCGGCAATCAGGCGAGGAGGAATGATTATGCGTAGACTGGCAGCGACATGGATGGTGATCTGTTTCGTGCTGAGCGCAGGTGCGGCTCTGGCTGAACCGCTGCGCATTGGCGCGCTCTTCTCGGTGACCGGTCCGGCAGCCTTTCTCGGCGAACCGGAGAAAAACACGCTGGAAATGTTGGTTAAGGAGATCAACGCCAAGGGCGGTGTCAAGGGGCAGCCGGTCGAGGCGGTGATCTACGACACCACCGGCGATCCGACCAAGGCGGTGCAGCTCGCCACCAAGCTGATCAAGGATGACAAGGTCGTTGCCATCATCGGGCCGAGCACCACCGGCGAGACCATGGCGGTCAAGCCGGTCACCGAAAAGGAGCAGATTCCGCTGGTTTCCTGCGCCGCCGGCATCAAGATCACCGATCCGGTCAACGCCTGGACCTTCAAGACTCCGGCCAACGATCACATCGCCGGTGAGAAGATTCTGAACTATGCGGTCAGCAAGGGGCAGAAGAATTTTGCCCTGCTCACCGTATCCGACGGCTTCGGTGCCTCGGGGCGCGAGCAGCTCAAGGCTCTCCTCGCCAAGAAGGGGCTGGCCCTGGTTGCCGACGAAACCTTCGGGCCGAAGGATACCGATATGACTGCTCAGCTGACCAAGATCCGCGCGGCCAACCCCGACGCCATCATCTGCTGGGGGACCAACCCCGGCCCGGCCGTGGTGACCCGCAACGTCAAACAGCTCGGCATCAAGACCCCGCTGTACATGAGCCATGGCGTGGCTTCGAAGAAATACATCGAACTGGCCGGCGTCGACGCCGCCGAAGGGGTCATGCTTCCGGCCGGCAAGCTGGCGGTCTTTGACAAGCTCCCGGAGACCGATCCGCAGGCCAAGTTGCTCAAAGAGTACGATGCCGCCTATCGCAAGGCGTACGGAGTGGAAGCCTCGACCTTCGGCGGCTATGCCTACGATGCTTTCCAGTTGATCATTGGTGCGGTGCAGAAAAACGGCGCCGGTGCCGAACAGCTTCGCTCCGGCCTCGAGCAGGCCAGCAAGATGGTCGGTGTCTCCGGCAGCTTTACTATGTCCTCCAGCGACCACAACGGCCTGGATCTCTCGGCCTTTGAGATGGTCCGCATCACCGCCGGCGACTGGGCTATCATTCAATAATTCACGGTGATTTCAGGAGGATGACATGAAGACCCGATTTATTCGTATTGCAACGCTGCTACTGGCGCTGTTTTCCTCGGTCGGTGCGGCTATTGCCGCCGAGCCGGTCAAGATTGAGCCGATCAAGATTGGCGCTCTCTTCTCCGTGACCGGTCCGCCGTCGTTCCTCGGCGAGCCGGAGCGCAACACCGCCCAGATGGTGGTCGACGAGATCAACAAAACGGGCGGCATCAAAGGGCGGCCGCTTGAGCTGGTGATTTACGATACCACCGGCGACCCGACCAAGGCGGTGCAGTTGGCCACCAAGCTGATCAAGGACGACAAGGTGGTCGCCATCATCGGGCCGAGCACCACCGGCGAAACGATGGCGGTCAAACCGGTGACCGAGAAGGAGCAGATCCCCCTGATCTCCTGCGCCGCCGGCAGCAAGATCACCGATCCGGTCAACCCCTGGACTTTCAAGACCGCACAGAATGACACGCTGGCGGTGGCCCGCATCTTCGAGCATCTGCAGAAGCGCAAGCTCGACAAGGTTGCTATCCTCACGGCCTCTGACGGCTTTGGCGCCTCCGGGCGCGAGCAGCTCAAGAACCAGGCAACCAAGTTCGGTATGACCCTGACGGTCGATGACACTTTCGGTCCGAAGGATACCGACATGACCGCTCAGCTGACCAAGATCCGCGGCAGCGAAGCCCAGGCGATCATCTGCTGGGGGACCAACCCCGGCCCCGCCGTGGTGGCCAAGAACGCCCGCCAGCTTGGCATCAAGCTGCCACTGTTCATGAGTCACGGCGTCTCCTCCAAGAAGTTCATCGAACTGGCCGGCGAGGCCGCCGAGGGGATCATCCTCCCTTCAGGGCAAGTCATCGTCGCCGACCTGCTGCCGGCCGCTGCACCCCAGAAGAAGGCGCTGATGGCCTATGTGCAGGACTATAAGAAGAACTTCGGTGTGGAAGGCGATCACTTCGGCGGGCATGCCTGGGATGCGGTCATGCTCCTGAAGAAGGCTCTCGAGCAGGGTGCCGACACCCCGGCGGCGATTCGCGACCAGTTGGAGAAGATCTCCGGCTTTGCCGGCATCGGCGGCGTCTTCGGTTTCTCCGCCGCCGATCATGCCGGTCTGACCAAGGATGCCTTTGTTCTCGTGGAAATCAGGAACAAGGACTGGGTGCTGGTTGACTGACCGTGCCCTGATCGTTTCTTTGTAGCGCCTATTTAATTGGCAGCGCAGGCGGAGCATTCCGCCTGCGCTGCACCTTTGACTGCGATTACAGATTTTATGGATTTTTCCCAGCAACTCTCGCAATACCTGCTTTCGGGACTGGCCACCGGCGCTATCTACGCGCTGATCGGCCTCGGTTTCGCCATCATCTACAACTCCACCGGGATCATCAATTTCGCCCAGGGGGAGTTCGTCATGCTGGGCGGCATGTTCGGGGTCTATTTCTACACGATCCACCAACTCCCGCTGGTCGCGGCCCTGGTGCTTGCCGTGCTCTGTGCCGCGGCCTCCGGGGTCATGTTCGAGCGACTGGCCATCCGGCCGTTGCGCCGGGCCACGCCACTGGGCTTGGTGATCATCACCATCGGCGGCAGCATCCTGGTACGCGGCATCGCCATGCTGGTGTGGGGGAAGGATACCCACGCTCTGCCGACCTTTTCCGGCGATGAACCGATTGCGCTGGCCGGGGCGACCCTGCTCCCCCAGCACCTGTGGATCTTCGCCTTGACCGTCCTGCTGATCGTGGTCAACAAGCTGTTTTTCCAGTACACCATTACCGGCAAGGCGTTGCGGGCCTGCGCAGTCAACCAGCGCGCGGCCGGTCTGGTCGGCATCGACGTGCGGCGCATGGTGATGTTCTCCTTCCTGCTGGCCTCGGGGATGGGCGCACTGGCCGGGATCATCGTCGCGCCGCTGACCATGACTTCCTATGACGTCGGCATCATGCTCGGCCTCAAAGGTTTCTGTGCCGCCATCATTGGCGGCATGAGCAACGGCATCGGCACGGTCCTGGGCGGCCTGCTGCTCGGTGTGCTGGAAGCGCTCGGTGCCGGGTTGATCTCCTCGGGGTACAAGGATGCGGTGACCTTCGTCATTCTCCTGCTGATCCTCTTCCTGCGTCCGCAGGGATTGTTCAGCAGCGGCGAGAGCGAGCGGGTCTAGTACGGGCATGCGTCGGGAACTGATCAAATTTGCCCTGTTTGCCGCCGTTGCGCTGGCTGTCCCGGCCACGATCAAGGGCGGCTATCTGCTCAACGTGCTGGTCTTTGTCGGCATCAACACCATGCTGGCGGTGGCGCTCAACCTGCTGCTTGGTTTCGCCGGGCAGATTTCTCTCGGTCAGGCGGCTTTTTACGGTCTGGGCGCCTATCTCTCCGGCATCCTGACCACGACTTACGGCTGGAACCCCTGGACGGCGATGGCCGTGGCGGCGATGGCGGTCGGACTGCTCGCTTTCGTTATCGGGTTTCCGATTCTCAAGCTCAAGGGGCACTACCTGGCAATGGCCACCCTGGGCTTTGGCATCATCATCTACATTGTGCTCAATGAGTATGTCGATGTCACCGGCGGGCCCTCCGGCTTTTCCGGGGTGCCCGGACTGGGCATCGGCAATCTTCATTTCGACAGCGACCTGAAGAGCTACTACCTGGTCTGGACAATGGCTCTGCTGGTCATGCTGCTGGCCGTCAATCTGACCCAGTCACGCATCGGCCGGGCCCTGCGCGCCATTCACGACTCGGAGGTGGCTGCCCGGGTGCTTGGCGTCAATGCCCGCCTGCTCAAGGTTCAGGTCTTCACCTGTTCGGCGGTCATCTCCTGCCTTGCCGGCAGTCTCTATGCCCACACCGTGACGTTCATTTCACCGAGCACCTTCGGCTTTCATTTCTCGGTGGAACTGCTGACCATGGTCATCATCGGCGGCCTGGGAAGCATCTACGGCTCCTGCCTCGGCGCCGCACTGCTCACCTTGCTCCCCGAATTCCTGCGTACTTTCCAGGATTACGATATCGTCGTTTACGGGCTGCTGCTGATTGTCATGACCATGTTCCTCCCCGGAGGGCTGGTGCAGGGCTTCGAGATGTTGTGGGCGGGAATTCGCAGGCTGTGGCCGGGGAGGGCGGGACAGGATGCTTGATATCCACGGCATTACCTGCGTCTTCGGTGGCCTCACGGCTCTTGACGACGTTTCCTTTTCCGCCCGCGCCGGGGAGATCACCGGTGTGATCGGCCCCAACGGGGCCGGCAAGACCACGCTGTTCAATATCATTACCGGCATCTACACGCGCTCTGCCGGCCGCATCACTCTCGAGGGCAGCGACATCAGCGGATTGCCGCCGGAACGACTCACCCGCCTGGGTCTGGTGCGGACCTTTCAGAATATCGAGCTGTTCGGCAAGATGTCCGTGCTGGAAAACGTCATGGTCGGGCTGCACACCCGCAGCCGCAGCGGGTTCATCGCCTGTGCCTTCAAGTTGCCGCAGCATCTGCGCGAAGAACGACGCATCCGTGAACAGGCCCAGGAGTTGCTGGAGTTCGTCGGCATCGCCGATCTCGCCGATATGGCTGCCGCCAACCTGCCGTTCGGCAAGGGGCGTATGCTGGAGATCGCCCGCGCCCTGGCGGTGCAGCCGCGCATCATGCTGATGGATGAGCCGGCCGCCGGGCTCAACAGTCGCGAGACTTGGCAGCTCGGCGACCTGATCCGCAAAATCCGCGAAACCGGGGTGACGGTCGTGCTGGTCGAACATGACATGGAGCTGGTGATGGACATCTGCGATACCATCGTGGTGCTCAACCTCGGCAGGAAACTTGCCGAGGGAACCCCGCGCCAGATTCAGGAAAATCCCGAGGTGATCGCCGCCTATCTGGGGGATGAGTAGGCGCGATGCTCAAGGTCAAGAACATCAACACCTACTATGGCCAGGTGCATGCCCTGAAGAACGTCTCCCTGCATCTCAAGCAGGGGGAAATTGTCACCCTGATCGGCGCCAACGGTGCCGGGAAGACCACCATCCTCAATTCCCTTTCCGCGGTGACCCCGGTGCGCAATGGCGAGATCGTCTTTGCGGGGGAACCGATTCATTCACTGGCGCCGGAGCGGATCGTCGAGTTGGGGATATCCCAGGTGCCCGAAGGCCGTCAGGTCTTCAAGCCGCTGACCGTCGAGGATAACCTGGAATTGGGGGCCTATCTGCGCTATCGCCGGCGTGAGGGACGGGCGAAGATCCGGGCCAGCCTGGATGAAATCTACCAGCTCTTTCCACGTCTGCGTGAGCGTCGACGGCAGTTGGCCGGTACTCTCTCCGGTGGTGAACAGCAGATGCTCGCGATTGGCCGGGCGTTGATGGCCCGCCCCAAACTGCTCCTGCTCGACGAGCCCTCGATGGGGTTGGCGCCTTTGGTCGTCCAGGAAATCTTTGCAGTCATCGCGGCATTGACTCGTGATATGGGCACCACTGTGCTGTTGGTCGAGCAGAACGCCAAAGCGGCACTGAAGCTGGCCAGTCGTGGCTACGTGTTGGAAACGGGGAAAGTCATCCTCGAAGAGAGTTCCGCCGAACTACTGGGGAACAAGGAAGTGCAGCGGGCCTATCTTGGCAAGGAAAAGAAGGAAATCTGGGAGCGTTAGCGACATGGAGATCTGGGATTCCACACACGAATGCATGCCGCGGGAGGAATTGGCGCAACTGCAGCTGGAACGTCTGCAGGCCACCCTCAATCGGGCGTACAAGAACGTCACCTGCTATCGTCGCAAATTCGACGAGATGGGGATTATCCCCGAAGACATCCAGTCGCTCGACGACCTGCGCCGGCTCCCGTTCACGGCCAAGGAGGACATGCGCCTCAACTATCCGTACGGGATGTTCGCCGTGCCGCTGCGCGAAGTGGTGCGTATCCACTCATCCTCGGGCACCACCGGCAAACCGACGGTGGTCGGTTATACCCGCAACGACATCAAAACCTGGTCGCACCTGGTGGCGCGCTTTCTTACCTCTGCCGGCGTGAGCAGCGACGATGTGGTTCAGATTACCTTCGGTTACGGCATGTTCACCGGCGCCTTCGGCCTGCACTATGGTGCCGAATTGATCGGTGCATCGGTGATCCCGATGGGGGGTGGCAACACCGAAAAGCAGATCATGATCATGCAGGACTACCGCACTACTGCCTTGGTCGGTACCCCCAGTTATGCCCTGACCCTGGTTGACCGCATGGAAAAGTCGGGGATCGACCCGAAAAGCATGCAGTTGCGGGTCGGCCTGTTTGGCGGCGAACCGTGGAGCGAGGAGATGCGTCGCGAGATCGAGCAGCGCCTCGGCATCATCGCCACCGACAACTACGGGCTCTCGGAAGTCATGGGGCCTGGGGTTGCCGGCGAATGTCATGGCCGGTGCGGCATGCACATCTTCGAGGATCATTTCCTCCCCGAGATCATCAATCCGGAAACCGGCGAGGTTCTGCCGCCGGGCGAGGTTGGGGAACTGGTACTGACCACTCTGACCAAGGAAGCGCTCCCCGTCATTCGCTATCGCACCCGCGACATTACCCGGCTCATTTACGAACCATGCAGTTGCGGGCGGACTCTGGTGCGCATGGAAAAGACTCGCGGGCGCTCGGATGACATGCTGATCATCAAGGGGGTCAACGTCTTTCCGACGCAGATTGAGGAGGTGCTTTTCCAGGTTGAAGGGTGCGAGCCTCACTACCAGTTGGTGGTCGACCGGATCGACAACGTCGACACCCTGGAAGTATTGGTCGAGGTCAACGAAACGATCTTCTTCGACGAGATGAAAAAACAGCGGGCCTTCGTCAGTCAGGTCGAGAAGCGCCTGGCATCGATGCTCAACATCGGCTGCCGGGTCAAGCTGGTCGAGCCGGCCTCGATTCCGCGTCATGAAGGGAAGGCGCAGAGGGTGATTGATCGGCGTAAACGCTAGCCACAGGCCTGTTAAGCCTTGACAACCGGAGGATGCTGACGCATAATCCGTCTCCGTTGTGCTGACGGGGCGTAGCGCAGTCTGGTAGCGCACCAGCATGGGGTGCTGGGGGCCGGAGGTTCAAATCCTCTCGCCCCGACCAAAACAACAACGGACACTTAGGCCACTTCCTCGCGAGGTGGCCTAAGTGCGTTTTGGCCATCTGCCAGTGGTTATTCTCACCCCTCTGAACCCATCCCTGTAGTTCGCCATCACCTTTCCCACGACCATCTCCTGTCTGCACATGAAGGGTCGGATAGATTCCTGGGATTGTCAGCAGAAATTCACCCTTGTGATATGCTTCCTCTAAAACATGACAAGGAGGTCAAAATGCGAAAGCTGGTTCTGGTTGGTATTTCTTTGCTGCTTATTGCCGGGTCACTGGGTGCGGCGGAGCCGCCGGTATCGCCCAATGGCATCGCGCTCTTTCCTGAGTACATGAACTGGCGTGTCATCGCCCCTTCGTACCGGGAGGACAAGGGTCACATCCGCATCATCACCGGCAATGAGACTGCCGTGCAAGCCCTGCGGGCCGGGACTCTGCCGCTGCCAGATGGCTGTGTGCTGGCCAAGGTTGCCTGGAAAGCTGAAAAAAACCCTGCTTTTCCGGTAGCAACCGAACCGGGAGCCTTTGTTCAGGTTGAGTTCATGGTCAAGAATTCGGAGATATACAAGAAGACCGGTGGTTGGGGCTTTGCCCGTTTTGTCGGCAACGAGTTGAAACCCTATGGCAAGGACGCGGATTTTGTGGCTGAATGTTTCGGCTGCCACACCCCCGTGGCCAGCAATGACTATTTATTCACCAAGAGCGTCAAGACACCTTGAAAACTGCTAAGAAGAACGTTGTCAGTATGTGCCGTTGGCTTGGTTTCCTGGTCATTTCTTTCGCGTTCGCCACGGTTGCCTCGGCCGAGACACGCATCTTCGACCTCAAGCACCGCCGGGCAACGGAGGTTGCCGAGGCGGTGCGGATGGTTCTCGGCGACGACGCCAAAGTGACGGCCATCGACAACAGCCTGGTGGTTAATGCCAGCGCGGCCGATCTCGCCGGTGTCGCGGAATTGATCGCCAGGCTCGATAGACCCGCGCGAATGCTGCGGGTCTACGTGGCCCAGGATCAACAGGAGAGCAGTCGTGCAAGTTCCGCCGGAGGCTCGATATATGTCTCTGGCGGTGACGCCAGCGTTGTCGTCGGCGATCGACCGACGGCACATCCGCCTGCGTTTGGCGGGGCCACGGTCATCGTTGGCGGTGATCATGGCATGATCGTCGGCAGCGGCAGTGCCGGCAGTCGGGTGGAAACGCACCGCGCCGGCCAGTTCCTGACCTCCCTCGAAGGATCGCCCGCCCGCATCAGCGTTGGTCAGCGCCTGCCGTTCACCGAACGCTGGCTGGTGCTGGCCCGCCGCCATGCGCGCATCGTCGAAAGCGTTCGCTACGAGTCGGTCGATACCGGCTTTGAGGTTATCCCTACCTTGTTCGCCGGTGAACACGCCGAACTGGCGATCCATCCGTTCATGGCCTTTATCGATGCGCGCGGCGAGCGCGAGATCCGCTTCAGTGACCTGACCACCACGGTTCGCGTCCGTTTGGGCGAATGGTTCAATCTTGGCGGGACGATGGCCGGCAACGATGAAGTCAGCCGGGAGATCCTCGGAATCGGCGCACAGAGCGGGGAGGGGCGCGGAAACATCCGTGTCCGGGTGGAATTGCAGCCGGAATAGCGGCTGCCGGTCTCTTAACCCTTGACAGTGCTCCCCGCGGTTTGGTATTCAAGACTTCCGTTTCTCAACGGCCCCGTCGCCAAGTGGTAAGGCAGAGGTCTGCAAAACCTCCATCACCCGTTCAAATCGGGTCGGGGCCTCCATTAATTCAAGCCAGCCCCTGAAAGGCTGGCTTTTTTACTTGCGCGGTCCAACGCCATGGAACTGCTCACCCCTACGATCCTGCTGATGTTTGCCCTGGTCGGTGCCCTGGCCGGGCTGCTTGCCGGACTGTTCGGTATCGGTGGCGGACTGATCCTGATTCCGATGTTTCTTTGGGCATTCAAGCTGGCTGGCTTTGCCCCGCAGATCATCGTGCATCTTGCCTTCGGCACCAGCCTGGCAATTATCATCCCCACGGCCATCAGCAGTGCTCTGGGACATCGCAAACGCGGCAATGTCGACTGGCACCTGGTGCTGCGCATGGCCTGCGGCAGTGTGGTTGGCGTCGCCGTTGGCTCGTCGCTGGCCGCCGGTCTCTCCGGCGACATGCTCAAGGGGATGTTCGGCCTGATGCAGATCGGTGTCGGCACCAAGCTATTTGCCCGCCCGCCGCAGCTTCCCGAAGGCAATGGAACCAGGGCCGGGTGGGGGGCGCTGCTTGCGGTAGGCTTCATCATCGGTTCCTTTTCCGCTTTTTTTGGCGTGGGCGGCGGCGTTATTGCCGTACCGCTGATCATGATGATGCAGCATTCGATGCACCATGCGGTCGGCAACTCCAGTGGGTTGATGGTGATTTCCGCTCTGGCCGGCACCATCTCATACATGATCCATGGTTGGGGATTACCGCAGCTGCCGCCATTTTCGCTCGGCTACGTCAACATGCTGGTCACGGTGCTGGTGGCACCCTTCACGATCGTCATGGCTCGCGTCGGCGTGCGGATTGCCAATCAGACCAGCCATGCTAGACTGGTGAGGATTTTCGCCATGTTGATTATCCTGGTGGGGATACGCATGGCGGCAAGTGCCTTCTGGCCCTGATCCGCTCTTGAGGAGGCTGCCATGCTGCGTTCTCCTGCCGTTGCCGGCCAATTCTACCCCAAGCACCCGGCTGCTCTCGCTCAGACCATCGACCAACTCATCCCTCCCGTTACCGCGAAAAAGCCAGCATACGGCGTCATGGTCCCGCACGCCGGCTATGTCTACTCGGGCAGCGTGGCCGGCAGAACCTTCGCCGGCGTGAAAATTCCGGCGGAAGTGGTCATCCTCGGTCCCAATCATCACGGCGCCGGTCATCAGGCCGCGGTCTACCAACACGGCGGATGGGAGACCCCGCTCGGTCCGGTGCCGATTGCCGAGGCTCTGGCGGGGGCCATCCTCTCTGCCTGCCCGGCGGCAGCCGCCGATATCCAGGCCCATCTGTACGAGCATTCGCTGGAAGTACAGGTGCCATTCCTCAAGACCCTGCTGGCCGAGGTTGCCATCGCACCGATGTGCATCGGGCGCGTGTCGCTGGAGACCTTGCTTGCTCTCGGCGACGGCCTGGCGCAGGCGCTGCTCACCCGCCCGCAGCTTCCGTTGCTTGTGGCAAGCACCGACATGACCCATTACGAGTCGGGTGAGGATG
>JAMPXI010000105.1 GCA_023701265.1 Desulfuromonadales bacterium | reverse complement strand
GTATATATAATGGATAGTGATATCCGAAGCAATTGCACTTCCATACTCGGTTGCATCGATACTAATAAGAGGTCGTGTTCTTATTTCCATGACAAATATATTACCAGCACTGTAATCATTCTGTTTCTCCAAGAGCCCAGTTGTTGTTAGAATTCATATTTTAGGCATCGACATAACATAAGTGATCTGAAAATTGTCTCACGGCAAAGATGTTTCACCTTGGCAAAGAGCAAGTTTTTTATCGTTTATTGAGGAAACACGTTTACCCAACGATAAATCCAGTAGATAAGAAGCAAGGGAGGTTAGTTCCTCCCCACCTGTTCAGGTGAGGCTATTCATGGGTCAACCACTAACTGGACGCCCTCTCCGCCTTCCAGTATAATGAAAATAGCTGTGATATCGGATTGTTGAACAAGGTCAACCAGGGCATGGCGAAGAGTGGCGGGGTGATGGAACTGTTGACGGAAGAGCGCGAGCGTTCACGGCAGGCCGGCGTGCGGGAGGACGATCTTCCCTTCGTTTCGGCGCCTGCCGGCGCCACGGCCGCCGTACTGCTGGTGCACGGTTTTTCCGCCACCCCTTGGGAAATGCGGCCGCTGGCCGCCGAATTGGGAGCGCGCGGCTTTGCCTGCCTGGCGGTACGGCTGCCGGGACATGGCACGACTCCCGAGGATCTCGCCGCGCGGCGTTGGGAAGAGTGGCTGGGCGCCGTCATTCACGGGCACGACCTGTTGGCATCGCGCTTCTCGCGGATTTACGGCGCGGGACTGAGTACCGGCACCCTGTTGCTGCTGGCTTTGGCCAGGCAGCGACGGCCGGCCGGCCTGGTACTCCTCTCCCCTTATCTGCGCCTGCGCCATCGCCTGGCGCCATACGCGGGTTGGCTGCGTTATCTGAAGCCCTATCAGGAGCGGCCGTTAAGCGAGAACGAAGCGAACCACTACTACCAGCGCCGCCCGCTGGCCGGAGTGCACCAGATCAACCGGCTGCTGCGCGACCTCGCCCCACGTTTGGCGGAGATCACCCTGCCGGTGCTTGCCATCCATGGCGAGGGCGATCAGACCATCGACATCGATAGCGGCCGCATTCTGGTCGAACGACTCGGGGGGAGCGTCAAGGTTTACGAACGGCTCGGGCCGGAAGCGCCGCACGTACTGACCGGCGCGGGAAACCCTCTCCGGGAGGCGGTCTTCGATCTGATCGGCAAATTTCTGGGGGAATTGGAGGCTCAGCGTTGTCCACCGGAGAGCAGAAAATGACAGAGGGCCGCAACCTGCCGACGGGTTTCATCAAGCGTGCCGGAGTTGTCGATGACGAAATCGGCGCGGGCGACCTTGTCGGCCTGCGGCCACTGGGCGGAGATGCGCGCTTCAATTGCCGTCGCGTCAAGCTGATCACGGTCCTGCAGGCGCGCTCGCTGCGGCGTCGGGTCGATCGTCACCACCAGCACCCGGTCGACCCGCCGTTCGGCGCCGGCCTCGAACAGCAGCGGCGCTTCGTAAACCACCAGCGGCACTTTCCGGGCGCGCAAGTCCCGCAAGCGTGCTTCGGCCAGGCGGGCAATGGCCGGGTGGGTCACGGCGTTGAGCCGTTCGCGCGCCGCTGGATCGGCAAAGACCATCCGCGCCAGCGCCTCCCGGTCGAGTTCCCCGGCCGGGTCGAGGATCGCCGGGCCGAAGGCGGCCGCCAACGCCTGCAGCGTTGCCGAACCGGGGGCAACGGCCTCCCGGGCCAGCTGATCGGCGCTCACCACTTCCGCACCGAATTCGGCGAACATCGCCGCGACACTGCTTTTGCCGGAGGCGATCCCTCCGGTCAGGCCAAGCACCAGGGTCATCCTTTTTCCTGTCACGGGATTGTCATTGCGGGGCAGCGATGAAACACACCCTCCCCCGCATGGTACTGGCACGAGCCGCCTGTTATGCCGACCACCCGGTCTTTCGCGAGAAAACCGAAGGCCGCTACCTCGACATCGGCTGGGACGAGTTTGCCGAGCAACTGCGGGCGCGCATCCGCGGCCTGCTGGCCATGTCCGTGCAGCCGGGCGACCGGGTCGCGGTCATGGCGCCCAACAGCCCGCAATGGGCCTGGGCGGACCTGGCAATCCAGAGCTGCGGCGGCATTACCGTGCCAGTCTATCACACCGACGGGCTTGCCAACACCCTCTACATTTTGAACGATTCCGGGAGCCGGCTGCTCTTTCTCTGGTCTCCGGTAGCTGCCACGGAGCTGGTCGAGAACCTTGACGAGGTGCCGCAACTGGAGATGATCATCCTGCTGAATGGTCATCTCGATCACCCGCGTGTCATCTCGCTCGCAAGTTTTCTGCGGCCACCCGACCCTGACCTCGACCGCCTGGCTGACGAACGGCTGGCCGCGGGCAGGGCCGACGATCTCGCCTCGATTGTCTACACCTCCGGGACCACCGGCACGGCCAAGGGGGCGATGCTCACTCATCGCAATTTCCTCAGCAACATCCGGGCGTGCCACACGCTGTTCGACATCTCCCCCCGCGATACCTGCCTGTCGTTCCTGCCGCTCTCGCACGTGTTCGAGCGGATGGCCGGCTACTACATGATGCTGCGCCAGGGGGCGACGATTGCCTATGCCGAGGGGATCGACTCGGTACCACTCAATCTCAAGGAAGTCCGGCCAACCATCCTGATCAGCGTGCCGCGCCTCTACGAAAAGATGTACGCCCGCATCATGGAACGCGTCGTTTCAAGCCCATGGCTCAAGCGCAAGCTGTTTTGGGGCGCTCTCGATCTGTGCCGCCGGCACGTTGCCGCCGATCAGGCGGGCCGCCCGGTGCCTCTTTGGCTGCGACTGTTGGCCGGCGGCGCCCGCAAGCTGCTTTACGCCAAGCTGCAGGAGCCGCTCGGCGGCCGCCTGCGTTATTTTGTCTCCGGGGGCGCACCACTGGCCCGTGACGTGGCCGAATTCTTCCTGGCGGCTGGCATCCCGATCTTCGAGGGGTACGGCCTGACCGAGACCTCGCCGGTCATCGCCGCCAACACCTCCAAAGCACTGCGTCTCGGCACAGTTGGCCGCCCGATCCCCGGAACCAGGGTGCGAATCGCCGAGGATGGTGAAATCCTTGCGGCCGGGCCAGGAATCTTCCGGGGCTACTGGAAGCAGCCGGAGGAGACCGCCGTGGCCCTGGTCGATGGCTGGTTTCATACCGGTGATGTCGGAATTCTGGATGGCGATGGCTTTTTGGCAATCACCGACCGCAAAAAGGACCTGATTGTCACCGCCGGTGGGGAGAACGTCGCCCCGCAGGCGCTTGAAAACCGCCTGAAAACCGACAAATTCATTGCCAACGTGCTCATCTGCGGCGATCGTCGCCCGTTCCTGACCGCCCTGCTGGTACCGAACTTTGACAACCTGATTCGCTACGCACATCTGAAACAGATTGACTTCCTGACCATGTGTGACCTGGTCAATCACCCAAAAGTCCTGGAACTGCTGCGCCGGCGGGTCGAACAGCTCCAGGGGGGGCTCCCCGGTTTCCAGCAGGTCAAGCGCTTCATCCTGATGTCACGCGACTTCTCGGCCGAACATGGCGAAATCACACCGACCTTGAAGCTCCGCCGGCGGATGATCCTGGAAAAATTCGGCACGGTCATCGACAGCATGTATCTCGCCGGGGATCACGGCGTTCACGACTCCGGCTTCTGCATTGTCGATAATTCTTCGCCGGACCAGGTCGAGACTGGTCAGCTCGTTGAAAATCCTTTAGAATAGTGAACCGCCCAGTCAGGGCCGGCTATGACCTGAGGAAAACAAGTGCAGCCCGACACCGACCTACATCTCCAGATTGCCACTGCCCTGACCGGCCTGGTCAAGCAGATCAAAGCACTGCGCTACTACCCGCCGCGGCATCCGGCCCTGCACGCGGCCGCCGACGAAAGTCTCAGAGGCTTTCAGCCGCTGCTCAAGGATGGACGTCCGCTCAGCCTGACGGTGCGCAAGGAAGGGTTTCTCCTCGGCGATCAACTGGTCGCCAAGACCCATCAGGTGCTCGGCCAGCTGGCGACGTTCTGTTTCGCCAGGCGCATCCAGTTCCTGACCATCCTCCCCGACCTGAGTGCCGCCGATCTGCTCCGTTTTGTGCACAACCTGATTCTGGACCCCCAGGAGATCCATGCCCAGGGGGGCATTCAGTCCGTACTCGAACGCGCCCGCATCACCACCATCTGGGTCAACGAGCAGGATCTGGCCGTCATTCTTGAACGCAAGCAGCAGCTGGAAGAACAGCCACCGGAGGTGGAGCCCGTTTCCCCGCAGGGGGAACCAGCGGACACCCCCCTGACCCCGGCTCAGGCCCATGCCCTCGATCTGGAACAACTGCTCAACCTGCTTGAGGAAGAGCAGGACGATCAGCGGTTCCGCGCCCGATTGCAGGAGCTGATCCCGCTGCTGAGACTTAACCTGCTTCCGGAAAACCGTGCGCTGGTGCTGCGGGCCATGGTGCTGCTCTGCCGCAACGCCACCGCCCAGAAACCCTCCGAGGTGCGTCGCGCCCATGCCCTCAACGCCTTGGGCCAGCTGGTCACCGACGAACTGACCGACTATCTGATTGCCGTACTGCTTGACCGGGAGAGCAATGAATCGGTGCGCAAAGCCCTGACCAATGTCCTGGTATTTCTGAGCGACAAGATGGTCCGGCGCCTGATGCACCTGCTGGCCGAGGAAACCGCTGCCCCGAACCGCAAAGTTCTGGCCGATGTACTGATACGCACCGGACCTGCCGCCGTACCGGTTCTGCAGGAACATCTTTTTGACGACCGCTGGTATGTGGTGCGCAACGCCGTGTCCATTCTCGGCGAAATCCGTAACCAGGATTCCCTGCCGCACCTCACCCCGCTCCTTGAACACAAGGATATTCGCGTACGCCGGGAGACAATCCGGGCGTTGACCAAAATCGGCGGCCAGCGTGCGGTCAACATCCTGCTGCAGGCCGCTGAATCCGATGATCAGGAATTGAGTCGCCAGGCGCTGCTGTCCCTTGGTGCGATCCGCGCCGCCAGCGCCATCCCCACGCTCCTCAAGCTCATCGAGCAGCCGGACCTGAACCGGCGGGCCGTCGACATCAAGAAGGATGCCATTCGTGCCCTGGGCGAAATCCGCTCCAGCGATGCCGTCTCTCCGCTGCTTAAAATCCTCGTCCGGCACAGCCTGTTGCGCCGGGCGCTCAACGATGAATTGCGGGTGACCGCCGCCGCCGCACTTGGCGAGATCGGCGACGAAAGCGCTCGGCCGGGGCTGGAAAAAGCGTCCCAAGACCGCTCGTCCCCGGTCGCCAGGGCAGCAGTTCAGGCGCTCATGCAGCTGGAAAAGGACAACTCATGAACATTGAAGAAACCCGGCAGGTCGTTCAAGCGCTGGCAGCGGCAGTCAAGGGTCTGCGCCTTTATTCTCTTGACCACCCCGCCACGGTCAAGCAGGTGCAGACCCTGCAGAACGGTCTGTTCAGCCTGCTCCAGCACAAAAAGACCATCAAGATGGGGCTGCTGGAAGGGACCCTGTTCGTCGAGGACTACCTGTTCATCCAGGAGTTTCCGGCGGCCCAGGAAATCGCCCGCCTGCTTGAAACCCACAATCTGGTCGGCATCGAGTTCAACGCCGGGATTGCCGCCGAAGAGATTCAGGTGCTGCTTGGCCTGCTGCACGCAGGCGGCGGCAAGGGCGCAGCCTTTGCCGAAGCGCTGAAACAGAAAAAAGTCGACCACATCCGCGCCGTGACCAGCGAAGAAGAAGACGAGGATGCCGGCCAGCCCCGCAAGGTCTACAAGAAAGCCCTGAAGGTCGTCGACCAGATCTTCCGGGACGTGCGCATGGGGGAGATCCCTTCATCGGAAGAGGCGATGAAGGTGGTGAAGAGCATGGCCCAGCTCACCCTCACCGACCCGCACGCGCTCTTTGCCCTGTCGATGCTCAAGGACTACGACAACTATACGTTCACCCACTCGGTGAATGTCTCGGTGATCTCCCTGGCCGTCGGCCGTGCCTGTGAAGTCAGCGAAGAGGATTTGCGGACGCTGGGCTTCGGTGGTCTGCTGCATGACCTTGGCAAACTGCGCATCGACGTGAACATCATTACCAAACCTGGCAAGCTGACCGACAGTGAATTCGAGGAAATCAAAAGGCACCCGCGCTTCGGCGCCGACATCATCGCCAAAATGGATGGCGTCACCCAGGCGGTCATGGATATCGTCATTGGCCATCACCTCCGTTATGACCGCTCCGGTTATCCGGTCGACACGGTCGGCCACAATGTCTCGCCGCTGGTCGACATGACGGCGATTGCCGATGCCTACGATGCGATGACCACCCTGCGTTCCTACCAGCGGCCCTTCACCCCGCGCAACGCCATGACCCGCATGCTCGATATCGCCGGCACGTCCCTTCATCCCGGCTACGTCGAAAAATTCATCGCTTCGCTCGGCCCCTACCCGGTCGGCAGCCTGGTACGCCTCGACAGCAGCGAGATCGGCCTGGTCATCAAGGTCGACACCACCGATCCGAGCCTGGCCGAAATCAAGATCATCTTCGACTCCGCCGGGCAGCTTCTTGCTGAGCCGTACCGGCTGAAGCTAGGTCCGGCCCAGGCACGGAAGATCGTCGCCGAGGTGGACCCGTTCAGCAAAGGGATCGACGTTGTGGACTACCTGGACTGAGGGCTGCTGAAAAACGCCCCGCTGCGGCGTTGCCTTCGACTTCGTCGCTGCGACGTACCTTTGGGTACGCCTCGCTCCTCAGTCATCAGGCGCCTTGCATCCGGGCATTTTTGAGCAGCCCGGCAACGTTGCTACATAGAATCTAAAAAAAGCCGGAGAATAAGCTCCGGCTTTTTACTTTTCACTTTTTACGTTTCACGACCAGCTACAACGGCACTTCTCCAAACGCTTCAGCGGCAGCCTGGCGCACGCTGGGACGCTGGTCACCCAACAGAGAGGCCAGCGGCCTGGCAGCGTCGGGGCTGCCGAGCCTGCCGAGGGACCGCGCGGCGCTGATCACCAGTTGCTCGTCGTCTTCCTTGAGCATGGCAACAAGGTACGGAACCAGGCGGGGATCCTTGAAGTGGCCGAGAGCCTCGGCGGTGTGCACCCGCACCGCCGGGGCAGGGTCCTTGAGGTGCCGCACCAGACTGGTGAGCGAATTGGGGTGGGCCTTGGCCCCGAGCACTTGCACGGCAGCCGAGCGGATATCCGGATCGGGATCCTTGAGCAGTCCGATCAGATGTGGAAACACGTCGGGAGAATTGATCTTCTCCATGGCGATGATGGCCTTGACCCGCTGGCCGCGCTTGTCGGACTGCAGGGCGGAGACAATCTGGTTGAAATCCTGCAGCGACTCCAACCGCTCCATCGCTGCGGCTACAGCCGCACGCACCTGTTCATTAGGATCGATGAGCAGGTAAGCCAATGTTTTCCGGCGTTCTTCCAGGTTCATGGCTAAACTCTAAGAAACCAACAGGTTAAGACTGATCAACGGTCCACGCTCACGGCGGCCACAGGTCAGGTAGCGGAACACCCTGAATGCGTAAAGGGTCAACTTTGACATCGTGACAAGTATAGCAAGAAAAACCGCTGTGTACTGAAAATATTGTCTGGAACGATACCACGCCATCCTCAAGCCTTCAACCCGGTTTCCCTCTCATGATTTCAATTTGCCAGGCAGCGCAAGGGGGACTTCCTGTCAGGACAAAAAAATGCCACGCCGACACGCCAATTGACACTTGATGATCCCCCGGCCTTCTTCACCCGGACACTTCGGCAAGAGAAAACAACAGCTTGCAAACTTGGCACTCAATCTGCACATCCTGTCAGCAAACAAAACCTTTACAAACAACAGGTTAACAGTCTGAACAGGCCTTCGTTAAAGCTGACAAACCAGGGTACACATCCAACCCTTAGTGAACATCAACACGGCAACAGTCTTGCCAGGGAAGCCGCAATGAACCAAAGCATAGCGCATCTTATCCACCGGGTCGTCAAAACCCCGGCCATACTCCTGACCGTCACCTTCACTTTATTCATCGCCGGCATCACCTGTACCCCGGCGCTGGCAGGGCCTGATACCTGGGGAAAACCGGTTGCGGTGCAGGTCGCAGCCCGGGCGGATAATCTCGAACCCGTGGAAGCGCTGGTGCTCCTGGATGATAGCGAGGAACAGGTCAATGAAGAGATGGCCGCGCAGGGCAAGGCCGAGTTGCATCGGGCGAGCCCGGCGGAATATACCGAACGCATGCACGGACGCCAGTTCCGGCTGGACAGCCTCAAGGCCCGGGTCAAGTCAGACATCGCTGCCCCCGACCTGACGTTCCTGGAGGACTATGCCGTCCTTCCCGTGCTGCATGTGCGTATCGCCTCGCCGCGCGCGCTCGACAAACTGCTCCGGCACAGCAAGGTCCTCTCCATCGATGAGAACGCCCGCAATGAGTTCTATCTCGCCCAAAGCCTGCCGCTGGTCGGGCAGCCAGCCGCCTGGAACAACGGCACTGGCTATGGGGGCGCCGGCACGACCGTCGCCGTGCTCGACACCGGGGTCGATTACACCCGCGCCAGCTTCGGATCGTGCACCTCGCCGGGCCTTCCTGCCGGCACCTGCAAAGTGGCTTACGCTCAGGACTTCGCCCTGGCGGATGGCAAACTTGACGACACCGGCCACGGCACAAACGTCGCCGGCATTGCCCTGGGCGTCGCCCCGGCCGCCAAGATCGCCGCGCTGGACGTCTTCCGCACGGACGGCTACGCCTATAACAGCGACATCATTGCCGCCATCGACTGGTGCGTCGCCAACAAGGCGGCCTACAACGTCGCCGCGATCAACATGAGCCTGGGCGGTGGCCGCTATTACAACGCGGTGGCACCCACCGATGCGTGGGGCACCTCGATCCAGCGGGCGGTGAATTCCGGCATCGTCGTGGTGGCCGCCTCGGGCAACAGCGCCTACACCGACTCGATGGGGTTGCCTGCGGCGTATGCCAACGTGGTCTCGGTCGGGGCGGTTTACGATGCCAGCCTTGGGGCGATCAACTGGGGGGCATGCTCCGACAGTAGTACCCAGGCCGACAGAGTCGCCTGTTTCTCCAACAGCGCCCCTTTTCTGACCATGCTCGCCCCCGGTGCGGTCATCAACGCCGCCGGCAGCAGCATGAGTGGCACCTCGCAGGCGACGCCGCATGTGGCAGGCGCAGCGGCCGTGCTGCGTTCCGCTTATCCTGGCGACAGTACGCAGCAGAGCGTGAGCCGCCTGCAGGATGGCCCGTTCATTGCCGACGTGCGCAATGGGGTTGTCAAGCCCCGACTCGATTTTGTCGCCGCGCTGGGGGTTGTCCAACCTGATCCGCAAACCCTGCAGATGAGCATGGCCAGCTACAGTGTCTCCGAGGGTGGCGGCAACCTGGTCATCCCCGTCACCCGCGCGGGAGGCACCACGGGGACGGTGTCGATACAATACGCCACGGCCAACGGCACGGCCACGGCCGGGTCCGACTACACCGCCAGGAGCGGCACGCTCAGCTTTGCCGAGGGGGTGAGCACTCAGAATATTGTCATCACCATTACCAACGACACGCTTCTCGAAACCGGTGAGATCTTCACGGTCGCCCTTGCCAATCCGGTGGGAGCAACCGTGGGTGCCATCAGCAACGCCACCGTTACCATCGTGAATAACGACAACAACATTGAGTTCGAGTCGGTTAGCGGTTCCGTGAGCGAAGGCAGCGGCAGCATCACCATGTGGGTCAAACGTCTGGGCGACGCCAACGC
>JAMPXI010000104.1 GCA_023701265.1 Desulfuromonadales bacterium | reverse complement strand
GGGCACCACCGGGTGGCCGAGGCGCTGGTGCTGGCCGGGAAGGTCCTGCGGGCGCCGGGGATTGTCGCCGAGTTGTGCTGGTCGGATGCCCCTGATTACCTCTCCGGCTATGTCGCTGATCCGCGCCACGGTTACCAGCGGATTACCCGACTTAAAGCGGTCGGCGATGGTTTTGGCGGTCGGGCGCTGTTCGTGCGGGCGAGCGGGTGGAATCCGGAGGAGTTCGTCGCGTACCTCGAGCGTCAAGCGGTCCTGTTCGATGGACTCGGAACCATTACTCCGCCGCAACCGTGGGAGCGCTGACATGGACAGATGGAGCCGTGAACTCGATGAACTCGATGCCGCCGGCATGCGCCGCACCTTGCGCACGGTCGATGGGCAGGGGCCGCGTGCCGTGGTCGACGGTCGTGACGTTCTGCTGCTCTGCTCCAACAACTACCTTGGACTGGCCGGTCACCCGGCCCTGTTGGAAGCGGCCGCCGCCGCCACCTGGCGCTACGGTGCCGGATCCGGGGCGAGTCGACTGGTCTCCGGCACGCTGCCGCCGCACGCGCAGTTGGAGGAACGACTGGCGACCTTCAAGGGGAGCGAGGCGGCGCTGCTGTTCAACAGCGGTTTTGCAGCCAACACCGGGATTCTCCAGGGGTTGTTCGGGCCTGACGACCTCATCTTTTCCGACGAACTCAACCACGCATCGCTGATCGACGGCTGCCGGCTGAGCCGGGCCCGCAGCGTGGTCTATCCGCACCGGGATATCCAGGCGCTGGAGCGGTTGCTGGCGGCCGAGGCTCCGCGCCGCAAGGGGCGCTGGCTGATCGTCACCGACGGGGTCTTCAGCATGGACGGTGATATCGCGCCACTGGTGGCCCTGTGCGAGCTGAAGGAGCGCTTCGACGCCCTGCTGATGGTCGACGATGCCCATGGCACCGGCGTGCTCGGCGCCAACGGGCGCGGTACGGCCGAACAGCTGGGCTGTCTGGGGCGCATCGACCTGCAGATGGGCACCCTGGGCAAGGCCCTGGGGTGTGCCGGCGCCTACCTGGCGGCGCCGCACGTCGTGATCAACACGCTGATCAATCGCAGCCGGCCCTTCATCTTCTCCACCAGTCTGCCGCCATCCGTGCCAGCTGCCGCCATGGCTGCCCTCGATATCGTCGAAAGCTCCGAGGGGGCTCGGTTGCGGGCCGATCTCGAGCGGAACCGCAAATTTTTCGCCGGGCGGCTGCATGCGGCGGGGCTTGATCTGCTGGCCAGCGCCACGCAGATCGTACCGGTGCTGGTCGGCGAACCGGCGCCGACCATGGCGATCACCCGCCGGCTGCTCGACGACGGCATCTTCCTGCAGGGAATCCGTCCGCCGACCGTTCCCGAGGGGACCTGTCGGCTGCGCGCCACGGTGATGGCCACCCACGATCCTGCCGATCTCGACCACGCTGCCGGCCTGATTGTCGCCGCCTGTCGCAAAGTTTGACGATGATTCGCCGGGACCATCGATTGGCCGACGGCCGGACGCTCTCCTGGCTGGAGAAGGGGGATGGCCCGCCCCTGGTCCTGCTGCACGGCTGGTCACTGTCGGCGGCCGCTTTTACGGAGCTGGCCCGGCTCCTCGCCGGCTGGCGCCTGCTCCTTCCCGATCTCCCCGGTCACGGCCAGTCCACTCCCCCCGTCGATGTTTCTCTGCCGTCCCTGGCGGACGACATTGCCGCCTGGCTGGCGGCCGTGGCGCCGGAGCCGGTCCTGCTCGGCGGCTGGTCGCTCGGCGGCATGGTTGCCATGGAGCTGGCGGCCAAGGCAGAGACGCCGGTCAACAGGCTGTTGCTCATGGCGACCACGCCGCGCTTTACCTCGGATTCGACCTGGCCGCATGGTCTCCCGGCGATCCAGGTGCGCGCCCTGCGCCGCAATCTCGACCGGCGCTTCGAAGCCACCCTCGGCGAATTCTTCGCCCTGACCTTCGCCGACGGCGAAGTCGATGCCGAACGCCTGCGGACGATCCGCGCCTTCGCCGTGCGCCCCGGCGGTCTGCCCGATCGGCAGGCGTCCGCGGCCTTCCTGCAGCTGCTGGCGGAGCAGGACCAACGTCCGCTGGTGGCGAAAATCGGTTGCCCGACCCTGGTAGTGCACGGCACGCTTGATCGCATAACGCCGGTGGCTGCGGGACGGGCCTTGGCTGCCGCCCTGCCACGGGGGCGGTTTTATGAACTGACCGGTGCCGGTCATGCCCCGTTCTGGACCCGGCCGCCGGATGTGGCCCAAGCTATCCGGGAGTTCTGCACATGGGACCGGTAAGCGCCATCGACGGCCGCCTGCTGCGGACGCACTTCTCGAGTCATGCGGGCGATTATGATCGTTATGCGGCCGTGCAGAAACGGGTGGTTGCGCATCTGGCTGCACGGCTGGCGGCTTCCGGCCCACTGACCGGCCTGGTGCTCGACGTCGGCACCGGTACCGGGGCCTTGGCGCTGGAGCTCGGCGGTGTGGCGGTCGACAGGCGTTTCGTGCTGAGCGACCTTGCTCACGGTATGACCAAGACGGCCGCGCAGCGGCTTCCCGGCGCCTTGTCGTGCGACGGCGATGCCAGGAGATTCCCGTTTGCAGACGGGAGCTTTACTGCTGTTGTTTCAAGTAGTGTCTATCAGTGGGTCGGTGATCTGCCGGCCGCTTTCCGCGAGGTGTCCCGGGTCTTGCGTCCTGGTGGGCGCTTTGCTGTCGCCCTGTTTGGCGAGCGCACCCTGTATGAACTGCGCAATGCCCATCGCCAGGCCGTGGTCGAATGCAACAGCGACCACCCGTCCCATGCCCAGAACTTTCCCTCAGCGGCCGAAGTCACTTCAGCCCTGGACGCCGCCGGGATGATCCGCCGCGATTTTGCCTGTTTCCCCGAGATCGACTGGCATCCCGATGTCCCGGCGCTGCTGCGCCAGCTCAAGCAGATCGGTGCCAGCAATGCCGCCGCCGACCGTCCTCACGGCCTTGCCCCGCGCCGGGTCATGCAGCGCATGCTGGAGATCTACGAGGCGTGCTACCGGTTTCCCGAGGGGATTCCGGCGACTTACGAGGTGGTCTGCGCGGTTGCCGAAAAGCCGTGAGGAGTGAGGAGTGAGGAGTGAGGAGTGAGGAGTGAGGAGTGAGGAGTGAGGAGTGAGGAGTGCACGGCCGTGCGCTCTCATGGTTTCCGAAGATAAGGTTTATCCTTAAGGGAATGTACCTACTCTACGTATAACACGAAGCATTTCAGGTAATCTGTCTCCGGGCAGGCGAGCAGGACCGGATGATCGGCAGCCTGCCCGCGCATTTCCACCAGGCGCACGCTGCGGCGAGCCTGGTGGGCGGCGTGGATGATCAGATCGAGAAAGGTGGCGCGGTCGAGGTGATGGGAGCAGGAGCAGGTGGCCAGCACCCCCCCCGGTACGACCATCTCCAGGGCGCGGCGGTTGACGGTCAGATAACCCTTTTTCCCCTCTTCGAGATGCTTGCGGCTCTTGATAAAGGCCGGCGGGTCGAGGATGACCGTTCCGAAGCGCCGGCCGCGCTGCTCGCGAAGAAATTCGAAAACATCGGCGGCGACAAAGCGACAGCGGTCTTCCAGGTTGTTGCGACGGCAGTTCTCGCGGGCTTGCCCGACTGCCGCGGCGGAAACATCCACCCCCGTCACATGCTTTGCCCCGTATTTCGCGGCGTGCAGCGACCAGGCGCCGGCGTAGCAGAAAAGGTCGAGAACCTCGGTGCCCTGCACCAGCCCCTCCAGTCGCCGGCAGTTTTCGCGCTGGTCGAGGAACAGCCCGGTTTTCTGCCCGGCCATGACATCCACGGCAAACTGCAGACCGTTGATGGTCGTTGACACCGGCTCCGGCACCTCCCCATACAGCAATTCGACCTGACGAGGCAGCCCTTCCAGTTCACGACTGGCGCTGTCGTTGCGCCCGACAATGGCGCGCGGGGCAAAAAGTTCCCGCAGCGCGGCAACAATGGCTTCGCGCCGCAGCTCCATCCCCGCCGTCAGCAACTGTACGCTCAGCACGTCGCCGTAGCGGTCGACCACCAGGCCCGGCAGGCCGTCGCCCTCGCCGTGCACCAGGCGCAGGGTCTCCAGGGCGCCGCAAACACGCAGCCGGTATTCGAGGGTCTTCTGCAGTAAGTTGAGAAAAAACTCCGGAGTGTCGATTGATTCTAGCTTGCGGGTCAGAATGCGTACGGCAATCAGGGAGTGGGGGTTGTAGTAACCTGTGCCGAGACGCTGGCCGTCGGCTGCTACGACTTCGACGGCCGCGCCAGGGTCGGCAGGGCCGTCGAGAGAATCAATTTCGTTGCTGAAGACCCAGGGATGCCCGCCCCGGACCCGGCGGTCATGCCCGCGGCGCAGCGTGAGTCGGATCATCGGCAGGGCGGTTTGCCGAGCAGTGCCGTGACGATGTCCTGCGCCTGCTTGGAAACCACCTGGTAGTAGACCTCCACGCCGTCGCGGCGGCCGTCGATGATCCCCTTGTTCTTGAGCAAGGCCAGATGCTGGGAGACGGTCGCCTGCGGCAGGCCGAGGCATTCCCAGATCTTCTTGACGTTACAACTCTGCGACATCAGTCCGGCAACGATCTTGAGCCGGACCGGATGGCCGAGGACTTTGAGGATTTCGGCTTCGCGATCGAAATTGCGGGCTTTGACGAATTCTGCATCGGACATGGCGGACTCTCTCAAGAAAAATCGTATATATGAATATTAAGTTTGCGTTGCTGGCTTAGTCAAGGCAAACCTTTTTTAGGCGGCGGCGACGGGGGTGGCACTCGACACTTCCGATTCGCCATATTATACTATTAAGCCGGCAGATGCCGGCAGATCGGATGGTGACCCATGCGGCTCACGTTATTGTTCCTGTTGATACTCTGCACGGCACTGGTCGGCACCATTCACGCTGCCAGTCTCCCCCTTTCCCGGCCGGTTCAGGCACCCAATGCGGTTCAGCGGATGTCCGGCGAGCATCATCGCTACACCCTGGATTTCCTGGTTTTCAAGGACCTTGCCGAGGGGCATCTAAAGCTGACGGCTGAAAAGACGCCAGGGCGCTATCGCGCTGAACTCGTCGCCAAAACCCTCGGGATCGCCTCCTGGTTGACCGGCGATCGAACCCAGCGCTACATTTCAATCATGGAAGAGGATGCTTCCGGCCGTCTGCGCAGCATCAGCCATGAATCGTCGGTCCACAAACGCAAGCGGGGTCAGTGGCACGATCGGCAGAAGCGTTACCGGTTCGACTACCTGGCCGGCAAGGTGTACCAGGAAAAAGGCGAAAACGGGCAGTTCCGACCCGGCCTCGTGTTCGAACTGCCGGCTAATCGGCACCCGGTCGACATCCTGACCGGATTTTACAACTTGCGCGCCGGCGTTTACGGAAAGCTGACACCGGGGGCGCATATAAAGATTTCGACCTTCACCACCAAGGGGATTTCCGATATCGAGGTCGAGGTGCTGTCCGGCTCCGAACGCCTTGCCCGCCCATTTTTCCCGACGGCCGGAACGCTGCTGCGGATCAAGGTCGACCCCGAGGTGTTCGATACGGGGGGCGCCGATTTGTATGCCTGGTTTGATGACAAGGGTCGACCGGCCCGAGGCATCGTCGAAGATGTCATCGGCCTGGGCGACGTCTACGGCCGCCTGGACGAGGGGAAAAAGCAGCAGTGAGCCGCGAAGCCGTCTTTGTCATTGGTCACCGCAACCCTGATACCGATTCGATCTGCAGTGCCATCGGCTATGCGGCACTCTGCCGTTTGCAGGGGCGCAACGAGGTACGTCCGGCTCGAGCCGGCGACCTTAACCGCCAGACCGAGTTCATTCTCAATACCCTCGGAGTGGCTGCGCCGGAACAACTGAACGATGTCTTCCCGCGGGTGCGCGACATCCTCGGCGGGGAGCCGATTACCGTGCACGGTGAAGCCCCTCTGGTGCGGGCGCTTGACATCATGCGCGGTCGCGACATTCGCATGTTGCCGGTGGTCGACGACCAGGGTCGTGCCCACGGGGCCTTGATCCTCAAGCGGCTGACCGAGCAGATTTTTCTCGGCGAGGAGAGCGGCGGCATCCGCCGGGTGCTGACCTCGCCGGCCTCGATCCAGGCCTGTCTCGGCGCCACGGCGTTATGCCTGCACGCTCCGGAGACGGAGGGCGAGCTCGACATCTATGTCGGCGCCATGTCGGGCGATACGTTCCGCCGGCATCTGGAAGCCACCGACCCGACGCGGGCCGTGGTTCTCACCGGTGACCGCAACCGGGTGCAGCGCGACGCGGTCGCCATGGGAGTGCGTGTGCTGGTGGTTACGGGTGGACTGCCTGTTGCTGACGAAGTGGTCGCAGCGGCCCGCGAGCGCGGGGTATCGATCCTGAGCAGCCCCCGGGATACGGCCGCCAGTGCGCTTCTGACCAGGCTTTCGACACCGGTGCGGCATCTGGCGGACACCTCGGTGCCGACCGTGGTGCTGGACAATCGCGTTGAGGATGTCAAGCGCATCCTGCTCAAGGGGAAAGCTCCCGGGGCACTGGCCGTCGATCGCGATGGCCGCCTGGCGGGGGTGGTGACCAAGACCAACCTGCTGTCCCCGTCGGCGGTCAAGCTGGTGCTGGTCGACCACAACGAACTCTCCCAGGCGGTTCCGGGCGCCGATCAGGTCGAGATCCTCGAGGTGATCGACCATCACCGGCTTGGCAACTTCCACACCGAGCTGCCGATCCACTTTATCAACCAGCCGCTGGGGAGTACCTGCTCGGTCGTGGCGGGACTCTACCGGCAGGCCGGTATCGAGCCGGAAAGGCAGGTGGCGGGGTTGCTCCTTGCCGGCCTGCTCTCCGACACGGTTCTGCTCCAGTCGCCAACCACCACCGACTTTGACCGGGAACTGGCCGAATCGCTTGGCCGGTTGGCCGGTCTCGATGTGGTCGAGTTCGGCCGCTCGATATTTGCGGCAAGCAGCGCGCTCGGCGCTTACCCAAGCGTGGCGGCGCTGTTGACCACGGATTTCAAGGAGTACGAGGCGGAGGGGCGGACTTTCGGTATCGGTCAGGTGGAAGTGGTCACCATGGAGGAGTTCCATGGCCGCCGCGAGGAACTCTCCGCCGGCCTGACCGAATTGTGCCGGGAGCGGCGTCTGAACCTGGCCGGGCTGCTGGTCACCGACATCGTCACTCAGAGCAGCCTGTTGCTGGCCCAAGGGGATGCCGATCAACTCGACCTGGTGGCCTATCCGCGCCTGGCGGAAGATTTGTTCGAGCTGAAAGGGGTGATTTCCCGAAAGAAACAGCTCATTCCCCACCTGTTGCGGGCGTTTCGCGAGGGGTTGCCGGGGTAAAGCGGCCGCTCATGGTCTCGAGCTGGCGGCCCAGTTCACCGGCATTGGTGGCCGGCAACTGGCAGCTCTGCCCGCTGCAAAGCCAGGCACAGGGATGCCCCTCGCGCGCACGACGGCCAACCGTCAAGGTCGTGAGCCGGTCCAGTGCCTCATCGGCGCCATCCGTTACGAGAATCAGGGCGCGTGGCAGAAAACGCCTGCGGAGCTCATGCAGAAAACCATCGGCCTGCGATGGCGTGGCGGTAACGCTTACCACCACTTGCTGGCGCGGGCCGAGGGCGTAGTCGAGGGCGATCAGCAATTGGGCGTGGGCTTCCGGGTGACTGCCAAGCCGGCCGAGCCGCGTCCGCAACAACCGCTCTCCCGCAGCAGGCAAGCGCTCGATGCCGGTCAGGTCGCCCAGGCGCAGCAGGTTCAACGCCAGCACCGAGCCGGCCGCCGGCATGGCCCCATCCACCGTAGTCCGGCCCCGTCCCAGTACGGCTTCGGCGTCGAGGCCGCATTCCCACAGGTCGCCTTCGCCATCGGCGAACAGCCGCAGCGCTTCCTCGTTCCACCGTAGCGCCTGCTCAAGCGCTTTGGTCTCCTGCCGGGCTTGATGCAGTTCGGTCAAACCCCAGGTCAGCCAGGCATAATCCTCGGCAAAGCCGGGGATCGCCGCAGTGCCGCGGCGCCAGCTGCGCTGCAGCCGTCCATGCTGATCGACCAGCGCCGTCTGCAGGAAGGCGAAGGTCTCGGCGGCTGCCGCGATCCATTCCGGTTCGCCGAGCAGCGCCCCTGCCCTGGCCACGGCCCCGGCCGCCAGCCCGTTCCAACCGGTCAGCACCTTGTCGTCGCGGTGCGGGCGGGTGCGTCCGGCGCGATGCGCCAGCAAAGCCCGCCGGGCCTGTTCAAGTTGCCGAACCAGCTCTTCTTCGGTTACTCCATAAATCACGGCCAGTTCCGCGGGTGTCACGGCGTGGGTCGGGATGTTTTTCCCTTCGAAATTCCCCTCGCTGCCGATGCCGTAGGCGCGACAGGCCAGTTCGGCAAGTTCCCTCGGCAGGGCCGCCCGCACCTGCTCCGGCGTCCACAGGTAGAAAGTCCCTTCCACCCCCTCACTGTCGGCGTCTTCCCCGCAACAGAACGCCCCCCGGTCCGTGTGCAGATCGCGCAGCAGGTATTCGACGGTATCCCGTGCCATGGCGGCAAAGGCCGGATCGCCGGTGGCCTGGAAACCGTCGAGGGCCGCCAGGATGAAAAGCGCCTGGTCGTAGAGCATCTTCTCGAAATGCGGGACTGTCCAACTGGCATCGACCGCATAGCGGTGCAGCCCGAAACCGATCTGGTCGTAGATGCCGCCGCGGCGGA
The DNA here is from genome assembly GCA_023701265.1 of Desulfuromonadales bacterium. Lineage (GTDB taxonomy): Bacteria > Desulfobacterota > Desulfuromonadia > Desulfuromonadales > BM103 > VAUL01. Next base: position 1,168 of record JAMPXI010000104.1, on the reverse strand, counting down.
TCGCTAACAGGGTGGCGCCGGCCATCTGCGCCGCATCCGGGGTCTTGAGTCGCTCGCCGAGCCGCCAGAGGAGTGAAAGCGCGTGCGGCGTGGGGAACTTGGGGGCGCCGCCGAAGCCGGCGTGACGGGTATCGAAGGTGTCGCGCCAGATGGACAGCGCCTGGCGCAGGGAGCGATCATCGAGGGCGGTCGGCGCGCCGCGGTGCTGCTCCAGGTCGAGGATGGCCGCGCTGGTCCGCTCACCGACATCGAGCAAGAGCGGGCGTTGCGTCCGCCACAGCACCGCAACCTGTTCGAGCAGGGCGATCAGTCCGGGAAGGCCGCCGCGCGATTCGCGCGGCAGGTAGGTGGCGGCGAAAAATGGTCGCCGATCCGGGGTCAGCAATACGGTCAGCGGCCAACCGCCACTGCCGGTCATCATCTGACAGGCGGTCATGTAAGCGGCGTCAACATCCGGACGTTCTTCGCGATCGACCTTGATGGCGACGAAATCCCTGGCGAGCACGGCTGCGACCGCGGGGTCGGCGAAGGACTCGTGAGCCATCACGTGGCACCAGTGGCAGGTGGAGTAACCGATCGAAAGAAAAATCGGTTTATCCTCGCTGCGTGCCCGGATGAACGCCCTATCCCCCCACGGATGCCAATCGACCGGGTTGCTTGCATGCTGCAGGAGATAGGGGCTGCGTTCGAAAATCAGCCGGTTGAAGTCGGGGCCGCCATCCTCCGGAAGGGCGTTGCGGTCGATGGCGTCGAAGGCGGTGATATCGATATGCTTGGCAAGAGGGGCCATGGTCATCGTCTGCCTTTCCTTCATGGTAGCAGAGCTTCAACGCCATGACAAAAAAATGGCCCCGCGAAGGAGGGGAATCGCGGGGCGAAAACCCGGGCCTGAGAGCCAGGGTACATGAGCAAATTCTAGGGAGGGTGGTTTTCGCCGTCAAGGAAAAAGTGAGAAAGGTGTGAGTCGGGATGCTAGATAAAAAAAGACCCCGCGCAAGGAGGGGGGGGATGCGCGGGGTCCAAAAGCCCTTCGGTTTGCAGGCAACACGAAGAGTTGTTTTTTATATAACAAATCCAGACAGGCTGACGCAAGAAAAATATCAGATGAAAATGAGAATTTTCAACGCGGTCATCCCAGCAGTCGCGCCAATCCATCAAGTTGTTCCAG
>JAMPXI010000103.1 GCA_023701265.1 Desulfuromonadales bacterium | reverse complement strand
GTCAAGGGACGAAAAAACCTGCCGGCAAAGTTCGGGCAGGTTCTCCTCTTCGTTGAAGACGGGAACGACGATCGTCAGTTTCATCCTTGCCAGTGTCCTGTGTGGTTAGTTCCCTGCACAAATTGTGAGTGATTTCGGTCTCTGGCAAGGCACGGTGACGCAGGCATAGCGGGACTACGCCGAGGAACCGCAACGTAGTCAGGGGCTGAAAGCGCCACAATTTGCAAGGATAGAATTAGCCCCACAGGACTCTCAGATGAGCTTTTTGATGTTCAATTCCCAACGATGATCGACGATATCTTCGCCAGTGTCGTCATCGTCGCCAGTTCCGTATTCATAGTTGGCTTCGACTTGGAAAAGGGGGAAATTGACGCCGATTCCGGCACCATAGGTCACATAGGTTATCCCCGGGTCGTACCATTCATAACCGGCATATCCGCGCAAGTAGGTATTGTGCATCGGGTAGAATTTGCCCCCCAGGGTGAAATTCCCGTAAGTGCGCTCAATGCCTGCTTCATCCCCCCAACTCCGCTCAAAATCAAAATTCTGTTGAACTTCCAGCCAGCGCCGCTTTCTGCCATTGGTGTGGAAAAAATTATACTGCGCCTTTTGTCGCAGGGACAGCAGGTTCCTTTCCTGCTCGCCATCGCGCCACATGTAGTTCAGCAATCCGTCAACAAACCAGTTCTGGTTCGGCATATAGGCCGCGAACGTCTCATGCTCGAACGTTATATCCGAATCAGTCGAACCGCTCGTGGACAGTGACGTCCCGATCCGGGGGGCGGAGAAGCTGCGTTCGCCGACCTGGTCACCGATCTCCAGTTCATTAATCATCTTGACGCGAAAATTGCCGTTGACGTAGCCAAGCCGATGAGACAATTCCCAGTTCATCTGGTCTTCCTGGTCGTTGACCTTGAGATATTCGTATTTGAGCAGCAGGCGGTTGGCGAGGCGACCGCGGCGGTGATCGGCAAACAATTTGGTGATGGTCCGCAGGGTGTCTGCAACGGATATGTCAGTATCACCAGCATCATCATTGTCCTCGAGCCAACTGTCACTGCTTTCCGGCTGGATACGCTTCGACACCGTGCTGTTGAGTTCCCCGCGGCCTACCACCACCTTCTGATCACCGCCCACGCGCAGATTCGGATTGAACTGACGGGATACCGAGGCTTCGGCGATCTGCTCGAGGAAATCGACATCTTCCGCATCGTCGCCAGCAGGGGTCCCCCGGTAAGAACCCACGGAGTAGGCCAGCAGCCAGTCGGTGTCGGTGCGATAGCGCGAATTGGTATAGAGTTCCACGCCGGCACGGGCACTCTGGCCGCGACCCAACGTTCCTTCCTTGAACTCCAGTTCCAGTTGGGGATCGAAGCGGAGCGGCTTGGTCATGCCGGTGGCCAGCTTGCCGCTCAGATAGACGTCATCGCTCGCGGTATCGGCGGCAGGGAAATCCGCGAAGCTGTCTTCTTCGCGCTCCAGGATCATTTGAACATAAGCCTGGCGGTCCGGGCTGAGGGTCTGGGTGAGAAAGACCGGCACGGAAAGATCTTTCTCGAGGTGCCCCCCCTGTCTCGTGCGCGAAAAGGTTGTCGGGTTGCTGAAAGCGAGTCCATCTTTCTTCCCGTTGAAGAACAGGTTGAAATCGAAAATCTCCTCGGGATTGGGATCGCGATAGGGTTCTTCGATCGTGGTGAAACTGGCGTCGGTGGAGAGCTTCACCCAGTTGGTCAGCCAGATCCACTGGCGATAGTTAAGGTGGTCAACGGTGCCGAGCAGGAAGGTTTTCTCGGTAAAATTGTTGCGCTTGTCGACATAATCCTCGAAATCGTGCAGCCGGTAATGGAACCAGTTGTCCTTTTTGTTGAGCGAGACAAAGGCCAGGTTGCGATCAAGGTAGTGCTCGGGTGTTGCACCCTCAAGGTCACGCACCAGATCCTGGCGGAAATCGACGTACAACTTCGGGACCTGCGACATATATTCCCGGTATTGCCCAGCATAGCTGCCATTCCTGATCCCGGCAATCAGAGTGGCGCCGAGGGTATGATGCGAACCGTCGCTCACATCGGTGATGATGTTCGAATTAAGAACGCCCTGGCGATGATCCCGATAGAAAAAGCCCGCGGATTCCTTGTCGTGTGCGAAGAGATGCAACCTGAAGGGGAGCCCGCCGGGAGCAAGGTACAGGTCCCCGTTATAGAGCGGCTTGAAATTGGAAAGAGAGAAGTCGGCGTCACCAAAAGTGGTGTCGAGAGACCACCATTCGAAACCGAGGCCGAGGTTGTAACTGCCCCCCTTGCCGTTGTAGAGATTGCCTGCAAGCTGGTAAAGGGCGGAGTACTTCTGGACAAAGTGAGAAGCTTCGAAATCCTCGCCGGTCGACGATTCGGAACTGTAGTCGGCATAACGCCACTCCAGTTCCAGGTTCAGCGGCTTGCGCGGGTGGCCCTGGAAGCCGAGCGCCTGAACCGGCCGGGGCCCTGCCAATAAAACCAGCAGGGCCATAAGCAGGCACGCACCGGAAATTTGAATAAACCTTGCAAGCATCGAGCACCGTTTCATCTCAAGGGTAATCCGTGCAAGAGTGTTTGCAATTTTCATACCTTAACGTCGGCCCGCAAATCCGTTGATATTCCTCGGCAGTCTCGCGCCAGACGGCACGATCCGGTCGATTGACCGACCTTGCTGTGGCCAAATTGCGGAGTAGCCCTCGGTCACCGGTACTGCGCACCGGAAAGAGGCAATGACAACTGTGCAAATGCACCGGTAGGGGCACGGCGCGCCGTGCCCCTACAAAAAAAGGGGGCGGAGTTGCCTCCGCCCCCTGATGCTGCAACAGGATCCTACTTACTTGATGTGGCAGGCCACGCACAGGGCCGAATCGGCGTTGGTGCCGACCAGGAACGGCGCGAATTCGTCGTCGTGGACGTCATGGCAGGAGGAGCACCAGAGGCGGCCATTGAAGAAGTCGACGCCGGCGGCGGTCGCCGTGGCAATCGCCTGCAGCTCGGCATCGGTGCCATCGGCGGCGGCATAGTCGATGCCGACCGGGTGGTCGTTCTTCAGGCTGTTGGTGCCGTCGAGGAGGTCGCCGTTGCCGATGCCGAGCGAGGTGGCAGTCAGGCCGATCGGCTGGGCGTTGCCCGACGAGTTGGCCGGGTTGAGCAGGTCGTCAACCAGGTTGGTGCCGTCGTGGCAGGAGAGGCACAGCTTGGCGTCGGAGTTGTTGAGGTTGGCCAGGTTGCCGTTGGCGCTCGGCTTCGACGAGGCTTCCAAGGTGGCACTGTTGTACATGTCGGCCACGGTGAAGTCGGCGGGCATCTTCGAGCGGTTCCACAGCGGCGCGCCGGTCACGGTCAGGCTGGCACCGTGCGGGGTGTGGCAGAAGACGCAGACTTCGGAGTAGTTGGTCGACTTGATCGTGCCGGGGCCGCTCGTCGACAGGTTGTGTTTGCTGTCGACGACCGAACTGGCCATGGCGGGGGCGGCGAGCAGCGACAGTGCTGCGGCCATGATGAGAACCTTCTTCATTTTCCTACCTCCTGAGTAGTTGGGAGCCCTGCTCCCGCGTGATGGGTTTTGTCGGCCAAGGCGCCTATGGCTTCAAGGCCTGAATTTCTTGTTGGCTAAGCACAATAGCAAAGACCATTCCAAAAAACAGAACCGCAAGCACAATTGTTAAAAATCTTATAAATCAGCACCTTGAGTCTCACAAAAACCTCACCGCGACCTCCCCCCCCGGGACGACTGCGCTTTTACACAGTCCGGGAGTGGGCATATCGCGTCACCGGCGCCAAGCGAAATCGCCGTTCACTCGATCGGGTGCTCCGCCAGGTAGGCATCGCTCAGGTATTGCCAGACGCTGAAGCGCCGGTTGAAGCCATCGGTAATGTAGATCCGGTCATCCTTGCCGATCCAGATCCCGCCCGGCGTGGAGAACCCCACGGGGCTGGAGGCCGCCCCCGGCCCCCCGGTAAAGAGCAGCAGCTTGCCTTCGGGAGTGAAGGACATGAGCGCCGATTTGCGCACATCGGTAATGTGCAGGTTGCCTTCACTATCGAAAGCAAGCCCCTTCGGTCCCTCGAAACCGCCGATCTGGTCGGCGCGCTCGCCGAACAGGTAGAGAAATTTGCCATCGGCGTCGAATACCTGCACCCGGGCGTTGAGCTGGTCGGCAACGAAAACTCGATTCTCCCGGTCGATCGCCACCCCCTGCGGAGCACGGAACTGCCCCGGATCGCCGCCGTACGTGCCCCACTCGAACAATTTATCGCCATTCCGGTTGAAGACCACGATTTTCCCGGCCTTGCCGTCGGACACATACACCCGGTCGAGACGATCGTTGACAGCGACAAAAACCGGATTTTGCAGCGAATCGCTGCTGCCGATCATGTTCAGTGGCTGGTTGTCGGGGCCAAAGACCTTGACCGTATGCTCAGCGCCATCGCAGACGTAGAGGTTCCCCTGGCCATCGATGGTCATCCCCATGGGGCGGCCGAATTGGGAGACCGAATTGAGCAGACGGATTTTATAGTTGCGCAAGTCGTAAACACGCACTTCTTTGAGATCGATATCGGAAATGTAGACCAGCTCCCGGTCCTTATCGACCCTGGTGGCAATCCCGAAAGGACGGGCAAAGTACAGCAGCGTCGGCTTGCCGAGAAAGCCCTCCATGGTCGCCTGAGACTGGGTCTTGGGAAAATCGTCCTGGGAATAATAGTTCTGGATCCACTCCAGGCGCGGACGCTCCGGCAGCGGCGGCCAGAAGACCCTTTGCCTGACCTGCTCCTTGGCACAGGCCGTCGCGAGGAAGAGGACCAACAACAGGAGGAACAAGCGTAATTGGTAGCGTTTCATAGTTTAAACCCCATCTTTTTCCATTAACGACGATTGGAAGCGGCTGTTTGACGACACGGAATCCACATATTATTTCTGATGACAGACCTTGCAGAGCAGCATGCGGTCACTGATATCGCGCACGAACAGCTTTTCACTCATTCCACCATGAGGGTTGTGGCAACTGGCGCAGGAAAAACTGCGCCCGGAATTGCTGGGATCGACACTCCCCTCGAGAGGATGCGATTTCCCCGAACTGATGCCGCGCAGCACGTGCACCGTGGTGTCAACCCCTGCGTGACAGTTAAGGCAGAGGGTGTTGACCGGCAGGATCAACTGGGCGATTTCATTGGTCGCATGTGAGTCGTGACAGACCAGGCACATGCCGGCTTCGATCGGCCCGTGGACAAATTTGTTCTTGCGGAATTCGGCCACCTTGTCACTGTGGCAATCGCCGCACATTGCTGCGTCGGATTGCGGCTTGACCTGATATTTCGCCGGCTTGCTGTTCTGATCGTGACAATAGGTGCACTGGTAGACCCCGGCGGGGCCGTGGACATGCTTGCGGTTCAACATGCGGGCATGACAGGAGGCACAGGGATTGGTGGCGGTTACGCCGGCCAGCGCCTTGGCCGTGGGAGTCATATTGTGACACTTGACGCACAGGGCCTCCCGTTCGGGAAGGTGCATGACGTAGGGCCGGTAGTTCCCGGGCGGTACGGCGGCCGGATCTTTGAGGAAAAACACCTTGGCCGAGGTCTTGACCGGCGGTTTGTCCTCGGCATAGCCTTCGATGGTGATGAGGTTTTCGCCCGGGTCAAGATCCGGCTCGACAACCAGAAAGTCGCCGAATGCCTCACGATACTGAGGGTTTGATACCGTGAACACGTCACTCTTGATCCCGTTGATTTCGATGCTGATCCCGTCGAGCACGGGGTTGTCGCCCCCTCGGATGATCAGGTAGTTGGAGCGGATCACATACGTGCCGTCAGCCGGATAGAGCAGTTCCAGGGCAACCGCCGGGCCACTCGATATCAGCATGCCACTCAACAGGGCTCCCAGGAGCAGCGAAGCAGATCTCATCATGTCACTCCGAATGGTCGGCACCCTCACTTGCTATCGATCGCCGGAGTATAAACATCTTCTGGTACGATCGGATGCAGTTTAAGGTAGTTCTCCGTCAAATGCTGATATTGATTAACGATGCGGTTCATCGAATCGACGATCCAGATGGCGTTGTCCTGATCGATATCGACCCCCGTGGGAAGATAAAACCCCCCGGGGCTGACGGTCCCGGTAAATCGCTGGCGGCCACCGATTGTCAACAGATAATCCCCCTGGGCGTTGAAAATCACAAACCGCTTCGCCAGCGAATCGGTAACAACCACTAATCCGCTCGGCGAAACCGCAATCCCCTTGGGAATTTGAAATGACCCAATGGCCGAACCGCGTTCGCCAAAGGCCCGCAGGAAATTACCCGTGCTGTCGAGCACCTGCACCCGGGCGTTCAACGTATCAAGAACATAGAGCGTCCCGTCAACATCGACATCGACATCCGTCGGGAAATTGAACTTGCCCTCCCCCGGACCGCGCCCGCCCCAGTCGAACAGATGCTGTCCATTGAGATCGAAAACCACCACGCGGTGCTCGGCCGTGTCAGCCACGTAAAGCCGATTTCTTGCCGTATCGACGGCCAGGCCGGTCGGACGCAGCAGCTTGTCTTCCCCAATTGTCGTTACCAGGGTTTCGTCGGGACCGAACACCAGCACTTTTCTCGCCAGCGTATCGGTGACATAGGCGTTGCCCTGCGTGTCAATAGCAACGCCATACGGCGCACTGAAAACGAAGGCTTCACCGGCCGCAGTACTGAGAAACCGTAATTTCTTGGCGGCGCGATCGAGCACCAGAACCTCATGGCGGCCACTATCGGTAACCATGACGCGTCGACCGTCGGAGGCAACGTCCGTCGGCGTATTGAACAGCTCTTCAGGCGCATCCTTGCCGAGGATCGCATCCAGCAGCCAATTGTCGGTTTCTCCACGGTCGAGATCCTTTTCGACCAGGAAATAATCAACAAATTCGATATGCGGTTCAGCAGGGGGCGGTGGCCAGAAGAAACGCTGCGGCTGTTTCTCTGCCACCTTGGGCGCGCACCCGGCAAGGTTCACCAGGGCGCCCAATACGGCAACAAATAAAAGGCGAGAGACTATTTTCGGCAAGTTCGATGGCCTCGACACAGAAAGCTCTTTATTGACAAATGACCCCATCAGGGGTTGTCGATGCGTCTGGTACGGTCGTAGATCTTCGGCCGGTGGCAACCGACGTAACAGGCAGCACCGTTGTCCGTCGGCACCCAGCGCAAGGGGATGTCCCAGTTGCCGAAATGCGGCACCTTGCTCATCAACAGCTTCCCTTGATCGGCGCCATGCACGCCGTGGCAACTCTTGCAGACCCGCGCCTTCACCGGTCGGTTGACGTGAAAATAATGCAGATTGCGGTCACGGTTGCGGAAGCCGGTCGCCTCGGTGGTTCGCTCGTACTCGAAGGCGTTCTTGTCGTGGCAGTTGAAGCAGAGCGCAAAATTACCCTCCTGATAGGAGGTGTAGAAATCCTGCGGGTAATAGGCTCTCAGCAACGGCTCATAATCGGAGGAGTGCGGCGCATGGCACTCCCAGCAGCGCCCCTTGGCCACGGGCTCGTGCTGCGACTTGGCCTGCTTGATGATCTGTCCGATCGGGGCGTGACAGGCCAGGCAGAGGTCGTTCCCGGGCCGGGTCATGAGCATCTGGTTGGCACTGGCATGGGGCGCATGACACATGGCGCAGTTTCCGGCAAAGACCGGGCCGTGGACTTTCTTGCCGGCCATGACCGAATCGTGACACATCAGGCAGAGTTTGCCCCCGGGCTGCAGCAGCAGCCTGGCGTTGGCGCCCTGGTGAGGGCTGTGGCAATCGATGCAGCCGTCAGCCACCGGGGGGTGCACGAAAGGCAGCCCCTTGGCCGGGTCGTCGTGGCAATTGAGACAGAGCTCCCGGCCCTTGGCGGCCAGCGCCATGGAGCCGGCGCCCGGATGCGGTTGGCCGGTGGCGGTGTGACAAGCCTCGCAGTCGCCATCGGCAACCGGCGGGTGCACAACGGCGGCTTTGCCAAGGATGGCATGGCAGTCGACGGTCACGCAACCCGCGAAAACACCGGGCGCAGAGAGCAGAAATGCCCCCGCAGCCAGGAGCGTAATCATCGTGAACCGCTTGTGAACCACGTCAGAACCTCGGTATTTCAGCCGCAAAAAGGGTCAACACCAGATGAAGACCCGAATATCACATGCAAAATTTACACCGGCGGGAAGACCGTAACGATACCGCTGTGACAAAAAACCCGTAACGTGTTGCCAGAGGAGCAGCCCTGGCTATTCGCTAACCCGGTAGCCGCCACGATGACATTCAGTGTCGGCGCGATGGGCGGAGAGGTCGGAGGCTAAGGCATCGAGTCGCACGCTCAGGTTGGTCTCAACTGCACCTATTCTGTTTTTCAGCTGAGCCTCGACCGTATCGATTTTCTCGTTCAGTACATCGATTTTGAAATTACACTGATCGATTTTGGCTTCGAGGCCTTCCCGCACCTTGTCAATCTTGCGATCCAGCGCGGTGAATCCTTCGAAAACCAGATCCAGCTTGCTGTCAATCGATTCGAGAATGACCTGCATTTGTCCCTCGTTCATGGCCCCTCCGATGGTCAAAATCGGGCGCGGCATACCGCGCCCCTACATTGCAATTCATGAACAACCTTATCAATTTCCCCTTTAGCCTCCTCCGTAGGAGTGCAGGCCGGAGAGGACCAGGTTGACGCCAAGGTAGCAGAAGATCGTGGCGGCGAAGCCGAAGATCGACAGCCAGGCGGCGCGCCGGCCGACCCAGCCGCGGGTGAAGCGGGCGTGCAGGAAGGCGGCGTAGATGAACCAGACGATCAGGCTCCAGGTTTCCTTCGGGTCCCAGCTCCAGTAGGTCCCCCAGGCGTAGTTGGCCCAGGCGGCGCCGGTAATGATGCCGAGGGTCAGCATCGGGAAACCGACCATGATCGCCTTGTAGTTGAGATCGTCGAGCACCTTGACACTCGGGAACATACCGAGAATGCCGCCCACCGGGTTGCCGGAAGCGGCCTCCTCCTTGCCGACCTTGATCAGGTACATGATCGACACGCCGCAGGCCACGGCAAAGGCCGCGTAGCCGATGAAGCAGGTGATGACGTGGTAGGTCAGCCAGTTGCTCTGCAGGGCCGGCACCAGCGGGGCGATGGTGGCATCCAGAGTCCACTGGGCCCAGATCATGCCGCCGAAGGCAAAGGGCATGACAAAAGCGCCGATCGCCCGATACCGGTACTTGAGGTCGAAGAGCAGGTAGATGAGCAGGATCGACCAGGCGAAGAAGACCACCGACTCGTAGAGGTTGGAGAGCGGCGCCTGCTGATAGCCCATGGCATAGGCTTCGCGCCAGCGCAGACCGATGGCGGCGGTGTTGGCGGCAAAACCGATCCAGGAGATGACCGTCGCCGCCAGCCCGATCTGTTCGCTCTTCGCGGTCAGGTAGAGGATGAAGACCACCATGGCGACAAAGTAGGCCGCGGTGGTGATGTTGAAAAACAGGGAACTGTCCATGAAGATATCTCCTCCGAAAAGGCGTCTGTGGCTATTTGTTCGCCAGGGTGTCGTTAAGCTCTTTCCTGAGCGTGTCGAAATACAGGGCGAAGGCCGGCTGGTTGCGGTGGGCGCTGCCGCCGAGCTTGACGCCGACCCCCTTGGCCAGCGGTTGGATGGTCACCCACAGGCGCCGGTGCGAGAGGAAGAACGCGCCGCAGGAGCCGACCACCATCAGGAAGCAGCCGAGCCAGACCACCCACACCCCGGGATCCTTGGCGACCTGCAGGCCGGTGTAGTAACCCTGCTCCATGCTGACCAGCGAGAAGATGTACTCATCGCCGCGCTGGGCGTCGAACTCGGGAAAGTTCTGCAGCACGATGAACGGGTTGCCGTGCTGACCGTCCGGGGTGTTGACGTGCATCTGCACGGCGGGTCCGAAGCGGTCGTAGCTCTG
>JAMPXI010000102.1 GCA_023701265.1 Desulfuromonadales bacterium | reverse complement strand
TGGTTTACTCGCCGCTCGATGCAGTGACCATGGCCGAACGGCATCCCGACCAGGCGGTGGTCTTCCTCGGTGTCGGCTTCGAGACCACCACGCCGACCATCGCCGGCGCGGTGGTGACGGCCAAACGCAAGGGTCTGACCAACTTCTTCGTTCTTTGTGCCCACAAGACCATCCCGATCCCGATGGCGGTCCTCGCCGCCGACCCGGAACTGCAGGTCGATGGCTACCTCTGCCCGGCCCACGTCTCGGCGATCATCGGCGCCGATGCCTACCGGCCTTTGGCCGGGCAGCACCATGTGCCGTGCGTGATCACCGGCTTCGAGCCTCTCGACATCCTGCAGGGGGTGCTGATGCTGGCGCGACAGATTGTGGCCGGGGAGGCGCGCGTCGAAACCCAGTACCGGCGGGTGGTCAAGCCGGAAGGGAACCTGAAAGCCCAGAGGCTGCTGGCCGAGGTGTTCGCGCCGTGCGACGCGAACTGGCGCGGCATCGGCATGATCCCCGGCAGCGGTCTGCGGCTGCGTCCGGAGTTCTCTGCATTCGATGCGAGCGTGCACTTGCCGGTGACGGTAGCGTCTCCGCGCGAACACGCCGGCTGTCGCTGCGGCGAGATCCTCAAGGGGAAGCTGCGCCCCACCGGCTGTCCGCTGTTTCGCACTGTCTGTACCCCGGAAGAGCCGGTGGGTGCGTGCATGGTTTCCAGCGAGGGGACGTGTGCAGCTGAGTACAGGTACGGCTGATCGAAAATCATAAGCCTTGGCCGCTGATAAAGGCGGATCAAGGCGGATAAACCAAAAATTAATTAACAGGGATGAAGGGGATCAAGGGGATAAAATCAAAGGCCTTTTGGGGTTTTAAAGTCAAAATGCGGTATTTTTTTGACTTGCGGGTCTCATCCCCTGTATCCCCTTCATCCCTGTTAGATAGAATTGCTTGATCTGATTTGATCCGCCTTGATCTGCGGCCAAATGAATTGGCCTTTCTTGAAGGAAAGCCCATGAAATCCGACATTATCCTGCTCGGTCACGGCAGCGGCGGGATGCTCAGCCACCGGCTGCTCGACGAGTTGATCGTGCCGACACTATCCGGGATCGGCCCGCGCGAGCAGAACGATGCCGCGGTGCTGCCAGAAGTCAATGGCCGGCTGGCGTTCACCACCGACAGCTACGTGGTCGATCCGCTCTTCTTCCCCGGGGGGGATATCGGCTGTCTGGCGGTCTACGGTACGGTCAACGATCTGGCGATGGCCGGGGCCCGGCCGCTGGCCATCAGCGTCGGGCTGATCCTCGAGGAGGGGCTGCCGGTTGCTGATCTCAAACGGGTGCTGGAGAGCCTGCGTGCCGCCGCCGACCGCTGCCAGGTGGCGATTGTCACCGGCGATACCAAGGTGGTGCCGCGCGGCAAGGCCGACAAGCTGTTCATCAACACCACCGGCATCGGCGTACTGCAGCATGATCTGGACATCAGGGGGAGCGGCGCCCGTCCCGGCGACCAGGTGCTGATCAACGGCCCCTTCGGCGATCACGGCATGGCGGTGCTCGTATCGCGCGAGGGACTGGAACTGACCTCGGCGATTATGTCCGATTGCGCGCCGCTGCATGAGCTGGTGCATGATCTGCTCACCGGGCTTGGCGCGGCGGTGCATGTGCTGCGCGACCCGACTCGTGGCGGCGTGGCGACCACCCTCAAGGAGATCGCCCGCCAGTCGGATGTCGCCATTATCCTCAATGAAACGGCCCTGCCGGTGAACCCGCCGGTGGCCGGGGCCTGCGCGATTCTCGGCCTCGACCCGCTGTTTGTCGCCAATGAGGGGAAGCTGTTGGCCTGTATTGCTCCCGAGGCGGCCGCGCAGGCCCTGGCGATCATGCGTCGTCATGCGCCGGCTGGCGAGCCGGGGCCGACGATCATCGGCGAGGTTCACGGGGAGAGCGGCGGCAAGGTGCGGATGCGTACCGCCATCGGCGGGATGCGGGCGATCGAGATGCTGGCAGGAGAGCAGTTGCCCCGCATCTGCTAAGCGGGCGCGGCCGATGAAAAACGCCCATATGCGGCGTTGCCTTTAATCTCGGCACTGCGACGTACCATCAAGGTACGCCTCGTGCCTCGATTTGCAGGCGCCTTGCCTCTGGGCATTTTTGATCGGCCGAAGTTTGTGGAAATTTATAAAAAGGCCCCCGGAATTATTCCCGGGGGCCTTCGTGTTTTTCATCAGAGGCAGGAGTTATTCGTTCAGGATGCTGAAAACCTGGACCCGGTTGTTGCTGCGGTCAGCGACGATCAGCTTCCCCTGGCTGTTGATGCAAAGCTGCGCGGGGTAGTAGAGCTGACCCTCTTCCCACCCCATGGCCAGTTTGCGCCCGAGGAAACTGCCGTCCTTGCCGATCAGCGCCAGCCCGCTGCCGTGCTGGTCGGACAGATAGATCGTTCCCTGCCCGTCGATGGCCAGGCTGGTGGGGAAGTTGGTATATTCCTTCAGCCCCTTGCCCAGGAGCGTGAACGCTTCGGCTCCCGGGCCGGCTGCGTAGATGGCCCCGGCGACACTGTCGAGCAGATAGACGGTACCCTGGGAGTTGATCGCGAGATCGGCCATGGTGCCGTAGCTTTTCGGGAAGGCGATCTGGCGCAGATATTGCCCGGCTGCGTCCAGCACCAGGACCCTCTCGGCGAAGATGTCCAGCAGATAGAGATTGTCCTGGGCGTCGAACGCAAAGCTGCGCGGGACGAAATTCTGTGCGTCCGGCAGGCCCTTGGGCTTGAGCGCGCCGGCAGTTTTCCCGTCCGCCCCCAGCATGGCAACGGTTCGATCCTTGCCGTTGAGCAGGTAGATGTCACCGCGCGAGTTCATCCGCACGATGAGCGGCACGATCCCTTCCAGTGGCAGGACGGCCTTGGCGACCAGGGTTTGCTCGCCCAGGCTGAAGATGACGACCCGGCTGTTGCCGGTATCGGCCACCACCAGCGTTTTTTCATCGCAGGCCACCCCCTCCGGCAGCTTCAGGGCAACCCCCTCGCCATCGGCGTACAGTGTTTGCAGGTGCTTTAACTGGGCCGCGCCGACAGCAGCCGGGAGCAGGCACCCCAAGGCAACGAGACTCACTATTCCGGTCAGTAACTGTCGCATGGTTTTATCTCCGATACTTGGTGTGACACTGCACGCAGAGTGTCTGGACATCCGGATAATAGAGGAAATGCTTGTATTCCGTGCCGTGGGTCCGGTGACAGCTGAGGCAGTCCAGCGAGAGGTTGCGATTGCGCGGGTCGATCACCTCGGGGCCGATCGGATGCGTCGAATGGGTCTGCCAGTCGTGGCATTGGGCACAGACCTCGCTCGTCGCCGCTTTCGTTTGCAGGAACAGGTTGTCCGAAGCATGCGGCGAGTGGCAGGTGGTGCACTCCCCGTCGTTGATCGGCTGATGCTTGGTCTGCGCCCGCGCCTGGCGGGCCAGGGTGTCGGCATGGCAGCTGCCGCAGACCTCCAGCATCGGCTTCCGCAACAGGCTGGCCTGGGTTGACGCATGGGGTGAATGGCAGTTGATGCAGCCGGCCTTGTCCACCAGCGGCCAGTGCAGGCGCTTCTTGCCGAACGCCGTGTTGAGCATGTCGTAGTGACAGCCCTTGCAGAGCTCGAAGCCCTGTTTTTTCAAGGCAAAGGGCTGTGCGGCGGTTGGCTCCTCGTGGCACTGGTTGCACATGCCGCTCTTGAGAGGCTGGTGCACGTTGTCCGCCAGGAGCGCCCCGGCATTCGAGCCGTGCGGATCATGGCAGGAGGTGCAGCGTCCCCGCTCGACCGGGTAGTTCAAATGCCGCTTTTTGAAGCCTTCGCTGGTGGTTTTGTGGCACTCGAGGCACAGCTTGGGTTCTTCGGCAGTCAGCAGGTTCGCGTGTTTTGCCGAGGCGTGCGGGTTGTGACACTTGAGGCAGCCCTGCTTGACCGGGGCATGGGAAAATTTGTTGGCGGCAATCTTCTTGCCCAGCGCCTGGTGACAGTCGAAGCAGAGGTCGCCGCCGCCCTTGATCAGGTTGGCCGGATTGGCCGAGGCGTGCGGGTCATGACAGGCGACGCATTTGCCTGCGGCCACCACCTGGTGAGAGCTGGCAGCGTCCGCGGGGATCACCTGGTCATGGCATTTGTAGCAGATCGTCTCGGCGGGTCCTTCCATCAGCTTTGCGTGGGTCGAGGCATGGGGATTGTGGCAGCCGGTGCATTCCCCCTTGGCCAGCGGGGTGTGGATATGCTTGGCCTGCAGTTTGCCGCTGAAGGCGGTATGGCAGGTCAGGCAGAGCTTCCCCTCGGCGCCCGGTTTGAGCTTGAACGCCTCGTTGCTCTTGGCAAAGGCGGTCGCACCACAAAGCATCAGCGCGGCCAGCAGCATCACGACAATTGGGTTTCGGAATCTCATGGTGTCCACCTCTATTTCTTCGCGACGGTGTGACACGCATCGCAGGATCTCGCTGCGAACGGCGCGTGCATCGTCGGCTTGAAATATTTCGGGTCTTTCGAGGCATGAGGATCGTGGCAGCTCATGCAGTTCATCGCCTGGGCGTCGATCGTCAGATGCGCCTGCCGGAACGATTCGGCCGTCGGCTCATGGCATTCGCCGCACAAGGGCTGCAGGGGGAGCGGCAGCAGTCTGGGCAGGCTCCCCGCATGCGGTTGGTGGCAGCGCTGGCAATCCCGTCCGGCGGGGGAATGGTTCTTTTCTTCCGCCAGTTTCTTTTGCAGGACGGTGTGGCAGGTCAGGCACAGGTCGGGGCTTTGCGCCAGCAGCAGGGACTTGAGCTTCGCCTGGTGCGGATTGTGGCAGGCGCTGCACTCCCCAGCCGTGGCCGGCGCGTGCTTGACCGCTGCGGCGCCCATCTGCTTGGCAAAATCACCATGACACTCCAGGCACAGCTGCTTCTGCGGTGTCGAGGTCATCCCCTTGTAATCGCTGGCATGGGGATCATGGCAGGTCAGGCACTCCCCATCCTGGTAAGGGGTGTGGATCGTGGCGGTTTCTTCCTTGAGGAGGGTTTTCTCGTGGCAGGTCGCGCAGAGTTTTTCCCCGCTGGCCTTGAGGAACTGCGCGTTGTCAGCGCCGTGCCCGAAGTGGCAGGCCGTACACTGCCCGCCCTGGACCGGCTTGTGGACGCTGCTTTTCTGGAAATCCCCTTCCAGGCCGGAATGGCAGGAATAGCAGACGGCATCCGCACGGCCGACCAGGATGTGCTCCGCGCTGGAGCCATGGGGGTTATGGCAGCTGGTGCACAGGTTTTCCGTGAACGGAGTGTGCTGTTTGCTGTTCTTGGCTCCGGCCGTGCGCACGTCGGCATGACACGCGTAGCACAGCTCCCCTTCCGGTTTGTTCACCAGCCCCCGGTAGACTGCGGAGTGCGGTGAGTGACAGGAGAGGCAGCCGGTCTGGCTCTCCACCGGGGCGTGCTTGAAACGGGCCACCCGGCTGGTGTTTTCGTGACAGGTGAAGCAGAGGTTGTTCCCTTCGCCGACCAGCAGCTTTTTCTGCACCGACGTGTGCGGGTCGTGGCAGGTGAGACACTGCCCCGCCTTGAAGGGCTCGTGCTGCACGGCGGCGTCGCCTTTCAGGGCGGCGTTGTCGTGGCAGGTCAGGCAGAGTTTCTCGGGGGGCTCGTTCAAACCGAACGGCTCCTTGTCGGTCGGGGCCTTGTGGCAGGCGGCACATTCGGCTCCGGCCACGGGACTATGCAGACTCCCCTTCAGCAGCTTGGCATTGTCGGAGCTGTGGGGATCGTGGCAGGTGGTGCAGGCTGCCGTGGCGACCGGATATTCGCCGTGGGCCTTGCCGAACCCCGCGGCCTTGACGTCATGGCACGACAGGCACAGCTTTCCCGGCGCCATGGTGAGCAGGTTCGGCTGTTCGGAGTAGTGGGAGGCATGGCAGGCCTGGCAGCCTTTCTCGTTGATGACCCCGTGCACGACCTTCTTCCGGTAGCGGTCCGGCTGATGGCACTTGAAGCAGATGTCGCTCCCCTCGGCCGCCAGCAGGTGGTCTGCATTCGAGGCATGCGGATTGTGGCAGGTGGTGCACTTCCCCCGCCGCAGGGCGGAGTGCACCCCCGCCTTCTTGTCGAGATTGAATTTCGCCTCGGCGTGGCAGCGGAAGCAGAGCTTGTTCCCTTCCTCGACCAGCAGCAGCTTGCCGACGATGCCGTGCGACAGGTGGCAGTCCAGGCATTTCCCGTCTTTCATGCCCGGGTGCTGATTTTTCAGGCCGAGATACTGTTTGCCGAAAGCGTCGTGGCAGTCGGCACATTCTTTCTTCTTGAATTCCCGCGCGGCATAGCCGGACTCCGGGTATGCCAGCTGCAAGCCGAGGAGGCCGCAGGAGAGCAGGGCGACTCCCAAGAAGAACGTCAGCAGCTGTGATCTTATTCGCATCATGACAACTCCATTTGTTGAATTGCCGGGCCTAGCCTGGCCGGTGGCGTCCGTCAGCCGTTCTGCTGGTCAGGCACGAGGAAGTTTTCGGTTGGATAGGCTTCCTTGAGCTTGGTGACCCAGTCGGCAAGGGCCACCTTGATCTTTTCGGCGTAGAGGATCCGCCCGATCTCCTGCCGGACCTCTTCGTAGGGCTTGGCGACCGGCGGATAAGCGCTTTCGACCACCAGCGTGTAATACAGCCCGCCGGGGCCGGCGTAGAGGAACAGGTCGCCCTGGCGCGCCGCCTCGACCTGATGGTGCAGATCGTCCGGCAGGGCGGTGATCGCGAGCAGCGCGTCGCCGAGAGCGAGGATCTCCTTGTTGTCGGCATCGGCCAGATCCGTCGCGTTGGCCGAGACCCACTTGAAATCGCTGCCGGTCTGCAGTTTTTTCAGGGCGGCGCGGGCACTCTCCTGGCTGGTGAAGGCCAGGCTCTTCATCTTCAGCATCAGCGGCGAGGAAAAATCGTGCAGATGTTTGTCGTAGTAGGCGCGGACGTCCTCTTCCCGCACGGAAACTCCCGGCACCACCGCCTTGGCCATGAAGGTCTCGAACAGCAGTCCCTCCGTGTAATCGGCCAGTTGCTCCTGGAAGGCGGCTGTCTTGTCGATCCCCTGACCCTGGGCTTCCATTCTGCCGGTGACGGCCACCAGCCGGTTGCTGATCCCGCTCCCCTTCTTCTTGTCCAGGTCCGCGGCGTCGAGGCCGCGATCCATGCCGTGATACAGAGAAGACTCCAGCTTCTTGGCGACTTCGGCGACGGTGATGACCACCGTCTCCCGGCCGTTGCTGATCGTTGCCAGCGGCCGCTGGTCCTTGCTCAGGGCGGCAAAGACCTCGGCGCCCTTCGCCTGCGGGTTCGCTTCCAGGATCTTGGCGAAATTCAGGGCCTGCTCGGCATCCTTGTCAAAGGTGACGTACTTCCCTTCCAGGGACTGCAGGTAAGCCAGCTGCTGTTTCCTCGATTCCTGCTGCATCAGGCGGTCGGCCGCGGCCTGGCGCACCGCGGGGTCTTCATAGTTGCGCCGGTCTTCCAGGCGGAACAGCATGAACCCCTTGTCCGCCTTGAAAATCTGGCTGATCTCCCCGGGGCGCATCGTGTATACCGCCTGGGCGGCTGCGGGCAGGAGGTCGTTCAGCCGGGCATATTGCGGTTCCTCACCACCTTCGGCCTTGCCGGCCTTGACCTGCCGGTCGGCCAGGGCCTTGAAGTCGCCGCCGGCGCCGACCTCCTTGAGCAGGGCTTCCGCATCGGCCTGGTTGAGAAAGCGGTAGGTCAGCAGCTTCGCTTCGAGCGCCATCTGCCGGTACAGCTCATCGACCGCCGCGGCTTCGACCCGGAGATCCTTGGTCTGGGCGGCAAGGAGTTGCTGGATCATCGTCTTCAGGGCGAAATTCTCTATCTGGCTCTGTACTTCCGGGGTCTTGTCGAAGCCGATGTTGAGCGCTTCCTGCTTGACCAGCTTGATGGCGATCAGGCGCTCGAGCGTCTCGGCGAAATTCTGCTTCCCCTTCGCTTTGGTCCCGTCTGCATTGCTGTGCATTTTGGCCAGTTCGATGGCGAATTTTCGCAGGGTGATCGCTTCGCCGTTGACCGTGGCCACCACCGTTGCCGCGTACTTCTCGGAAAACAGCGGGATCCTCTCGATCTGCTCCGCGCCCTTGGGTCGCAGCGCAATGGTCATCTCCTGCATCTGTCCGGTCACGGCCGGAGAAGGGGCGGCGGGGGCGGGCGTCCCCCCGCCGCCAAACGCAAGGGCGGCAGCGGCCGACAGCAGGAGCAGAATTTTGGCGGTTACGGCAGTCAATAATGATTTTTGCATGGGATCCTCTTTCTTCTCGTATCGACGCAAAGAACGATACGTCTGTAGGCGACCGGGAAGATCGCGTTATTCCTCCAGCAGTCTGATCGTCGCCTGGGTCATGGGGGTGACCAGACCGTGCGCCGTGGCAATTCTGCCGATGTCGAAAAAGTAAACCCCGTCGTTGCCCCGGGCGGAACTGCGCGACGTCCAGATGATTTCACGTTGGCGGCCGGCGACGGTCTGCACGGAAAAATCGACCTTGGCCTCCCCGATCAGGTCCTGGTAATCGAATACCTGCCCGGAGACGATCAGCTCCGCACCGAGGATCTTCTCACTGGCGAGAATATCCGCGGCCGCCAGCGACGGGCCCGCCTGCATGATCATCCGGTAGCGCAGCAGGATGTCCCGGACCCAGCCAGGCTCGTAGACCCGGAGGTTTTCGTAGCGGTTCAGCTGTTTGAGCAGGTGCAGGGCGACGATCATTCCGGCGTGCTTCCTGGTGCTGGCATTCAGCAACGGGACCAGCGCTACCCGGTACTCCCGCGCGGGGTCGAAGGTCGCCGCGCGGAAGGTGACTTGCGGCTGCAGGCGGCTTTCGGCCGTTCCGGTCGCGACGGCCGCGGTTTTGTCGTCACCGCTGACCAGGCGTACCCCCTGCCGGTCGGCCGCGTGGCGGTAACTCGGGAAACGGCCCGTCAGGTAGTGCTGAAAGGAAGCGACCAGCGTGTCCACGCTGCTGTCCAGCAGTTCCCTGACATCATTGACCAGCCCCAGTCCGAGCAGCCCGGGGGACTCGTCCCCGGCCAGGCCGACGCTGTCGATCCAGACGATTTCCGGCTCGTTGCCGGTCGCAACGACCCGGGCGATCAGGGTGACCCGCGGCGGCACCGTGTCCTGCCAGGTTTCCAGGGTGGTGATCACCACGCCGTCGACACCGAGCTCGTCGTGCAGCTGCAGGCTGGTCGCGGGATCCACCCCGCCGACATGGCGGACGCGGTGTTTCCGCATGAATCCCTCCTGGGCGTCGTCCGCGAGCACCTGCAGCCCCGCTTCAGTCAAGGTGCGGACCATCAGGTCGCGGATCTCCGCCAGGGGCGCCGTGCGGTCGCTCAGGTTTTCGATCGGCAGCACGGCATAGCGCGAGTTCCCGGCGAGCAGCGGTTCAAAGCGGTAGGGGTCGGACCAGCCGCTCTCGGCCACGGTCCCTGTGGCATCCGTCGCAACCACCCTGAGCCGGTAGGATCCCGGCTCCTTGGGCGTCCAGCGCAAATCAGCCGCCCCTCCCCGCTGGAGGCTCGACTCCACCCCGTCTTTCATGACCCGAAAATCGTAGGCGACCGGACCCTGGCCGCCGCTGGTGCGGCAGCTCAACCGCAGCGCGTCGCGCCTGGCCACAGATCCCTCTGTGGCAACATCGACGCTGGCGATGCCCAGCGGCGGCGGGCCGGGAACCTTCCCGGCACAGCCAGCCAGCAGCAGGGCGAGCAGCAGGGCGGCGAGCCGTTTATTCAAACAGCTGGTCGAGCAGGTCATTGATAACCTGGGTTGTCACATCGTTCATCGGCTGACCGCCGCTCCCCAGCAGCCGGTCGACCGGAGTGATGCCGCCCTTGGTCGAACTGGCGGACCAGACGACCGTGCCGTTCTGGGTCTCGATCATCTGCAGGCTCAGGGAGACCAGGTTGGCTTCGGCCGCTCCGGAGCG
>JAMPXI010000101.1 GCA_023701265.1 Desulfuromonadales bacterium | reverse complement strand
TCAAGGGTCTTGCGCAGACGGGTCATCAATGAATCGAAATTTGAGCGGGCACGCGACGGTGAGGAATCCGGCCAGAACCCGAGTTGGACCGTCTCCTGCGAGACCCGCCCGTCCGGAGCCGCCAGCAGCGCGGCCAACAACATGCGCTGGGCAGGGCTGAAGCTCTCGGCCCAGGGAACCATCTGGTTGCCGAACTGCAGTTCGCAACGGCCGAGGCTCCTGATTTCCAGCAAGGTCTCAACACTCGGGGAAGCCGGGGAAGCAGCGGTTGCATCACGGCCGCGGCGCAACAGCGCATTGACCCGGGCGGCGAGCACTTTGACGGCAAACGGCTTGGTCATATAGTCATCGGCACCGACTTCCAGACCGGCCACGACGTCGTCGTCATCATCCCGGCCGGTCAGCATCAGCACCGGGATCTTCTCCATCCACGGGTCGCGGCGCATCGCCCGGCAAACATCCAGGCCGTTCATCCCCGGCAGCGTCAGGTCGAGGATAACCAGTTGCGGCGGGTCCTCTTCGATCATGCGCAAGCCATCTTCACCGCTGTGAACCGTCGACACCCGACAGCTCTGTCGCCCAAGACAGCCAACCAGCAGTTCGCAGACGGCCGCATCGTCCTCGATGACCAACAGATGCTTTTGTCCCATGACAACCCCTTTCCCCTACCCCCCAGGAGTTTACTTGCCCGGCAGCAGCACAAATCCCATCTGGCGACCGGTGCGTCCCTGGTCGCGGCGATAGGAGTAAAACGTTTCACGGTGGCAGCAGGTGCACTCGGTAACGGTATCAATGCGTGCGGTACTCACCCCGGCCGCCTCAAGCTGCAGCTGGCAGCCGAGGCGCAGGTCAAGCAGCCAGTGCCCAAGACTGGTTTCCCGCGCAATTTGCTCCCAACCGCCGGCGCCGGCCCGGAAAGCTTCGCGCACCGGCCGGTCGACTTCGTAGCCGTGACCGCCCACCCCCGGCCCGATTGCGGCACAGAGCCGCTCCGGGCGGCTGCCGAACATTTCCCGCATCGCCTGCACCGTGCGCCCGATCAGCCCCGCGGCCGCGCCGCGCCAGCCGACGTGGACCACCCCCGCCGCGGGACCGTCGGGGTCGTAGAGCACCACCGGGTAGCAGTCGGCCACCAGGATGCCGGCCATCACCCCCGGCTGATTGAGGATGATCGCATCGCACTCGACCCGCTGGTAGTGACTGAAATCGGGGTTCGGCTGATCGATGACCAGAATTTCGCTGCCATGCACCTGCTGCACGGTCAACAGCAGGTGCGGCGGCAGATCAAAGGCCCGGGCCAATGTACCACGGTTGGCTTCGACCACGGCCTGCTGGTCGCCCGTATGAAAACCAAGATTGAGCGAGTTGAAAGGTGGGCGGCTGGTCCCGCCGTTGCGGGTGGTGAACCCGGCTGCAATGCCGTCTCCAGCCCACGCTGGCTGCAGATAGCCGATTTTTCCTTGCCGTACGGTCTTCATGCCGACTCACAGCGGAGGGGATACCGAAGGATCGGCACCGTCCGTATCCAGGGGAGCGTACTTCTTCTCCAGGTAATTGATGACACCTTGCAGCTCCTGCGGCAATGGTGCGCGGAACTCCAGCGCTGCGCCGCTCTGCGGATGGATGAAGCCGAGCTGCCAGGCATGCAGAAACTGGCGGTCGAGCTGTTCGACCAGCTTGCGCAGTTGCGCGTCAGCCAGCCCCTTGGCAAACCGGGCGCTGCCGTAGAGGGGGTCGCCAACCACCGGCAGGTTCATCTCGGCGAGATGCACCCGGATCTGGTGGGTGCGGCCAGTCTCCAGTTTCAGGTCGAGCAGGGTCAGGCGATCACGGTCATACCGGCGCAGCACCTGCCAGTGGGTCACCGCCCGCCGGCCGGACCGGGTGCTGCTGCTCATCTTCAGGCGCTGCGCCGGGTGGCGGCCGATCGGCCGGTCGATGGTCCCCTGCTGGTTCTGGACCAGGCCGTGCACCAGGGCCCGATAGCGCCGCTGAATGGTGTGCGCCTTGAACTGCCGCGCCAGCTGCTGGTGGGTCCGGTCGTCCTTGGTGGCGACCATCACCCCCGAGGTATCCTTGTCGAGGCGATGGACGATCCCGGGACGCAACACCCCGCCGATCCCCGAAAGGTCCCGGCAGTGGTGCAGCAAAGCGTTCACCAGGGTGCCCCCCCGATGGCCGGGTGCGGGGTGAACCACCATGTGCGCTGGTTTATCGATGACGATCAGGTGTGGATCTTCGTAGAGAACAGCGAGAGGAATCGCCTCGGGTACCGCATCGACCGGCTCCGGTTCGGGGAGAAGAATGCCGATCACCTCGCCGCCACGCAATTTCAATCCGGCCTTGACCGTCGCTCCGGCAATGTTGACCTGGCCGTCATCGATCAGGCGCTTGATCTGGGAGCGGCTCAATTCCGGCAGATGTTCGGCCAGGAAGCGGTCGAGACGCTCGCCGGCAGACTCCCGCGCCGCCAGCAGGTCGCGAGAGCCGCTCATGCTACCAGATGGAGCTTTCGATCTTGCCAGCCTGCCGGATCATCACGTCGACGATCGCACGGTCGTAAAGATGATCGCGGTCCGGCAGATCGGGCGAAACCCTTCCGTTGAAATGCTCGCGCCCTTCGGTCAGCTCATCCTTGAGGAGGTCGAACAGGGTATCGTTCTTGATGCCGTCCCGCACCTTCTCCTGGTTGTAGAGGGCGATGTCGGAAACGATGGCGCGGGCCAGCCGAAACGCCAGATTGGGATTGTCGACCAGTTTGGCCATAGTACCTCCCACGGAAACCGGACGGAGCAACTCCGACCGGCAGATGTGTTGATTTTTTGTTTGCCTACCCTTTGCCCTTGGACGGCGGCCGCACCCTGCCGGACTCCGGGCGTTCATCCCGGGCCGTGATGACCACGCTCAGGGTCAGCCGCCGGCCGTCACGCACGATCTCGACCGGCACGGCCTTGCCGATCGGCGCACTGGCCACCAACAGCTGCAGTTCGCGCACCCCGCGCACTGTCTTGCCGGCAAAGGTCAGCAGCACATCGCCCCGCCGCACCCCGGCCCGCTCGGCCGGAGTATCCGGCAGAACCTTGGTGACCAGGGCGCCGGTGACCTTGTCGAGGCCGAAGGACTCGGCCAATGCCGGATCGAGCGGCTGCATGGTGACGCCGAGCCAGCCGCGCGTCACCTCGCCGTTCGCAATCAGCTGTTCGGCAACCTGCCGCGCCAGGTTGATCGGGATGGCAAAGCCGATTCCCTGTCCGGCGGCGACGATCGCCGTGTTCATCCCGACCACCTCGCCGTAGACGTTCAGCAGAGGGCCCCCGGAATTGCCGGGGTTGATCGAGGCATCGGTCTGAATGAAATCTTCGTAATCCTCGATGCCGACATTGGCCCGCTCGGTGGCCGACACCACCCCGACCGTCAGCGTGCCGTCAAGACCGAAGGGGTTGCCGATCGCCAGAGCCCACTGCCCGACCCTGATCCGGTCGGAATCGCCGAGCACGGTGACCGGCAGCGGCTGGTCGCTCTTGATCTTGAGCACCGCCACGTCGGTCTTCGGATCAAGGCCCAGAACTTCCCCGGGGAAGACCCGTTGATCGGGGAGACGGACCTTGATCTGCTCGGCGCCATCGACCACATGAGCGTTGGTCAGGATGATCCCCTCGGCGCTGATGATGAAACCGGAACCAAGGCTCTGCTCGCTTTGCGGAGCCCGCGGAGCCCGGAACCGGTCACCGAAGAAATCCTCGAACAGCGGTCCGAGACGCGAAGCCACCCGAACCCGCTCGGCACGGATATTGACCACCGCCGGGGTGACCTTGGCCGAAACCTCGGTGAACGCCCGCTGGGTGGTCAGCAAATCGGCCGGCGGCTGTTCGACCGGCGGCCTGGCTTCCGCGGTCCGGATCGATTTTTCAATGGTTGCCTGCGGCTGCTCATCGCAGCCGGCGAGCACCAGACCGAAACTCAGGGCAACGCCACAAAGAAGCTGGGAAAACCTTCGCGGCATGATTGTTCTCATCGTTTTACCCACACCGTCGCAGAGTAGCGAAACGACACGGTTCTGTCAATCATGCGGGGCTAGTGTCCCGTGCGGTTAGTTCCCTGCATAAATTGTGAGGGATTTCGGTCTCTGGCAAGGCGCGGTGACGCAGGCATAGCGGGACTACGCCGAGAAACCGCAACGTAGTCAGGGGCCGAGAGAGCCACCATTTGAAAGGATAGAATTAGCCGCACGGGACACTAGGTCGCAACTGTTCGAGCAGAGCCTGGTGCGGCCCTTCCCAGTCGGCCGCGAGAACCGGTTCACGGTCGATGCGCCAGGTAGTCAGCAGACAGGTCGGCATCCCCAACCGGCCGGCAGCCAGATCGTGCAGGGTATCGTTGCCGACCATCAGGCAGGCCTGCGGTTGCAAATCGAGTTCAGCCAGCAGATCGCGGAAGAATCCGGGGTGGGGTTTGCAGTGCCGGCTGGTTTCGTAACTGGTCACCGGCTGGAAGGGCAGATCACTCAGCCCGCCCCAGGCGAGGCGGGCGTCGATCACTTCGCGCGGGAAAATCGGATTGGTCGCCAGCACCACCCGCCAACCGCGCTCCACACAGGCTTCGACCAGTTTCCTGGCAAGCGGATGAGGCTTGACCAGCGGCTGCAATTCCGGGAGATCCTCGCGACAGAAAGCCGCCAGCCCTGTCTGGTAGTCGGGCCACGCCAACTGCAGCTCCCCGGCCAGCATGGCACGCAGCAATTCCTCCAGGGAACAGTCGCCGGAGGTATCGCCCAGCATGGCCATCACTGCAGCACGCAGGGTGTTGAACGTGCGCCGCGGCTCGGCATAAGGCTCCAGGCGGGCGGCCAGCCGGCGCAGGTAGAGCGGCACGAAAACCTGCATATCGACGTCAACCAGCGTGCCGTCGAGATCGAACAGGGCCGCCCGGACCGGTTTCAGGTCCAGTGCCGGCGCAGGGGGTTGCGGGGGGTTGAAATTAAACATTCCGGGAGCATATCACACCGGGGCGCATCGGGACCACATCGATGACCTTGACATCCCCGCCAGTTCCCTTAATCTTGTCTGCACGGATTTTCCGCAAAAGCGACTCTTTCCCAAGGAGAAATGACGATGGCGAAGAAGATTGGCGTGGTCCTGTCCGGCTGCGGCGTCTACGACGGCAGCGAAATTCACGAGGCGGTCATCACCCTGCTGGCGATCGACCGCAACGGTGCCGAGGCGGTATGCATGGCACCGAACATCGCGCAGATGCACGTGGTCAACCACCTGACCGGCGAGGTCGCCGCCAATGAAACACGCAACGTGCTGGTCGAGGCCGCGCGCATCGCCCGTGGCAAGATCAAGGATCTCGCCACGGTAAAGGCCGCGGAGATCGACGCCCTGATCCTCCCCGGCGGCTTCGGCGCCGCCAAGAATCTGTGCGACTTCGCGGTCAAGGGCGCTGACTGCAGCGTCAACCCCGAGGTGGCGCGCCTCATCCGCGAAATGGTGGCCGCGAAAAAACCGGTGGGCGCGGTGTGCATCGCCCCGGCGATCCTTTCCAAAGTGCTCGGCGCCGACAAACTCCCCCACCAATTGACCATCGGCACCGACGCCGGCACCGCCGCGGCGCTGACCGGCATGGGGAGCCAGCACGTGCAGTGCCCTGCCCGCGAGTTCGTGGTCGACAAAACCAACAAACTGGTCTCGTCCCCGGCCTACATGCTGGCCGGCGGCATCGCCGAGGCCGCCGAAGGGATCGAGAAGTGCGTCAAAGCAGTGATCGGGCTGATTGACTGATCTGACATCACCGCACAGACGCAAAAAGGCGGGCCGATTGGCCCGCCTTTTTGCGTTAATGGGTCCGGTTATCGTCCCACGAAGCTGACGATCTCGTCGAGAAACTCGCTACCAAAACGGCGCAGCTTGTGCCTGCCGACGCCACTGACGGCAAGCAGTGCGGCCTCACTGGTCGGCATGACTGCCGCCATCTCGGCCAAGGCAGCGTCGGCGAAGATGGCGAAGGGCGGCACCCCTTCGGCATCGGCCAGCCGCCTGCGCACCGCGCGCAGGCGCTCGAACAGCACCTCATCGTAATCGAAGTCACCGAGTTTGGCACGCCCCTTCTTCTGCTGCACCTTGACCCGCAGGCGCGGCCGCGCCAGTTCCAGATGTTCCTCGCCGCGCAGCAGCGGCCGAGCGGCTTCAATCAGGGTCAGCACCGAGTAGCGGGCGACATCCTGGACCAGATAGCCGTGGTGGATCAGCTGACGAATCAGCCCCGTCCACTCCTCGGCGCTCCGCCCGCTGCCAATGCCGTAGGTCGACAGCCGGGCGTGGCCGAGTTCACGGATTCGCTCGCTGCGCGCGCCGCGCAGCACGTCGACCACGTGGCCGATGCCGAAGCGCTGGCCGGTGCGGTACACGCAGGAGAGCGCCTTCTGCGCGTCGACCGTGGCGTCGTAGCGCTCCGGCGGATTGAGGCAGATGTCGCAATTGCCGCAGTCCTCGCCCAGCCGCTCCCCGAAATAGCCGAGCAGCACCCGCCGCCGGCAGCTCTGCGCTTCAGCGAACCCGACCATGGTCTGTCCGTTGGATTAAGTCCCGGGGTCTCGTCGCCGGGCAATCAACATCTGGCGGGTCGCCGCCCGGGGCGAAACCCCGGAGTTCCAGGGGGGCGGGCACCAATTCACCTTTCGCTGATTCTCCTTGAAACCCCGACGGCGGCGCATTACAGCATTAAAATTGGCTTGCAAACCAGCTGATTGCGAAATCGCGCGACAAACATCAAACCGGACGAAATCGATAACCGGTTAATTTTATGCAGTTAAACGTTGGGACACTACGGATAACCCATCTTGCTAGTCGCGTTGTCTTGCGGTACGATTGGAACGTTTGATAGCTGTCTTGATGCAATCTTTGGCGTCGGATGCAATGCTTGCGGGGGAAATCCCGCCACCGCGTTTCCATAGGATCAATCTTCATCAGGGGGACTCACATGGCCAAACCGAAAAGGAACGTAAAACCGGCAGTCGAACCCCTGCAGAAATCCCCGACCGGGATCAAGGGGCTGGACGAGATCACCGGCGGCGGCTTGCCCATGGGCCGGCCGACCTTGGTCTGCGGCGGCGCCGGCTGCGGCAAAACCCTGCTGGCCATGGAGTTCCTGGTGCGCGGGGCAACGGAGTATGGCGAGCCGGGCGTCTACCTGTCGTTCGAGGAGAAGTCCGAGGAACTGACGAAAAACTTCGCCAGCCTCGGCTTCGACCTGAACGACCTGGCGGCCGGGGGATGAGCGTGGTGGTCACCGACCTCACGCAACAAAAGCGCGATGAAGAGATTGTCGCCGCGGAGAAACTCGCCCGTTCCATCATCGAGCAGGCGGGGGAGGCGATCGTGGTCTGCGACGCAAAAGGAAGAATCATTCAAGCCAGCCGGCACGCCCGTGCCCTGTGCGGAGAAAACCCCCTGCAGAGGAAGTTCAACGAGCTGTTCCCGTTACGGTTAATGGATACCTCCACGCTCTTTTCCGTTGCTGCCCCGCTGCATGGCGACCGGTCCGAAAATGTCGAAGTCGTATTCGAGCGGGGCGATCATCAGCCATCCATTCTGCTCCTCAACGCCGCACCACTTGTCAACGATAAGAAACAGATCATCGGCTGCATTGTGGCGTTTACCGACATTACCGCGCGCAAGCAAGCCGAGGAGGCGCTGCGCCGGAGCGAGGCTCATCTCCAGGCAGCCAATCAGGAACTTCAGAGAGTCAATGCGGAACTCCAGGTACAAGGCGAGGAACTCCAGGCGCAGAATCAGGAGTTGGCGCGGCTGTGGAAGGTGTCCGTACAGGCCGAGGAGGCGCTACGCAAAAACGAGAAGAGGCTTGCAGATATCTATGGTTCCATGTCAGAAGGCCTGGCTCTTCATGAACTGGTCTACGACATTTCCGGAAAAGCAGTTGATTATATAATTGTTGACGTGAATCCCGCTTTTGAGAACGTCACCGGGCTGGAACGGAGCAGGGCAATTGGCAAAAAGGCATCGGAATTATACGGCACAGGTGAGGCGCCATATCTTGATACCTATGCCGAAGTAGCATCGACTGGAAAACCTGAATCATTCGAAGTACATTTTGTTCCGATGAACAAGCATTTCCATATTGCCGTCTTTTCGCCGGAAAAGGGGAAGTTTGCCACCGTATTCCAGGACATCTCCGAGCGCAAGCGGGCCGAGGAGAAGTTGCAAGAGAGCGAGCTGTTCTTCCGGCAGACGCTCGAATCGGTCCCCGGCATGATTTTTACGACCAGACCCGATGGCTACTGCGATTACCAGAGCCAGCAGTGGGCCGATTACACCGGCGTGCCGGTGAGCGAGCATCTGGGGGACGGCTGGAACCAGTTGCTGCACCCCGATGACCGGCCGCGGGCGTTTGCCGCCTGGCAAGCGGCCGTTCAGGAACGCGCTCCCTACGACCTTGAATACCGGGTCCGGCGGCGCGACGGCGCATTCGAATGGTTCAAGGTGCGCGGGCGACCGATTCGCAACGCGGCAGGGGAGATCGTCCGCTGGTTCGGTACGGCTCTGAACATCAATGACCTGGTCATTATCAAGGAGCAGTTGCAGCAGGCGAAGGAGTCGGCCGAGGCGGCCACCCAGGCCAAGAGCCAGTTTCTCGCCAACATGAGCCACGAGCTGCGCACCCCGATGACCGGTGTTCTCGGCATGCTCGACATCACCCTCGAAGGGCCTCTCCTGGCCGAGCAGCGGGAATTCATCGAGAAAGCCCGCGCCGCCGCCCATTCCCTCGTCCGGATTCTCAACGACATCCTCGATCTGTCAAAATCAGAGGCAGGTAAATTGCTGCTCGATGAAAAACCGTTCTTATTGCGGAAATTCATCGATTCCACGTTCGACATCATTCTTCCCGTTGCCACGAGCAAGGGACTCGATCTCAATTTCACCGTGGATGGTGGGGTGCCAGAGACTTTGATTGGCGATCAGACACGACTCAATCAGGTTCTGACGAACCTGGTCGGCAACGCGGTCAAGTTCACTGAAAAAGGGAAGGTGGAACTGCGCATCGCGGCGGGGAGGGGCGTGCCCGGCGGCAAGCGGGAATTCACCTTCACCGTTGCCGACACCGGCATCGGCATTCCCGACGACAAGAAGGACCGCTTGTTCCATGTCTTCAGCCAAGTGGACGAATCGCATTCCCGCACTTACGGCGGCACCGGCCTCGGTCTTGTCATCAGCAAGCAAATTGTTGAACTCATGGGGGGAGCCATCACCTTCACAAGCATTGAGGGGAAAGGGAGCACTTTTTCCTTTACCATCCCCCTCGGCGAGGCCGAAATGGAGCAGGGCGCCAGCAGCGCGGCAGGGCAAACGGCGCCGGGCGGGGACATCCCCCGCGCCGCGGAGATGACAAAACCACGGCTCCTTATTGCCGAGGACGAGCCGACCATCAGGCAGGTTCTGGGATTGATGTTTCAGCGGTCAAATTATGAAATCGACTTCGCCGAGAACGGGCAGAAGGCGGTCGAACTGTGGGAAACCGGGAAATTCGACCTGATTCTGATGGACGTGCAGATGCCGCGCATGAACGGTTTCGAGGCTACCGGCGCCATCCGGGAGAAGGAGCGCGCCCGAGGTGGCCATATCCCCATCGTCGCCATGACGGCCAATGCTCTCAAGGGGTACGAGGAAAGCTGCCTTGCGGCCGGAATGGATGCTTATATCTCCAAACCGATCGACCTCAAGGAGTCTCTACGGATGATAGAGGAAAACCTCAAACAAAAACCGTTGTAGTGCATTGATCGGGGGCAGAAAGGAGACGAATCCTCTCCCCCCGTTGCACCGCCCGCCGGTCCTGCCTTCTACCCCATCACATCCATCGCCCAGATCCCGCACGGACAGATCCCGGAACAAACGCCGCAACCGATGCAGACGTGATCGTCGGAGACGTACTCGAAGGTGCCATCAGCCTTTTCCAGGCGGCGGATCGCCCCTTCCGGG
>JAMPXI010000100.1 GCA_023701265.1 Desulfuromonadales bacterium | reverse complement strand
CGGCTCCTCCGGTGAGGTGATCCTCGGTCAGGTGCCCACGGTCAAGCCGGAACTGACCGGTGCTTTCGGTCAGCTGATGGGCTGGGTCGACGGCATCCGCCGGCTGCGGGTGCGCACCAACGCCGATACCCCGAACGATTCCCAGGTGGCGCGCGATTTCGGCGCCGAGGGGATCGGTCTGTGCCGCACCGAGCACATGTTCTTCGAAGGCGAGCGGATCATGGCGGTGCGCGAGATGATCCTCGCCGCCGACCTCGAGGGCCGCCAGAAGGCGCTGGCCAAGATCCTGCCGATGCAGAAAGGCGACTTCCTCGGCATCTTCCGGGTGATGAAGGGGCTGCCGGTGACGATCCGCCTGCTCGACCCGCCGCTGCACGAGTTCCTCCCCCACACCGAAGCGGAGATCGAGGCCCTGTCCAAGGAAATCCATGTGCCGGCGGCGACGCTCAAAGCCAAGGTCGAATCGCTGCACGAGTTCAACCCGATGCTCGGCCATCGCGGCTGCCGCCTGGCGATCACCTTCCCGGAAATCTACGACATGCAGGTGCGGGCAATCATGGAGGCCGCCTGCGAACTGATCAAGAACGAAGGGTACGAGATCATCCCCGAGATCATGATCCCGCTGGTCGGCGAAGTGAAGGAACTGGCGGTGCTGCGCAAGAGCGCGATCCGCGTGGCCGATGAAGTGATCGCCGAATACGGTGTCAAGGTCAAATACCTGATCGGTACCATGATCGAACTGCCGCGCGCTGCGCTGACCGCCGACGAAATCGCCAAGGAAGCTGAATTCTTCTCCTTCGGCACCAACGATCTGACCCAGACCACCTATGGCTTGTCGCGCGACGATGCCGGCAGGTTCCTCCCCTTCTATGTCGAGCAGGAACTCTACCCCAACGACCCGTTCGTGGCTCTCGACCAGGTCGGCGTCGGCATGCTGGTGAAGATGGGGTGCGAGAAAGGGCGGGCCACCCGTCCCGATCTCAAGCTCGGCATCTGCGGTGAGCATGGCGGCGAGTCCTCGTCGGTCAAGTTCTGCCACCGCATCGGCCTCGACTACGTCTCCTGCTCCCCCTACCGCGTACCGATCGCCCGGTTGGCGGCGGCGCAGGCGGTCATCGAGGAGAAGAAATAAGTAAAACGCACGGAAGAACTGCGTGTAAAATGGGGACAGGAGCCAATCCTGTCCCCATTTTCAGTTTCGGAGGATGGTTATGAAAATCGTCGTACTCGACGGCCATGCCGCCAACCCCGGCGACCTCGACTGGGCGCCGCTGGCCGCCCTGGGTGACCTGACCGTGCATGACCGCACCCCGGCGGCGCTGATGCTGGAACGCGCGGCGGGCGCGCAGGTGGTGCTGACCAACAAGGTGCTGCTCGGTGCCGCGGAAATGGCCGCCTTGCCGGAACTGCGCTACATCGGCGTGCTGGCGACCGGCTACAACGTGGTTGACGTGGCAGCGGCCCGTGAACGCGGCGTTGTCGTGACCAACGTCCCCGCCTACAGCACGCCTTCGGTCGCTCAACATGTTTTTGCCCTGCTGCTGGAACTGACCCGGGGCGTGGGCCGGCATGCCGACCTGGTCCGGGAAGGACGCTGGAGTGCTTCTCCCGACTTTGCCTTCTGGGAAACCCCCCAGGTTGAACTGGCCGGGCTGACCCTCGGTATCGTCGGCTTCGGGGCCATTGGCCAGGCGGTGGCGCGTGTGGCCCTGGCCTTCGGCATGCGGGTACTGGTGCAAACCCGGACGCCGGATCAGGCGAAGTGGCCGGATGTCTCCTTTGTCGGGCTCGATGAGCTGTTCACCCAAGCCGACGTGGTCAGCCTGCATTGCCCGCTGATCGAGGAAACCCGCCACCTGGTCAACGCAGCCCGACTGGCGACGATGAAGCCAACGGCCTACCTGATCAACACCGGACGCGGACCGCTGGTCGACGAGGCGGCTTTGGCTGCCGCGTTACAGAGCGGACAAATTGCCGGAGCCGGGCTCGACGTCCTGGCCCAGGAACCGCCGCCGGTCGATAACCCGCTGCTGACCGCGCCCAACTGCGTGATCACTCCGCATCTCGCCTGGGCAACCCGTGCCGCCCGCCAGCGTTTACTCGATACCGCCACTGCCAACGTTCGGGCGTTCGTGGAAGGGAAACCGCAGAACCGGGTGGGGTGATTTAGACCCCTCCGCCCTGCGGGCACCTCCCCTACTGCGCAGGGGAGGCAAGTCCCCCTTGCGTAGCAGGGGGGATGGCCCGCGTAGCGGGTCAGGGGGGTCGTTAGTGCAGCGCTGAATTCATAGATTTTCAGTATGCAATTCTCTGATCTTCATCCATGGGACCTTTCTCCCAAGGAAGCAATTGCCCTCCAGCGCGAACTGGCGGGGAGGGTCGTGCTGCGGGACGACGTTGCGGCATCAGTGCGGCTGGTGGCCGGGGTCGATGTCTCCAACGCCCGTTTTGCCACGTCGGTCTATGCAGCGGTGGTGCTCTTCGACCTGTTGACCGGAGAGGTTACGGAGTGCGTGACGGCTTCGGCCGACAGGGCCTTCCCTTACGTGCCGGGTTTGCTTTCCTTCCGCGAACTGCCGGTGGTGCTCGCCGCATTCCGCAAGCTGCAGCGGATTCCCGACGTGGTGCTGGTCGACGGCCAGGGGATTGCCCACCCGCGCCGGCTGGGACTTGCCAGCCATCTCGGCCTGTGGCTCGACCTGCCGACCATCGGCTGTGCCAAGAGCCGCTTGTGCGGGGCGCATGATGTGCCGGGGTCCCGGCGGGGAGACTGGTCCTGCCTGATGGATGACGGCGCAGAGATTGGGCGGGTGGTGCGGACGCGTGACAGAATCAAGCCGCTGTATGTTTCCCCCGGCCACAAGGTCGATATGGAACGGGCCGTACAGGTCGTGCTGGATTGCGGGTGCGGCTACCGGCTGCCGGAACCGACGCGACAGGCGCATATTGAGAGCAATAGAGTGAGGGTGATGCAGATGTAGGGGCGCAATTCATTGCGCCCTGGGCGTGATAAATCACGCCCCTACAAAACATCAACCGTCAACGTTCCCACCCCGTCAATCACCGCCTCGACCCGGTCGCCGCTCCGGATCGGGCCGACGCCGGAGGGGGTGCCGGTGAGAAGGATGTCGCCGGCCTCCAAGGTGAAATAACTTGATGCTTCGCTGATCAGTCGCGCGACCGGGCGCAGCATGTCGGCGGTGGTCCCGTCCTGGCGCGGCACACCGTTGACGGTCAGGCGCAGGCGCAGATTTTGCGGATCGGCCACCGTTTCGGTGAGCACAAAGGTGGAAAGCGGACAGGAGGTGTCAAAGGCCTTGGCGATCTCCCAGGGAAGTCCCTTCGCCTTGAGTTCCGTCTGGACATCGCGCAACGTCAGGTCGAGGGCCACGCCGTAGCCGGCAACATGGGATAAAGCCTCCGCTTCGGCAATGTCCTTGCCGGGGCGGCCGATCAGCACGGCCAGTTCGATCTCGTGGTGGCAGCCGCTGCTATAGGCAGGGATGATCACCGTGCCGCCATCGGCCAGAATGCTGCTGGCCGGCTTGATGAACAGCACGGCCTTGTCCGGAACTGGATTGCCAAGTTCCCGGGCGTGTTCGGCGTAGTTGCGGGCGACGCAGACAATCTTGCCGACGGTGATCTTCTGCTGTTGGCCTTGCATGGTGACTGAGTGCATAATGACTGCTCCCTGGCGTGCTTGCTGACGGCCAACATACCCGTGAAAAACTGAAAAGACAAGCGAGTGTCCTGTGCAGCGAACTAACCGCGCAGGAGACTAGGGCGAGCGACTTTCATGTTTCTACCTGTCGGTGACATCCCCAATCCGCGCACGACCCCCTGGGTCACCTATGCGCTGATGGTGATCAACATTGCGGTTTTTGCGGTGGTGACGTTGCCGTTGTCGCTGACCCGTCCCGACCTGAACGACCCGCTGCTGCTCGACTATCTGAATGCCCTGAACCTGCACGGCGACTGGCCGATCCAGTCGGTGCTCGACCAGGTCAGCGCCTACGACCTGGCGGTCTTCCGCTACGGTTATCGTCCGGCACAGGGCTCCCTGCTGAGCCTGTTTACGGCGATGTTCATGCATGCCGGCTGGCTGCACCTCGCCGGCAACATGCTGTTCCTCTATATTTTCGGCGACAATGTCGAGCACCGCATGGGTCGTTGGCGCTATCTGGCCGGCTACCTTGGTGCGGGGATCGCCGCGACCCTGTTTTTCGCCTTGTTCGTGCCGGGTTCCCAAGTGCCGCTGATCGGCGCCTCCGGCGCGATCTCCGGCGTGCTCGGCTTCTACTTTGTGTGGTTCCCACGCAACCAGGTCAAGGTGTTTGTCTTCCTCTTCCCGCTGTTGATGACTCATGTGCTGGTGTCGGCCCGCCTGGTCCTCGGGTTTTACCTGCTGGTCGACAACCTCCTGCCGTTTCTGCTGAGCGGTTCGGAAGGCGGGGGAGTGGCTCATGGCGCCCACATCGGCGGGTTTCTGGCTGGAATGGGGCTGGCGGCGGCCAGTGATCGGCTTCCCGGGCTGC
Source organism: Desulfuromonadales bacterium (assembly GCA_023701265.1). GTDB lineage: Bacteria > Desulfobacterota > Desulfuromonadia > Desulfuromonadales > BM103 > VAUL01. Next base: position 5,503 of record JAMPXI010000100.1, on the reverse strand, counting down.
TGCAGCTCAAGGGGCCACGTATCTCGCGTTCCCGTGCCGACCTTGTCGATGTTGTGACCGATATCGTTCGTGCCCTGGAGCGTGATGACCTGCCGCATGCCGCCGCGCGTTACCTCACCCTGGAGAGCCGAGCGCAACGCGGGCAGCTGGCCACCGGCAACGTCCTGATCATCGGCCGTTTCCTGTTGGAACATGGCCAGTCCGACCAGGCATTGACCCTGTTTCGCCGGGTGATTGCCGAACGTCCCGGCGACGCGGCCCTCGACCAGGCCTATCTTGGCGCCGGGCAGTCCATGTTGCAGAAGCAGCGTTGCGATACGGCCGCCTGGCACTATTTTCTGACTGCGGTTGATTTGGCGCGGACGCCGGAGGTTGCAGAGGCGGCGAGGCGGGGGTTAAAGGTCATCGAGGGATGCAAGGAACGTGCTGAGTGATGATCCACTCCGCCGGATCCACTCCATAGACGGTCCGTAGTTCGGTGTACAGTTCGGAGTGATTGTTCTTGAAGCGGACGGGGCGCATGAAGAAGGTTTCGCTAGCCACGGCAAAGAGTTCCTCCGGGCTGGTGAAAGCGTAAGGATCGAGAACTGATGGTCGCCCGCGGCGAAACGCCGTGCGCTGCCGTCTCTGCTCGGCGGCCAGCAGTTCCTCCCAGTTGCGGCAATCCCCCTGGGTAAGCAGCGGTCGCCCGGCGCTCAGCTTGCGCTGTGCATCGATCTGGTGCGCGAACTCGTGGATGATCACGTTGCAGTCGCCGCTGCCGCCGCGAATGACCTCCTGGATGCTGTCCCAGGCCAAGACGACAGTCCCCTCTTCCCACGACTCGCCGAGTCGCTCCTCAACGGTTTCCGTGACGATCCCCACATGATCGGTCGCCCGGATCGGCGTCGCGAAACTCTCCGGATAAATCACTACGGTACCGAGACGGGGGTAGTAACCATCCGGGTCGTGCAGCAGCAGCAGGCAAGCATGGCCCGCCACTGTCACCCGCATCTCGTCGGTTACTTCCAGCCCGCCGCACCCTTCGAAACGCTTCTCGTCCAGGAACACCCGTACGTGTTTTTCGAAGACGGCCCGCAGCGATTCCGGCAGGGAACGGCAGGGCGGAACGTTTTCGTCCAGGATGCTCCGCCAGGCTGCGGGGAACATCTGGCGTTGAAGTTTTTGACGGCGCCAGCGGCGGAGTAACTCCATGCCGGTGCGGCTAGGGGGTGCCGCCTCCCGCCAGCCGGCGCCGTACTGCGAAGTTGAAGTTCTGCAGATAGCTGAGTACGGTGCCAATGCAGCAGAAAAAGGTGGTGCTGAGCAGGAAATCGATTGGCGGGGCGGTAAGAATGAAGACGACGAAGAAGATGAATACGCTTGCTTTTATAAAGTCTGCGATCAAACGCTGGGTGCGCAGCTGCTTGGACTCCTCCACGGACGGCGTGTCGTTGGCGGCAGCATTGATTTCGCGAATCGCCTCCCTCTCGGTAAATTTACGGATCGGAAAGAACAGTGCCACCTGAATCAACAGGGTGATAATCAGACTGTTATAGAACGGTTTCATATTGCCGGCAGTCTCGAACTTTTGCATAAAGTGCAGAGCCATATACAGCAGCAGGGCAATCAGCGCAATCTGCACGATGCGGTGGATGATCAAGGTCTTGCGGATGCGGCGCATGCCGATGGTCTCCGCCATGTCATTTCTCCTTTTGGGTCGTATCGGTATGCTCCGGGGGGGTGGGACGCGACCTCCCAACGGATGCCGCTTCCACCTCTTCCCAGTGTTTCTTCCAGTCGCGGCTTCGCACCGCGACCAGGACACAGAGCCCGCCGAGGATCATCACCCCCCAGAAAATCTGGAGTTCCTGCCCGTCTCTGAGGCCGGTGACCAGAGAGTACAGGCCGAAAGCGGCCATGGCCCCCTCCAGTGAAATAATGCGGGACAGCAGCGAACGTTTGGGTTTCTCATTGGTGGTCATAATCATCCCCTGAAGCAGGTTACATGGTTGAAAAGTTGGTGCGGATCACCTGCTGCAGATCCTTGATGCTGACCAGCGCCCTTCGCAATTCCTCTTCCTCGTCGTCGCTCAGTTTCTGGGGGTCGAGATGATAGCTGTCGGTGCACTCGCCGCGCAATTTACAAATTTGCAGCAGGATGCGGTGCCTGGTCAATACGTGATAGGCCTCGCTCAGTTCGGCCGCATTGGCCGGGGAGAGACGCTTGTCCTCCTCGAGCAGGGCAATGCGTTTCAGGGTGTTGGTGGCCTTCGCGCCCATATTGACGGCCAGGATGCGCACATTCATGACCAGGGGGGCCCAGCCGAGCAATTTGAGATTGAGCAACCCCTGGTGCTCACCCTTGCGGTCGGTCCAAAGCCCGCCGAGCATTCCCAGCCCGACTTTCATTTCGGTGGCTGCCCGAGCCATCCCCCAAAGAACCTGGAAGTAGCTTTGTTCGAAGTCGTGAATCAACTCGATCAGATCGGCGGCGATAGCCCGGTCGCCGGCTACGTAACGTGCGTCCGAGAGCACGATGAGGTCCATCAGATTCTTGGCATACTCTTCGTACTCATAGCGGACAATCGCCATCAGTCGCTGTTTCCACTGCTGGCGCGATCCTCTCCAGGTTGGATTGGATGGCATGATGTCGCCGGTGCACTTGGCAAAGCCGACTTCGGCCAACCGCTCCACCAACAGGTCCGAAAAAATCCGGAAATACTCATCGGCCGCTTCAGCGCCGCCATCGGCATAGACGATCAGATAATCCTGATCGGTCACCAGAGTCTGTTCTTCACGCCCGTCACTCCCCATGCTGACCAGCGCGAAGGGAAGAGCGGGCTCTCCCAGTCCCTGTTCTTTCAGTTCCGCGATGACCAGCGTGATGGTGCGCGCCGCCAACAGGTCACGGTATTCCGTGCACCCCCGGTGCAGGCCGGTGACCGAGCCGCAGGACAGGAAACGGGCAATCTCCAATACGGTGAGTGCGTGCTCGATTTCGCATAATTCTGCATAGCTGTTGCTTTGGGCTGCCTGAGCAAGCATCTCCGCGCGGCTTTTCTCCATGTTCTGAATGGCGCCACGCTCCCGGGCCAGGCCGTCGCTGAGATTGGCCAGCAGAGCCAGTGCCGCGGGGCGGTCGAGATGGCGCAGGAACCACTGCAGCTGCTCCTCGAAGCGCCTCACGAAGTCTTGAAGTTGCGGTGTTGTCTGCCTGCTGGGCGACATGCGCTAGGTCCTGGCAGGGAGTTGATAATTACCGGTCAGCGGGTCATCCGGCGAAAAAAAGGGGAAGGCGCGAGGCCTCCCCCTTTTTATCACAACCAAGTTCCCCAAGGGAATTAGTGATCGACGGCCTTGGCCATGCCGATGCCGGTGTTCTGGCGGACATAGACCTCGTCGAACATCTCTTCGGACCGCTTCTCGCGGAACGCCAGGGCGCCCAGGATCGCGGCGAGGAAGCCGAGCGGGATCGACACGATGCCGGGGTTCTTCAGGCCGAACAGCGGGGCTTTCAGGCCAAGCATCGAAGTGCCGCCGTCGTTCTTGGCGAAGTCGTCCTTGGCCTTGACCAGCGCCTTGGCATCCTTCTCGTCCAGTACCGCACCAGCCGGCAGGGCGGCCTGTTTGGCCTCCATGGCGGCGATGACCTTCTTGGCCCCATCGGCAACTCTCTGCGGATAGGTCATGTTCGGGGAGACCATCACCAGGCCGATCGACGCGATCGTCCCGACCACCAGGCCGCAGATGACGCCGGCGGTGTTGAAGCGCCGCCAGAACAGCGACAGCACCACGACCGGCAGGTTCCCCGAGGAGGCGACGGCGAAGGCCAGCGCCACCAGGTGGGCGACGTTCTGCTTCTCCGCCGCGATGCCGATGACGATCCCCATGGCACCGACGACCAGGGAGGTGATGCGGGCCGCCATGACCTGCTCGTGCTGGTCGGCGTGGCCGTCCTTGATGACGTTGACGTAGATGTCATGGGCGATGGCTGCCGAGGCCGCCAGTACCAGGCCGGAGACGACCGCCAGGATGGTGGCGAAGGCCACCGAGCAGAGGAACGCCAGGAAAATGTCGCCGACAACCGGGGCGATGTTGGCGCCGAGCTGCTGGGCCAGCAGCAGGGTGGCCATGTTGCCCCCGGCGTCAACCGCGGTGATCCCCTGCGGGGTCACGTGGATGGCGGCGCCGAAGCCGAGCAGGGTGGTCAGCACGTAGAACATGCCGATGATCCACATGGCGATGATGACCGACTTGCGGGCGGCCTGGGCGGTCGGCACGGTGAAGAAGCGCATCAGGATGTGCGGCATCCCGGCGGTACCGAGCACCAACGCCATCCCCAGGGAGATCTGGTCGAGCGGTGCCTTCATGAACAGGGCCGGCTCCAGGAAACGCTGGCCGGCAGCCTCGCCGGTCATGGTGATGCCGTCGCGCAGGAGCAGCTTGGAGACGTGGTCCTGGATGTTCGGGCTGCTGACGATATCCGAGAAGAACTGGATCGGGTTGAAGCCCGCCTTGGCGCCAACCAGCACCGACAGCAGGGCGGCGCCTGACATGAGCAGGCCGGCCTTGATGATCTGGACCCAGGTGGTGGCGGTCATGCCGCCGAAGACGACGTAGCCGATCATGAGGATGCCGACGCCGACGATTGACATGGTGTAGTTGAAACCGACCAACAGTGCCATGAGCTTGCCGGCACCGACCATCTGCGCGGTCAGGTAGAAGGTCGAGACGGCCACGGTGGAGATGGCGGCCACGGCCCGGACCGGCTTGGGCTGGGTGCGGAAGGCCAGGATGTCGCCGAGGGTGTACTTGCCGGCGTTGCGGCACGGCTCGGCAACGATCAGCAGCACGGTGATGTAGGCCACCAGCCAGCCGACCGAGTACATGAAGCCGTCGTACCCGTACAGCGAGATCATCCCGGAGATTCCGAGGAACGAAGCGGCCGACATGTAGTCGCCGGCGATCGCCCAGCCGTTCTGGGTCCCGGTAATGCCGCCGCCGGCGGCGTAGAAGTCGGCAGCGGTCTTGGTGCGCTTGGCCGACCAGATGACGACCGACAGGGTGATGGCGATGATCACCAGGAAGAAGCTGATGGTGATGGTCTTGTTGGCCTTGATTTCGGCAGCCAGCGCCAGGTTCGGCAGGGCCAGCAGGAAGGCGGTCATCAGGAAAAGTTGCAGACGTTTCATAGTCGGTGGCCTCCTTATTTACCAGCGAGCTCGCTGACCAGTTCACGGGTCAGGCGGTCGAAGTCCTTGTTGGCCACGTGGGCGTAATAGTGGGCCAGCCCCCAGGAGACGAAAAACTGGGAGAGGGCGAAAACATAGCCGAAGTTGATGTTGCCCAGGAGCTTGATCTTGAACAGGTCCGTGGCATAGGCTGCGCCGATCGGCAGCAGGAAGTAATAGACGGTGGAGAAGATCCACCAACCAAACAGGAACCGCTGCTTGCGGTGATGAAGTTCGACGAACTTCGGGTTCTTGGCGATCGCCGCCCAGTCATACGTTTGAGTTGCCAT
>JAMPXI010000099.1 GCA_023701265.1 Desulfuromonadales bacterium | reverse complement strand
CCGAAGGTATCGGTCGGAATCTCTTCGCGGTCGCGGAAGGTGCGATACAGGGTTTCCAGCACCACGTCGACGAAGCCGGCATGCGCATCGGCGCTCACCTTGAGTTCTTCGGTGACCCGGTCGATGTCGCGGGTCTTGCTCTGCATGTGGCAGCCGACGCAATTTGCATTATCGACAGCGCCGGTCCCTTGGATGCCGCCCTCGGAGGCGAAGCGCAGCTGCCTGTCGCCCTGCTTCTCGTAACGCCAGTAAGAGAGATTGACGTGCGCCGGATAGTCCGGGCACTTGATCTTCATTTTCACCTCGTTCATGTCGAGGCGCAGACTGTAATCGTCACCGGGGTTCTGGTCCGTGTAGTAGGCACGCAGTTCCTGGCCCGTGGTTGAATTCTGGAACCAACCCTCCGGGCGGCTCCCCGCGACGGGAGCTGCCGTCTGGGTGCGCATCGTGCTGTCGTCTACCGGCACGCCCCGGTAGCCGTTGTCATAAGGGATATGGTCGAGGTTGTGGGAAAACCTTTGGGAGCGAAGGTCAAGACGCATTATCCCCCGCGTATCGAGGTGCGCCTCGGCGGAAAAATCATCCTCGTTCAGATAGTCAAACCCGAGGTCGAGCCGGTAGGGGCCCTGGTCCGTAAAAAGCCGGGACTTGAAAAGCGGGCTTGATTCCAGGCTGTCGTATTCGAGGGCCCGGCCGGGGGTACCATGTACGCTGGTGGCGCGGTAACCGAGCGATACGCTGGCCTCGGTTGCGGCCTTGACGGCCGACTCGATATCGCCGATGTCGGCCAATGCGCTGCCTGCACCGGTCAAAAGCAGTCCACAAAGCGCTGACACCCAAAGTTTATATCCGTTCACTGTCGCCTCCTGGCTCCAATTGAATATTGCCCAGACGTCTAGCGTGCGATGAAGCCACCGCGGCCATGTACGGTCGGAATATCGCTGCCGTGAATGGACGTATGACAATCGGTGCAGCGGGTGAAAAACGCCTGTTTCATCGACGTGTTGTCAAGAGACCCCTGGTCGGATCGCTGGCCATGGTGGCCGGCGTGACACTGCATGCAGAGGAACGGCTGATTGACCGTCAGCAGGTTATTGTTGGGTGAACCGTGAGGGTTGTGGCAGTTGGTGCAGTCCTCGGTGACATCGGCGTGTTCGTAGACGAACGGCCCCTGGTATTCCATGTGACAGCGGGTGCAGACGGCCTTGACCTGCATCCCCTTGAGGTTGGTGGAGTTCGAGGAGTTATGCGGATCGTGGCAGTCGGTACATGCCATCTTGTGTTCGGGCACCGGGTGATGGGAGAACTGGGCAAACTCCATTTTGACCGTGAGATGACAGCCCTCACAGACCTCCTGCTGCTCGTGGCGGCCCAGTTTCTGCTGTGGCCCCATGTGCAACTTGTGGCAGGAAAAGCAGCTGACGTCGTTCATCGCATGGATGCTGCTGTTCCAATTGACAAGGTTCGGGGTCGAGGCCGCCGAGTGACATTTCAGGCAGAGCATTGCCTGGGCCTGAGCGGGAAACTCGTCAAGGGGGAGCAGGGTTTTGAAATCGCAGATCTTTTTCTCGGTGGCATTGGCAATGGCCAGACTCCCCGGGCCATGACACGACTCGCAGTTGACCAGCGGCAGTCCGGTCTCCGCCGAGATCTGTTCGCCGTGAATCGACAGCTTGAAATCCTTGGCGAGTTTGTCGTGGGTATGGCAGCTTTTCAGACAGTTCTCGTCACCGACATAATCAGCCTCGAGATTGCCGACCAAAAAGGTTTCATAGTCTTGAATCGGGGCGATTGGCCGGCTGACGCGCAGCGCGGCGAGATCGGTACAGGCCGCCACCAAGGCAACCGAACCGATGATGGCAGAGAGAAGAATTAGACGGGAAAACACGCGGGGCCTCCTGTTCTGCATCTCAATGCGTGGTTGAGCTGCGGGAAAAAGCATCCACCAGAAGTATTATAAATGCGAACTGGTCTTAATGCGGACTTGCCGGTTCGGGTGAGAATATTCTGAGATTGCGGCCATTATGCGAGGTTTTATAAAAAAAACAAGAGGGGAAACGATGTGTTACGGTGAATTTATTGGTCGGTTTGCTGGGAAATTTTCGCTGATCTGATATAATGTCATCAAGAAGGATTTTACAGGGAGCCGGACGCGGCTTCCTGCTTCACCCTGGATGACTTGCCCTCCTGGTCTCCAGGGTGTTTTTTATGTACTCAGGCTGTGGCGGATTTTTTTCTGCGGGGTTTCCCCAGGGAAGACGGCGTGGGAGGGCTTTCCCCCTGGCGGGACGCCAGAGTGGCAAAGTCGTAACGGGAAAGGGTGGACATGAACTCGGAGCGGATTTCCTTCCAGGCTCCGTGCACGGGACAAAAAAACTCCCGGCCGCAGTTCCCCTCCTTGATCAGGCACTGGTTCAGGTACAGGGGGCCTTCCTGGGTCTTGACAATGTCGAACAGGTTGACTTGGGAAGCCGGCTTGGCCAGATAAAACCCGCCGCCGACGCCGCGTTGGGATCCGACGATTCCCGCCTTGATCAACGGTTGGAGAATCTTGGTCAGGAACGCCGGGGTGATCTCCTGGGCTCGGCAGATGTCCTTCTTGAAGATAATCTCGCCCTGAGGTTGGCTGGCCATGTACAATACGGCGCGGATGGCATACTCCGTAGCGCGGGTGATGATCATGAAGCATTCTCCAGGGACTTTAGTCGGGTATCTGGTATAGCGTAAATAGTGTTTTTCCTATCTTTTGTCAATGGAATTAGTGACGAAAGCGAAGTGATTTTAGCGGCTTGTCGGAAACTCTTCTCGATGATTTCTTAACGGGTTGGAATCCCCTGGCCTCCTGGCCGAAAGACACAGGTTCACATGGGAAAGTCCACTGTCACCGGTCGCTTTGCCCCCAGTCCGACCGGGCCACTGCACTTCGGCTCGCTGGTTGCGGCTGTCGGCAGCTATTGCCTGGCCCGACGCGCAGGGGGGCGCTGGCTGGTGCGTATCGAGGACCTCGATACGCCGCGGGTCGTCCCGGGTGCTGCCGCCGAGATTCTGTTTACGCTTGAAGCTCTGGGGTTTTGCTGGGATGGCGAAATTGTCTGGCAGAGTCGTCGACATGACGCCTATCTTGCGGCGCTGGAGCAATTGCAAAACAAGGGACTGCTCTACGACTGTGCCTGCTCCCGGAAGGAGATCCTCGCCAGCGCTCCCCATCCCGGCGAGGAAGGTCCGGTCTACCCGGGAACCTGTCGGCAGGGTCTGTCCGCAGGGCGTTTGCCGCGGGCCGTACGGGTCCGGGTGCCGGATCGACGGTTCAGTTTCACTGACGGTGTCTTTGGCCAATACGGGCAGAACCTGGCCGCCGATGTCGGCGATTTTATCCTGCGTCGGGCCGACGGGATGGTGGCATACCAGTTGGCGGTGGTGGTTGACGATGCCGCCAGCGGCGTCAATCAGGTGGTGCGCGGGGCCGACCTGCTCGGGTCGACACCACGCCAGATCTTCCTACTGAACAGCCTGGATCTGCCAGTTCCCGCTTACCTGCACCTGCCACTGGTTCTGAATGCCGACGGTAGCAAGATCAGCAAACGTAATGGCGAGTCCGACAATCCTCTGGCCGGCGGCGACAATATAATCAAAAAAGCCCTGGAATGGCTCGGGCAGGAAATCCCTGCCGAGTTGCGCACCGCACCGCCGGTCGAACTGCTGGCCTGGGGGGAGTCTTGCTTCGATGTTGGCAGAATCCCGGCAATTTATGGAAATTGCCGTTGACAGCGCGGGGAAAAGCCGGTAAGAATGCCGAAGACTGATTTATAGAACCTTCCCCTGTTCATTATCCAGAGTATACCGACTTCCTTTCAATCAATACGCTCGATCAATACGCCGATCCCGGATAAGACCACGTCCTTGAAACGTTGAAGGTTATAAACCGAGCCCTTTTAGCGGTAAGCCCGCAACGACAGATCCAGTCATTTTGAATTTATCGCAAATCCGAAACCGTTTTCGGCTTGAATGGCCGAAAATCACCGCTCTGTGCCGACGTCGCCAAAAAAGTGACATGCGGGGTTCGCTCCGCCAGGAGAAACGATGAACCTGAAGGAATTGAAAGAAAAGAAGATCACCGAACTGTCGGCGATCGCCAAGGAACTCGGTGTGGAAGGTGCCGCCGGGATGCGCAAGCAGGACCTGATCTTCGCTGTTCTCAATGCCACCTCGGAGAAGAACGGCGCCATCTTCGGCGAGGGAGTTCTGGAAATCCTCCCCGATGGTTTCGGTTTCCTGCGCGCTCCGGATGCCAACTATCTGCCGGGCCCTGATGATATTTACGTTTCCCCCTCACAGATCCGCCGCTTCAACCTGCGCACCGGCGATACGGTGTCCGGGCAGATCCGCCCGCCCAAGGAGGGAGAACGCTACTTTGCCTTGCTCAAGGTCTCCGAGGTCAACTTCGAGGATCCGGCGGTAGCGCGGGAGAAGACGCTGTTCGACAACCTCACCCCGCTTTACCCCAACGAACGCCTGGTGCTCGAAACCACGCACGATAACCTGTCGATGCGCGTGGTCGATATCGCCACCCCCGTCGGCAAGGGGCAACGCGCCCTGATCGTCGCCCCGCCGCGAACCGGCAAGACCATGCTGTTGCAGAATATCGCCAACTCGATTACCACCAACCATCCCGAAGTCTACCTGATCGTCCTGCTGATCGACGAGCGCCCGGAAGAGGTGACCGACATGCAGCGTTCAGTGAAGGGTGAGGTGATCTCCTCGACCTTCGACGAGCCGGCCACCCGCCACGTGCAGGTTGCCGAAATGGTCATCGAAAAGGCCAAGCGACTGGTCGAGCACAAGCGCGACGTGGTGATCCTGCTCGATTCGATCACCCGCCTGGCGCGCGCCTACAACACGGTAGTGCCTCCAAGCGGCAAGATCCTCTCCGGTGGGGTCGATTCCAACGCCCTGCACAAGCCGAAGCGCTTCTTCGGCGCGGCCCGCAACATCGAGGAAGGCGGGTCGCTGACCATCATCGCCACCGCCCTGGTCGATACCGGCAGCAAGATGGATGAGGTGATCTTTGAAGAGTTCAAGGGGACCGGCAACATGGAACTGCAGCTCGACCGGCGCCTGGTCGACAAGCGCACCTTCCCGGCCATCGATGTCAACAAGTCGGGGACCCGCCGTGAGGAGCTGCTGATCGATCAGACCACGCTGCAGCGCATCTGGTTGTTGCGCAAGGTCCTCAGCAGCATGAACGTGGTCGACAGCATGGAGTTCCTCCTCGACAAGCTCGGTGAAAGCAAGAGCAATCAGGACTTCTTCAACTCGATGAACCAGTGATGCGACAGGGCTTGCAATTCCCTGCCGCTAGTGCTAATAATCCATACCTTTAACGGCACGCCGCCACATTATCAGGCCTGTACCAAGCCAGGCCGCTCAGGAGCGAGAGTCATGAAAGAAGGGATCCATCCGAAATACCAGCCGGTCACGGTGAAATGCCACTGCGGCAACACCTTCGAAACCCGGTCCACCAAGAAAGAAGAGATCGTCACCGAGGTTTGCTCGAACTGCCACCCGTTCTTCACCGGCAAGCAAAAGCTGCTCGACACCGCTGGTCGGATCGAGCGCTTCCGCAAAAAATATGAGCAGAAACAGTAGGTTCTAGTTCCAGGGACGACCCTGCGGGGTCGTCCCTGTTTTTCAGCGGCCGCAATGCCGCGACCCATCCTCTCCGCGTCCCGCCCCGGGACTCGGCCCGGTTCCCGGACGGCGCGGTCCAGCTCGATTGCGAAGGGCCATGCGTGTCCAACTCCTGACCCATACTCCCGATCCCGAACAGGTGGCCGCCGCTGCCGCCCGGCTCTGTTATTCCGACGCCAGCATCGGCCAACTGCTGGAGCGTGCTCCGGAGCAGGCTCCGAAGCTGCTGCGCAAGATCCTCGACATGGGGCACCTGTCGGTGCTCGAGCATGCCAGCTTTACCTTCGGCATCGAGGGGATCAGTCGCGCCTGTTCGCATCAGCTGGTCCGTCACCGCATCGCCTCTTATTCGCAGCAGAGTCAACGCTACGTTTCTCACCAAGCGCCATTCGAGGCCGTGGTTCCGGAGAGCATTGCCGGTCAGCCGGCGCTTTTGGCACGCTTTGATCAGCACCTTGCGGCGACCCATGAACTTTACCGCGAACTGCTGGCCGCCGGGATTCCGGCCGAAGATGCCCGTTTTGTGCTGCCCAACGCCGCGGCCACCAAGCTGGTGATGACCATGAACGCGCGTGAACTGCATCACTTCTTCGCCCTGCGCTGCTGTCGCCGCGCCCAGTGGGAGATCCGCGCGATGGCCAAAGAGATGCTGCGCCTGGCCCGCCTGGCCGCCCCGCTGCTCTTTGCCGACGCCGGCCCCGGCTGCCTGCGCGGCGCCTGCCCGGAAGGGAAGATGACGTGCGGTGAGGCGGTCGCGGTGCGGAAAGAATATAAAGAATTGGTGTAGGGGCTGGGTCACCCCGCCCAGGGCGCGGCAACCGCGCCCCTACAATCGGATAAAATATGTCAATGTTGCACAAGCTTGAAGAAGTTGCCGACCGCTTTCGCGAGGTGGAAGGTCAACTTTCCGATCCCCGGGTGCTGGCCGACCAGGGGCGCTTCCGTGCGCTCACCAAGGAGCACTCCGATCTCAGCTCAGTGGTGGCGGTCTATCATCGGTTGTGCAAGGTTCGCGAGGACGCGGCCGGTAGCCAGGAGCTGCTCAAGGATCCGGATCAGGAGGTCCGGGAGATGGCGCGTGCCGAACTGGACGAGCTGACCGCCACGCAGGCCGAGCTCGAGCAGCAGCTCAAGTTTTTGCTGCTGCCGAGGGATCCTAACGATACCAAGAACATCATCCTCGAGATTCGTGCGGGGACCGGCGGTGATGAAGCGGCGCTGTTTGCCGGCAACCTGTTTCGCATGTACACGCGCTATGCCGAGCGCCAGGGGTGGCGGGTCGAGATTCTCTCCGCCGCGGAAGCAGAAATTGGCGGCTTCAAGGAAGTGATTGCCCTGATCAGTGGCCAGGGGGTCTACTCGCGCTTCAAGTTCGAGAGCGGCACCCATCGGGTGCAGCGCGTTCCGGAGACCGAGGCGCAGGGACGGATTCACACCTCGGCATGCACCGTGGCGGTACTCCCCGAAGCCGAGGATGTCGAGATCCAGATCGATCCGACCGAGTTGCGTGTCGATGTGTACCGGGCCTCGGGGGCCGGCGGTCAGCACGTCAACAAGACCGAATCGGCAGTGCGCATCACCCACCTGCCGACCGGGCTGGTAGTCAGCTGCCAGGACGAGAAGTCGCAGCACAAGAACCGCGCCAAGGCGATGAAGGTGCTGCAGGCCAGGTTGCTCGATGCCATGCGCGCCGAGCAGGACGCGAAGACGGCGGCCGATCGCAAGAGCCAGGTCGGCAGCGGCGACCGTTCCGAGCGGATCCGCACCTACAATTACCCGCAGGGGCGCTGCACCGACCACCGCATCAACCTGACCCTCTACCGGCTCGAGGCGATCATGGAGGGGGATCTCGACGAGATCGTCGAGGCGTTGGCGACCCACGCCCAGGCCGAACTGCTGGCCGGCCAGGAGAGCTAGCTTGAGCGAGGGCTGGACGGTCCTGAAGCTGTTGCGCTGGACCGCCGATTACTTCGCCGGGCGCGATCTCGACAGCCCGCGGCTCGATGCTGAATTGTTGCTTGCCGACACCCTGGGTCTCGACCGGGTCGGGCTGTATCTGAATTTCGAGCGGCCGCTGCAGGCAGACGAGCTGGCGGTTTACCGCGAGAAGGTGCGGCGGCGCGCGAGCCGCGAGCCGCTTGCTTATATTCTCGGCAGGACCGAATTCTGGTCGCTGCCGTTCATGGTGACGCCGGCGGTGTTGATCCCCAGGCCGGATACCGAACTGTTGGTCGAGGAGGCCCTGCCGCGGTTGGCCGACGCGGCCCTGGTGCTCGACGTCGGTACTGGCAGCGGCGCCTTGGCGATTGCCCTGGCCCATGAGCGTCAGGAGTGCCGGGTTGTCGCCATTGATGTATCTGTGGCGGCCCTGACGGTGGCAGCGGAAAATGCTCGCAAAAACGGCGTGGCTGAACGCATCGAGTTCCGCCAGATCGACCTTGCCGCATTGCCGGCCGGGCCGTTTGACCTGGTGGTTGCCAACCCCCCGTACATCCCGAGCGGGGAGTTGACCACGTTGATGCCGGACGTGCGCGATTTCGAGCCGCAGCTGGCCCTCGATGGCGGTGTCGATGGCCTGGCGGCCTACCGGGCTCTGGCCGGGCAGGCCGGCGGCGTGCTGGCGCCGGGAGCGTGGCTGCTGGTCGAGGTCGGGATCGGCCAAGCACCGGCGGTCGAGGGAATGTTTATCAGTGCTGGTCTGACAGAGATCTTCGTCTCCCGTGATTTGGCTGGTATCGAACGGGTGGTCGGGGGACGGAAACCGTGGGGGCGCAATTCATTGCGCCCTGGGCGTGATAAATCACGCCCCTACATCGCATAATTCGAGGTTATTGCTTGGACAAGCTGATTATCAAAGGCGGCCGGAAACTGTGCGGCGAAGTCGCCGTCAGCGGCTCGAAGAACGCCGCGCTGCCGATCTTTTTTGCCACCATTCTGGCGCCCGGGACCCATGAGATCCGCAACGTCCCGGCGCTGCGCGACATCAACACCACCATCCGCCTGCTGGAAACCCTTGGTGCACGGGTCGAAGGGCACAGCGGCACCGTGCTCGTCGATGCGGCCGGCATCGATCAGGTCGAGGCGACCTACGACCTGGTCAAAACCATGCGTGCCTCGGTGCTGGTCCTTGGCCCCTTGTTGGCCCGCTTCGGCCGGTCACGGGTGTCCCTGCCGGGCGGTTGTGCCATTGGGGCGCGCCCGATCGACCAGCATCTCAAGGGGTTGGCGGCGTTGGGGGCGGAGATCCGTCTCTCGCACGGTTATGTCGAGGCCGAGGCCAAGCAGCTTCGTGGCGCGCGGATCTATTTCGACATCTCCACGGTCGGTGGCACCGAACATCTGCTGATGACCGCGGCCACCGCCAAGGGGGAAACGATCCTCGAGAACGCCGCCCGCGAGCCGGAAATCATCGAGCTGGCCGAAGTGCTCAACGGCATGGGGGCGCGCATCGAGGGGGCGGGAACCGATACCATCCGCATCAGCGGGGTCGAACAGCTGACGCCGATGAGCCACACCGTCATGCCCGATCGCATCGAGGCCGGCACCTTCATGATCGCTGCGGCGATGACCGGCGGCGACGTCAGGATCCGCAACATGCGCCTGGAGCACCTCGATGCTCTGACCTTCAAGCTGCAGGATGCCGGGGTCGAGGTGTTCAGCCGCGACAACGCCGTGCAGGTGCGTGGCCCGGAGCGGATTCGTCCGGTCAACATCAAGACGCGCCCTTATCCGGGCTTCCCCACCGACATGCAGGCGCAGTTCATGACGCTGATGTGCCTTGCCGATGGCGCCAGCGTGATCAGCGAGAATATCTTCGAGAACCGTTTCATGCATGTTGCCGAACTGCTGCGTTTTGGCGCCGACATCCTCATCGAGGGGAGTTCGGCGACGGTCAAGGGGGTCCGCCAGCTTTCCGGGGCGCCGGTCATGGCCACCGACCTGCGCGCCAGCGCCTCGCTGGTGCTGGCCGGGCTGGCGGCCGACAATACCACGGAAATCTCGCGGATCTACCACCTCGACCGCGGCTACGAGCGGATCGAGGAGAAACTCAAGGGGCTCGGCGCCAATATCGAGCGGGTTCACGAACCGATGTAGGGGCGCGGTTTCCGCGCCCTGGGCGGGGTAACCCCGCCCCTACGAGGGAATTATGTCCGACTGGAGTACCTTCGCCCTGCCAAAAGGGCGCATCATGCAGGACTCGATGGCGTTGTTCGCCAAGATCGGCATCACCTGTCCGGAGATGGAAGGGGAGAGCCGCAAGCTGGTGTTCGAGAACGCCGCCGACCGCACCCGCTTCATGGCGGTGCGCGCCCAGGACGTGCCGACCTATGTCGAACACGGCTGTGCCGATCTCGGCGTGGTCGGCAAGGACACCCTGCTCGAACAGGGGTGTGACCTCTACGAACCCCTCGACCTGCGTTTCGG
>JAMPXI010000098.1 GCA_023701265.1 Desulfuromonadales bacterium | reverse complement strand
GCGCTTCCGCTACACGGTGCAGGCCTCGCCCGGGGCCGATCTGAAGCTGAACGGTCGGGCCGGGCGTGAGTTCTATCTGGCTGTGCCGGAGCGGATTTCGCCGCGCCTGGCCACCACCGCCGCGCAGATTGCCGCCAGCGGGCCGGACAGCACGACACGCCTGGCGGCCCTGGCCAGCTTCTTCCGTGACCGCCAACTGACTTATGCCCAGGATGACCTCCCCGGCGGCCCTGATCCGATAGATGCGTTCCTGTTCGAAAAACGGCGCGGCTACTGTGAATTTTTCGCCGCCGCCTATGTGACTCTGGCGCGGTTGGCCGGCATCCCGGCGCGGCTGGTCGGTGGTTACTACGGGGGTGAGTACAATGCGTTGGGTGGCTACTACCTGGTGACGGACGATACCGCCCACCTCTGGGCCGAAGTGCTGACCGACGATGGGCTGTGGCGGCGGGTCGATCCGAGCCAGTGGGCCGGCAATGCCGGCACCGCCCTGGGCGCGGCCCGCGGCGGCGAGCTCAGTCCGTTGCAGCGGCTCACCGATACGCTGAATTACCACTGGATCCAGCTGGTGGTGGTGTTCGACCTGAGCCAGCAACTGGAGCTTTGGCGTGAAGCGCGTGGGGTCTGGCGCGACTGGCGCCTTGCCGACCTGGGGAGCTGGAGGGGGGGGCTGGTCGGGGTGGCGCTGGTCGTCGGTGCGGCCATTCTGTTTGGCCGGCGGCAGCGTCCCAGCCGGGAAGTCCGCCTGCTGGAGGCCTTGCGGGCGCGGGCACGGCGGCGGTTGGGTGAACAGGTGAGACTCGAAACGCTTGGTCTGGATGAGCTGGCAGAGCGGCTCGGCAGCAATTCGTGCCGGGAGTTCGCCCGGATTTATCAGGGTGCGGTGTTTCGTGACCGGTCGTTGACCGCTGCCGAGGTGGCTCGTCTGAAGGCGTTGCTCAAGGAGATTTAGGCGGGAGGCGGCGTCCGCCGGCGTTTACCGCCTCGTCTGCGGCGGCGTGGCGGGTTCTTGCGTTCTGCGGCAGCAGGAGCGGGAGTGTCCGGTTGACTCAGGGCGTTGTGCCAGGCGGCCGCCAACTGCCGGTCGCCGCCGCTGGCCTCGAGCCAGAGCTGGAACAGTTCGAGCGCCTGCGGGGTGGCGGGATGTTGCAGGAAGCGCCGCTCGCCACGATGACCGCGGCCGCGGCCGAGGCGATAGCAACCGACCAGCAGTTCCCTGGCCTGGTGGCGAATCCCGTGGGCGATGCGGAAGTAGCCGCAATGCAGGTCGAGATCGAGATTGGCCAATTCCAGCACCTCTCCGATGGGAAGGTCGGTTTTGGGCGGGCACTGACGCAGGAAGCGGGAGAGGAACAGGGCGGCCAACACCAGTGATTCGTTGATTTTGACACCGTCCCGGGTGCGGGAATCGAGCCGGTCGAGCAGGGCGAAGGTGGCATCGTCCCCCTCATAACCGGCCAACAACGGTTCGAGCAACCCACAAGCCTGGGCCTGGCGCAGTACCTTGCCAGCCACGGCGTGGCGAAACAGTTCGAGCAGTTCCTCGCGGATTCTCGCCGGCGCCGCCTCGGCGATCAGCAGTGCGCGGGCATAGATCCCCTCGCGGGTGGTTTCGTCGAGAGCAAAGTCGAGGCGGGCGGCAAACTCCAGGGCACGCAGCATGCGCACCGGATCCTCGTTGAAGCGTACCAGCGGGTCGCCGATCACCCGCAGGCGGCGTGCCTCCAGATCGGCCAGCCCGCCGACATGATCGATGATGCTGAAGGTGGCGATGTCGTAAAACAGGGCGTTGATGGTGAAATCACGCCGATAGGCATCCTCGCGCGGGGTGCCGAAGACGTTTTCCGCCAGGAGATGGTGGTCGCCGGGGTCTTCGGGGAGGTCTTCGGCGGTTGCCTGGCGGCGGAAGGTGGCTACTTCCACCAATTCGTCCGGGCCGAAACGGACGTGGGCGAGGCGGAAGCGCCGGCCGACCAGGAAACAGTTGCGGAACAGCCGTTTAACCTGCTGCGGCGTGGCATTGGTACCGACATCAAAATCCTTGGGGGTGCGCCCCAGCAGCAGGTCGCGCACCCCGCCCCCGACCAGGTAGGCCAGATGTCCGGCGCGATGGAGGCGATAAAGGACCTGGAGCGTATGTGGGTCGATCCGGCTGCGCGAAATGCTGTGGGCGGCGCGCGGCAGGATCACCGGTTCGGCTGGCTGGAGAGATTCTCTGGGCGGTATCAGGGGCATAGTGGTTGGCGTGCCGTGCGGCATCCCGTGCGTTATAACAGAAAGTGCGCCGGGAGGAAAGTCGCTGGTGCGCGCGGTTTCTCCTCTACCGCCAGGAAAAGTTGTGATAAAATTCAGCCGCTTTCCAAATCTATGACCGGCGGTTGACCATGGACAACGGGAAAAATCCGAAGTACCCGGTGGAGCAGAAAGACCTGCGCAGCAACCTGCGGGTACCGCTGATCGTCGAAAAGCTGCCCTGCGGCGACGGGCGGAAGACCTTGTTCGGCTATGCCCGCAACATCAGCTGCGGGGGGGTGTTCATTGCCACGGTAAGCCCGCGTGAGACTGGTGAGCAGTTCGATCTGCAGGTGACGTTCCCGCCACCGGAACCGTTCGTTTTGAAGTGCCGCTGCGAGGTGGTCTGGAAGCGGCGCTTCCAGCGGGGAGGGAAATTCGAGCCGGGGATGGGCCTGCGTTTTCTCGACTTGCCAGAGGAAAGTTGCGCCGCGCTGGAGCGCTGGCTCAAGCGCTTAAACGTCGGGGTCGCGCCCTGAATTCAGCCGCCGCCCGGAAAATTGACAGGGACGCAGAGCTTGGTAATCTCTTTAAAAATGCGCTCGAGTGCCGTCAACCAGTTTTGCTGCCATATCAAACCGACTTGAACAAAGGAGAATGCCCATGACCCAGGAATTCAACATGCAGGAGGCCCTCCGCCTCGCCATCCAGACCGAGAAGGATGTGATGGACTTCTACAACAAGGCCGCCGCCCTGACCAAAAACGAGCGCGGCCGCAAGGTGTTCGACCAGCTCGCCAAAGAGGAGCGCGAACATGCCGGGCACTTCTTCCAGATCTACCCCGGCAAGGATCTTGGCTCCTTCGACGAGTTCATGGCCCGGCCGCCAAAGACCGAGCACGCCATGCTGCGTGAGCTGGAAAAGGCACTGAACGAGAATATCCACGAGCGCAAGGCGATGCAGATCGCCTTGAAGGAGGAGGAAGACCTGGCCAAGAATCTGCGGATGACCGCAGCCAAGATCGTCGACCCTTCCGTGCGCGGCGTGTTCGAGCGGATGGCCAAGGAAACCGAGCACCATTACGCGCTCATCGAATCGGAATACGCCCATCTCATGGCGATGGTTCATGAAACCGATATCGATACCTATGTCCGTGAATAAGCTGTTCCTCGGCCTCAGTCTGCTCGCCGTTCTGGTGGGAACCCCGGCGGGTGCCGCGCTATCGGCCGTGCCGGGAGAGGCGCATCGTCTCGAGGGGGGCTCAACCTTCCAGGAGATCATTGAGAACCGCTGCACGATCTGCCATACCCGCGAACGGGTTGATACAGCCATTCGCAGTCAGGCCGATCTTGACGCCCTGCTCCGGCGGATGATCGAGCGCGGGGCTATCATCAGCGAGCGCGACCACAAGGTGCTTGGCACCTTCTGGGGTTCGCCGCTCAAGGGGGAGGCTAAGCCCGCCCCGCCGCCGCGCTGACCGCACCGTGTCTTTTGACAACAGGGACCGGCCCTTATGGGCCGGTCCCTGTTGTTTTATATGACAATAAAATTCAACCAATCCATCAAATTAAACTTGAATCATGAAATAATTTTATGCTATCGGTTTGACCTGTTACTTTTTTATGGAGTTTGGCGGCTCTGCCGCATCAGGAGGGACGATGTTCCGCATCAAGGATTGGCCCGTGGCCGACCGGCCGCGGGAAAAGCTTCTGCGTGCCGGCCCGGCCGCTCTCGGCGACACTGAACTGCTCGCCCTGATCCTGCGCACCGGGCATTCCTCCCCCCGTACCAGCGCCCTCGATCTCGCCCGTCAACTGCTCGCCCGCTTCGGTTCACTGCGTGTCCTGGCCGCCGCCACGGTTGTGGAGCTCTGTACGGTTCCCGGCATTGGCCCGGCCAAGGCGGCGGAGTTGCTCGCCGTCGGTGAACTGGCCCGCCGGTTGGCCGCCACGCCGCTGCACCCCGGCGAGCGCTTCACCACCTCCGGGGAAGTCTTTGCCCATTTCCACGAGCGTCTGCGCGATCACCGCAAAGAGGTCTTCCTGACCCTGCTGCTCGACAGCAAGAACCGTCTGCTGCGGGAAGTCCGGGTCTCCGAAGGGAGCTTGAACGCCAGCATCGTCCACCCGCGCGAGGTCTTCGCCCCGGTGGTGCGTGAATCGGCGGCGGCTGTTCTGCTCGTCCATAACCATCCGTCCGGCGATCCGACCCCAAGTCGCGAGGATCTGGAGCTGACCGGGCGCCTGCGCGAAGCCGGGGAGCTGATGGGGGTGCGCGTCCTCGATCATGTGATCATCGGCCGCGGCTGCTACGTCAGTCTGGCCGATCGGGGGCTGATGGGGTGAAGAGGTTGATCTATTGGCAGGGGATGCCTTGCCGTCATGTCATGCCATGGAGGGGAAGATGCTTTTGTCGCGACGTCGCCAGCTGGGGTTTTCCCTGGTCGAGGTGATGGTTTCATTGGCGATCTTTCTGATTGCCAGTATGGGTCTGGTGCCTCTGCTGCTGACCGGCATGCGGACCGGTCAGCGCAATGCCTTACATGGCGAGGCCCGGCGTCTGGCCGGGGAGGCGATGACCGCTCTGCAGGTCGCCGACTATGGGGCCTTGCCGGCTTTTGACGGTCGGCCGTTCGGAGACGGGGCAATCCAGGTGGTGAACACGGTGGAAGACGATCTGCCCGAATCGGGGCAGACCCGCCTGACCGTCACCGCGAGCTGGCTATCCGCCGGGCAGACGCACCGCTACCAGCTGCAGACAATTCGTTCCCGGCCATGACCAGGCATCCCCGTCGGGGGCATTCCCTGGTGGAACTGCTGGTGGCCATGGGGTTGGCGGCCCTGGTCGGCACCATCGTCCTGCCGGCAGTATTCTCCCTGCAATCCCGAAGTCTTGCCGAGGTCAGCCGTACCGACCTGCAGGGACGGGCCGGGAGGCTGCTACGCTTTTTCGGCGATGATCTGCGCACCGTGGCTTTTCAGGTCGGCGCGACCCCACGCCGGGCAGCCGGAGCCCCGCCGGTGGTGGTGCACGACAGCGCTCCGGGAAGCCCGGCCGAAACGCTGGCGCAGTCCCTGCTCCCCGAAGACGGCGGCACGACTGACGACGATGCGCTGACCCTGGTCAAGGCCGAATCGTTCTTTCCCTCGCTGCATCTCTCTCAGCCGTCCGGCGCCGGCGCTGTCACGCTCCTCCTCGATCGTCATCCCAACCAGCCGCCGGGCTCTTCGCGCGAGATCCGTCCGGCACCGGAAGCCATCAGCCACGTGGTGCTGGCCAACCACCGGAGCTGTTATCCCGTTGGCACCGCCGGGCAGACACTGCAGCTGCTCGACGGGTTGGCGGTGCCGATACCAAGGGGCACCGAACTGCTCGGTCTGCGCGCCCACCGTTATCATCTTTCCCGGTCCGGCGGCTTCAGCCGCCTGCGCTGCGACGATTTCACCAGCGACGAAATTCTTGACGACGCCGTCGATGGCCTGCAGTTCGAATATCTGCTGGCAGACGGTCGGATCGTTGACGTCCCGGATGATCCACAGGCGACGCGCGGTGTCCGGGTGTCGCTGCTGGTGCGCGACCTGCGCCCCGACCGCGATTATCGTGACCGTGAAACCTATCGTTTGGGCAATCGCAGTTACGGGCCCTACAACGATGCGTTTCGGCGAATAGTGGTCAGCGAAATGGTTGAGGTGAAAAACCATGCGCTGCCGTGAATGTGGCATGGCCCTGGTGACCATACTCTTTCTCCTCGCCTCGTTGCTGGTGTTGGCGCTGATGCTCAGTGAAAAGATCATTCGCGCCACCCGCAGCGCAACTCTGGCCGGAGCCCGCGACCAGGCGCGGCAGGCCGCCGGGGCGGGCATCGAGTGGACCCGGCATCGGTTGGCAACAACCTATTCGACGTCGTCCGGATGGGCGAACTACCTTGCCGGGGCGCCTGACGGGGAGCGTTATCCGGACA
Source organism: Desulfuromonadales bacterium (assembly GCA_023701265.1). Taxonomy (GTDB): domain Bacteria; phylum Desulfobacterota; class Desulfuromonadia; order Desulfuromonadales; family BM103; genus VAUL01. The sequence goes on along the minus strand of JAMPXI010000098.1, from coordinate 3,983 downwards.
CGCCGGCTTTCAGCACCGTGATCGGCAGCATACCGGTCGACATCTTCCTGCGCGACAATCCGGATGGCGATGCCGACCCGCGGCGTGACAACGACTTGAAACTGCTGATCCTTGCCTGTGCCCGTCCGATCGATGGTTCCGCCGTGCTGGTCGAGAGTCTGTGCGGGTTCGATCCAGACGCCGCCGCCGGCTACCGCCAGGGCGGGAGCGACGCCCGCCGCAGCGGGCAATCGACTGCGGACGGGCTTGCCGAACCGTGGTCGGCCCCGGTTGCCACCTTTCATTTGCGGGAGTGACCGGAGATGGGGAGGAAACAATCACTGCCGCTAGGTTGCTGCGGGCTGTCACTGCTGGTCCTGCTGCTGCTGTCGCTCGGCAACACCATCGCTTTGGCGGTCACGCCATTGACGGCTGTGGCGCAGGAGCTGGTCTCCACGGCGGCCTTGGTCGAGAACGGCATTCTCTATACCGCAAGCTATGAAGTTCCGGGACGGAGCGGTCACCTGCGAGCATTTTCCCTGAACGGCAGCCGCCGGACCCTCCTGTGGGATGCGGCGGAGCGGGTTCCCTTGCCGGGAGCTGCCCTGCCGCCGTTGGCCGATCCCGGGGTTGCGGCCCTGGTTCCGCAATTCAACGACAATTCCGGAGCGCGGCTGCTCTTTACCAATCTTGATGCCACGCAGCGGTTCCGCCTGCTGACTTTCGACGCGCGAGCCGCTCATGCTTTGCAGCCGCTGCTCGGGGTGGCGACGGTTGCCGAGGCGGCGGCACTGGTCAATACCGTCCGCGGCCGGCTCGAGGCAACGGCGGAGGCACCCATGGGAAGCGGGGACCGCTCGATGCGCCTGGGCGCAATCAGCGGTTCCTCGCCGGCCCTGGTCGGCAGCAGCCCGTTTGCCGTCGCGGCCGCCAACCGTGACCAGGTGCTCTACGTGGGGGCGGAGGACGGCCTGCTGCATGCGATCCTGGCCGGTCGCCGGGAATTTGCCGGCGCCGGTTACGATTCCTCGGCAGAGGGCTGCGGTGGAGAACTGTGGGCCTACCTGCCGGGGACGCTGCTTCCTTATCTGAAGGCCCAGCCGTTTGATGTACCCGGGTCACTGCCGGCCGTACACGTCGATGGCTCGCCGGCCGTCAGCGAAGTGTTCATCGACAGCGATGGCGACGGTCGCCGGGAATGGTGTACCGTTCTGGTCGGAACCGCCAGCGTGCAGGCCTTGAACAAAGGGGTGGTCTTTGCTCTGGATGTCACCGATCCCCGTGCGCCACGGCTCCTTTGGGAAACGGTTCTGCCGGAACTTGGTCTGGGCCGGTCGCGCGGCGTGGCGCTGGGGTTGTCGGGGGACTGGACCAATCCCTCGCCGCAGGTATTTCTGACCGCCGGCACGGCGGGGCGGGTGAATCGGGAAGGAACTCCCGACCCGCTCCATGGCAGCTACGGTGCGTTGGCCTGTGCTCTCGCTCTGACCGATGGCCGGCTATTGTGGCGGTTTGCCGTTCAGTACGCGGGGGCGGCGGCCGATCTTGCCGAGCCGCCGTCAATCCCCTCGTTGATGACGGCCACCGACGGTGGGGTCAACGGTGTCGTGTTCGGCGACCTGGCCGGTCGCCTCTGGGTGCTTGCCCCGGAAAGCGGGCTCCCGCGCGGCGGCGGGCCGCTTTGGCAAACGCCCGGGGGAGCGGATGAACCGATCGGCGCGGGGGTGGCGGTACGCAACCGCCTGGTTCTGTTCGGCAGCGGCGGCGTCGATTACGCTGCCGATGATCGTACCTATGCGGTGTACGCCGTTGAAATCCTGGCTGGAAGTGCGCGGCTGCTGTGGTCGCAGCCGTTAGAACCGGGGGAGAAGTTGTGGGGCGCGCCGGTCCTCGACCGTTTTGGGCGGACATACTTTGGGGTCGGTACCGATCAGGAGGACGATGGCGGGCGGCTGGTCGTTGTGGCTGCCGACGGCACGCTCTCGGGAAGCGCTGCTCTGGCCGGCACCCCGCATGGCGGCCTGGCGGTGGTGCCGGGCGCTGTCGTTACCGTTTCCGGAGCGGGGCAGGTGGATCAGCTGGGCGAACTCCGCCAGGGGGCGCTTTCGGCGGGAACCGCGGACCGTGGACGGGTCAGGGTGCTCTCGTGGCGAGTACGCTGAGGATGGCCGACGGCACGCGCGGAGCGACCCTGCTCGAGCTGCTGCTGGTGCTGGCCATCATCGGCATCCTGTTGGCCGCGGGAAGCTGGGGCTCCGCGGAGGTTCTGCAGCGCTGGCAGGTGTGGCGCGGCGCCCAGCAGGTGCTCGAAGATTTCAAGGAAGCCCAGGCACATGCCGAGCGGGGCGGTGGTTATGTCTTCAGCGGCGGAGCGTTGGTGACGGCACGGAGCTTTCTGGTGTTCGATCAAGGCGCGCGGCGCTATACCCTGTTCGACTGGCAGGATGCCGATGGCGATGGCCGCCCCGAGGAAGGTGAATCCAGGCGGGTCTGGACCCGTGAACTGCCGCCGGCGGTGCGTTTCGGCTGGGATGCGGGGGTCGCCCGCAAAGCGTGCAGCAATCAGCCTGGAGCGCCGACGGATGCCATCACCTTCGGTACAGCAAGCTACGCGCCATGCAATGGGAAACCCTGCCTGAAGTTCGACCAGCAGGGGTTCAGTTCCATGGGTCCGGGCGCGGTGTACCTGGCGGATGGCGCGCAATCCTTCGCCTTGACGGCGACCCGCCCCGGGCATTTCACGGTCTGCCGCTGGAGTGGAAGCGAGTGGCGATAAATGCGGCGAATGAAGAATGCCCATCTGCAGTGTGTCGCCAAGTCAAACCGCCCGCTTGACGAAATTATAATGTAAATATATTGTAGTTATGAATGAACTACACTTTGAATGGAATGATTTTAAAGCCGAGGCCAATCTGCGCAAGCATGGCGTCTCTTTTGAAGAGGCGGTGACGGTCTTTTATGATGAGGAAGCCATCGAGTTTTATGACGCCGAGCATTCGGAAGGGGAAGATCGGTTTCTGCTGCTAGGACTGAGCGCCAACCTGAAACTGTTGCTGATCTGCCATTGCTATCGTGTGGAGAACGCGACCATCAGAATTATCTCCGCCAGGAGGGCTACCACGAACGAGGCAAAACATTACCCGAGGTGAGCCCATGAAAAAGGAATATGACCTCTCGAAGCTGAAATCACGGCGCAATCCGTATGCGAAGCAACTGAAAAAGCAGGTTACTCTGCGCCTCCATCCGGACATCATCGATTATTTCAAGCAAATGGCCGAAGAGGCCGGCATCCCCTACCAGAGCCTGATCAACCTCTACCTGCAGGATTGCGTAAAAAATCACCGCAAGCTCGATATGCGGTGGGCATCTTAAGAATGCTCCTAGTGTCCTGTGCGGCTAATTCTGTCCTTTCAAATTGTGGCTCTTTCGGCCCCTGGCTACGTTGCGTCTCCTCGGCGTAGTCCCACTATGCCTGCGTCACCGCGCCTTGCCAGAAACCGAAATCCCTCACAATTTGTGTAGGGAACTAACCACACAGGACACTAGGGCCGGCTCACCCCCGCGTACTCCAGGAACGTCTGCGGCGGACGGTAGACCGGTTGGGCGGCGAGCAGGATATTCAATTCGGCGGGGCCGAAGTAGCGGGCGTGCAGGGCGCGCCCCTGCTCCATCCAGAAGCCGAACTGCGGGATGAAGGTGTTGTGCTTGACCGAATGATCGAGGGTCAGGCCGGCCACCACCAGGATGTTGCGGTCGCCGCTGTCGAAGGAGTCGGTCAGGTAGGCGGCCAGGCGGTGGAACTGGCGCCAGGTGGTGATGTCGCAGAGACGGCGATGCGGGCGGCGGGAGGTCACCACTTCCGGCATGTAGGGAAACATCGAACTTTCCAGCATGGGGCGCGGTTCCATGCTCTCGTGGTTGACCTTCTTGATGAAGCTGAACGACTGGGCGTCGAGCAGCTCGCCGATCGGCTGGGGAGCCGTGCCGAGAGCGGCGATCTCCTG
>JAMPXI010000097.1 GCA_023701265.1 Desulfuromonadales bacterium | reverse complement strand
TGGCGGCAGGGGTGCTTTACCCGTTCTTCGGCCTGCTGCTCAGCCCGATCATTGCCGGTGCCGCGATGAGCCTGAGTTCGGTCTCGGTCATCAGCAATGCCCTGCGGTTGCGAAACACGAAGCTGTGATTGAGCCAACTGACTAACCCGGGGTATGGAGGCTGTCATAGTCCCTAACATCTTCAGATTTGCGACGCGCATACTCCATGCGCCGCGGCATGACCGGGATACTGAGTTGCTGCGCACGGAGCTGTTCAGCCTTGAGCAACTGAAGCGGCATGCACTGACGCTGGCCGGCCAGCATCGCCTCGATTCGCGGCCGGGGCCGGACCGGTTGCTGCCGCAGCTTGCCGACAATGCCCGCGTTCTGCTGGCGGCGTATGACCTGGTGATCGCCACCACCGCCATGCCGGGACAACGCATCGTGCCGGCAGAAGCCTGGCTGCTCGACAACTATTATCTCATCGAACAGCAGATCGGGCTGGCGCGTCGGCACCTGCCGCGTGGCTACAGCCGGCAGTTGCCGCGCCTGGCGGATGGCCCGTCCGCCGGATTCCCCCGCATCTATGACGTCGCGTTGCAGCTGATCTCTCACACGGACGGGCGGGTCGACAGTGACACCGCCACCCAGTTCGTCGCCGCCTACCAGAGTGTTGAACCGTTAAAGCTGGGGGAATTGTGGGCCTTTCCGATCATGCTGCAATTGGCGTTGGTCGAAAACCTGAGTCGCATCGCCTTGCGGATTGCCCGGCGCCGTGAGGATCTCGACGCGGCCAGCCGCTGGGCGGACCGCATGCTCGCGACGGCTGAACGGGAACCGAAGCAGCTGATCCAGTTGCTGGCCGAATTTGCCAATGCCGATGTGCCGCTGACCGCGCCGTTTGTGGAGGAATTTTACGCCCGGCTCCAGGCGCAGGGACCGGCGATGGCCTTCGTGCAAACCTGGGTTGAGCAAAAGCTTTTCGAACAAGGGGTGACAGCGACGCAGCTGTCGGCGGCCGCCAGCCGCTCGGCCGCCGCCAACCAGTTATCGATCACCAACAGCATCGGCAGTCTGCGGTTCATCGATGCCATGGATTGGAAGGATTTCGTCGAGTCGCTCAGTGTCGTCGAACAGACCCTGCGTGACGACCCGGCGGGGCTGCACTCCAGCCAGGATTTTGCCACCCGTGACCGCTACCGGCATGTCATCGAAGACTTGGGACGGGGCAGTTCGCACAGCGAATCGGACGTGGCCCGCGCCACCATTGGTCTTGCCCAGGCCGCCGCGGAGCGGTTGGGTTGCACCGACCGCTCCGCCCATGTCGGCTACTACCTGATCGATCACGGACGGCAGGGGCTGGAGCAGGCTGTCGGCTTCCGGTCGCCGTGGACCTTGCGGGTTGGGCGCGCGAGCCGGCAGTTGGGCCTGCTGCTTTACCTTGGTCCGATCCTGGTACTGACCGCGCTGGCGACGGCGGGGATGCTGTACTTTTTCGGCGGGATCGGACCGGCCGACTGGCGCACCTGGTTTTTTGCATTCACTGGCCTGATCGGCATCTCGGCGCTGGTCATCCCGCTGGTGAACCTGCTGGTCACCCTGACCTTGCGGCCGCGTGCACTGCCACGCCTGGATTTTTCGCAGGGCATTCCGGAGATTCACCGCACCATGGTGGTTGTTCCCACCCTGCTGAGCAAGCCGGGCGATATCGATGATCTTCTCGAAGCCCTGGAGATCCGTTATCTCGGCAATCGCGATCCCAATCTGTTCTTTGCCCTGCTGACGGATTTTCCTGACGCACCTGAACGTACGCTGCCCGCCGATGACGCCTTGATCACGGCCGCGCGCGCCGCGGTGCGCGCGCTCAACGAGACCTACCGTGACGACCGCCCGGGAATTTTCTATCTGTTTCACCGCCCCCGGGTGTGGAATCCCCATGAGCGGGTGTGGATGGGCTATGAGCGCAAGCGCGGTAAACTGGAGCAGTTCAACGCCTTGCTGCGGGGCGAGGCGCAAGCTGCCTTCTCGGAGCAGATCGGCGATCTGTCCATCCTCGGCTCGATCCGCTACGTCATCACCCTGGATACCGACACGCAATTGCCGCGCGACGTAGCCCGGACCCTCATCGGCAACCTCGCCCATCCGCTCAATCGGCCGGTGTACGATGCCGCCCGGGGACGGATTGTCGAAGGCTACGCGATCCTGCAACCCCGCGCCTCGATCAGCCTGACCAGCGCCGGGCAGTCACGGTTTACCAAACTGTTCGCGGGTGAGGCCGGCATCGATCCCTACACCCGTGAAGTATCGGATGTCTACCAGGACATCTTCGGCGAGGGATCGTTCATCGGCAAGGGCATCTACGATGTGGACGCCTTTCGTCAAGCCGTCGACGGCCGCTTTCCGGAGAATCTCATTCTCAGTCACGACTTGCTGGAAAGCGGCTATGCGCGTTCGGCGCTGGTGACCGATGTCGACCTGATTGAAGAGCATCCGTCCAGTTACGCCATCGAGTCCAGCCGGCGCCACCGCTGGATCCGTGGCGACTGGCAGCTGGCCGGCTGGCTGCTGCCGCGCGTGCCCGGTCCGCCGCCCTCGGCAAAGCGCCAACCGAACCCCTTGAGCGCCTTGTCGAGATGGAAGCTTTTCGACAACCTGCGCCGCAGCCTGGTCGCGCCGTCGCTGCTGGCCCTGCTGGCCGGGGGCTGGCTGCTGGCACCGGGATCGGCAGGGCTCTGGACGCTGACGGTCGTGGCGGTGGTGTTCCTCCCCTCCTTGATTGGACCCGCGATCGAACTGATCCGCAAGCCCGAAGAACGTGACTACCTGGTACACCTGGTCCTGACCGGTAAAGCCGCCGGCCGACCCATTGCGCTTGCTTTGCTGACCTTGCTCCTGTTGCCCTACGACACCTTGATCTGCCTGGATGCCATCCTGCGCTCGGGTGTGCGCATGCTGTTCACGCGCCGCGGCTTGTTGCTCTGGCAACTGCACGCCTATGCGCGGCGTAACGCGCGGCGGACGCTGGCCGATTTTTTTGTCGAGATGTGGATCGCGCCGCTGCTGGCCCTGCTGCTGGCCCTGGTTCTATGGCAAACCCGCTCGATGGAATGGTTTTTCTGGGCGCCCGTGCTGCTGCTCTGGCTGGTGTCGCCGGTGGTCGGCTGGTGGATCAGCCTGCCGCTGGTCTCGCCCGCGCCGGATTTGAGCGTTGCGCAACGGGCGTTCCTGCGGACGGCGGCCCGGCGCACCTGGCGCTACTTCGCCCGGTTCGTCGGTCCCGATGACAACTGGCTGCCGCCCGACAACTTCCAGGAATATCCGGCATCAGCCATCGCCTCGCGGACCTCGCCGACCAACATCGGCATGGCGCTGCTGGCGAATCTGACGGCCTGCGATTTTGGTTACATCAGTGCCGGCGAATGCCTGCGCCTGACCGAAAACACCCTGGCGACCATGGAAAAGCTGGAGCGCTACCGCGGGCACTTCTACAACTGGTACGACACGCACACGCTGCAACCGCTGCGCCCGCAATACATCTCCTCGGTGGATAGCGGCAACCTGGTCGGCAGCCTGCTTACCCTGCAAGCGGGGCTGGCCGAGTTGAAGGACCAGCCGGTGCTGTCGGGCAATGCGTGGCAAGGTTTGCAGGACACCCTGCAAGTGCTTGCCGAGCACCTGCCCGCATCGCCTGTCCCGGATCTGGCGAAAACCATCCGCGCTCTGCAGGACACCCTGCACACCCGCCTCTTGAGCGGACAGCCACCGACCCTGGCCGCCGCCGACCGTCTGCTGGAGGAAATTCACCGCCTTGGCGAGGCCCTGCTGGCATGGCTGCCCGCGGATATCGATATCGATGGCGAACTGTATTACTGGGCGCAGGACCTCAATCGGCAAGTCCGCGCCTGGCGCGACGAGCTGCGCTTGCTGGTGCCGGAGCCGCAGCCTTTCAGCCATATCCCGTTGCTGCGGGAATTGGCCGGCACCGGCGCTGCCGGCAAGGGAGCACGGTCGGCCGCCGCAGTGGCACGGCTCAAAAACATCGACGATCTGGTGGTTCGTTGCGGCGAACTGGCGGAGATGGATTTTGAATTTCTCTACAATCCCGCGCGGGGCCTGCTATGCATCGGTTACGACGTCGGTGAGCGCCGCCGCGACCCATCCTGCTACGACCTTCTGGCCTCCGAAGCGCGCCTGGCCAGCTTCCTGCTCATCGCCCAGGGGCAGGTCCCCCAGAAACACTGGTTCTCACTCGGTCGCCTGCTGACCAGTCATGGCGGCGACGTCAGCCTGATTTCCTGGAGCGGCTCGATGTTCGAATACCTCATGCCGCAGCTGATCATGCCGAGTTACGCCAACACCTTGCTGGAGCAGACCTGCAAGGCCGCGGTGTCGCGCCAGATCGAATACGGTCGGCAGCGCGCCGTGCCGTGGGGCATTTCCGAGTCCTGCTATAACGCCACCGACATGCACCAGGTCTATCAATATCGCGCGTTCGGCGTGCCCGGGCTGGGCTTCAAGCGCGGGCTGGGCGACGACCTGGTCATCGCTCCCTACGCCAGCGCCCTGGCGCTGACGGTCATGCCGGGAGAAGCCTGCCGCAACCTGCAGACGCTGGCGGGGAGCAATTTCCTCGGCGCCTACGGGTTCTACGAGGCGGTCGATTACACCCCGTCACGGGTGCCGCGGGGCAAGCATCGCGTCATTGTGCGAGCCTTCATGGCGCATCATCAAGGGATGAGCCTGCTGGCCTTTGCGCATGTCTTGCTCAACCGGCCGATGCAGCGCCGTTTCATGTCCGACCCCCTGTTACGGGCGACGGAGTTGCTGCTGCAGGAGCGGGTGCCGAAAAAGGGCGCCACGGTGCACCCCCACGCGGCCGAAGTGAGCGCCGCCGCGCATCCCCCCGTCGCGGAAACCGGCGGGATCATCCGCGTGCATACCGATCCGAACACGCCGATCCCGGAAATCCATCTGCTGTCCAACGGCAGGTACCACGTCATGGCGACCAATTCCGGCGGCGGCTACAGCCGCTGGCACGATCTGGCCGTCACCCGTTGGCGCGAGGACGCCACCTGTGATTGCTGGGGTACCTTCATTTACCTGCGCGACCGCGACACCGGGCTATATTGGTCAACCGCCTACCAGCCGACCCTGCGCAAGGCCGATCACTACGAGGCTATTTTCCTGCAGGCGCGCGCTGAATACCGGCGGCGCGACCATGCGATCGAAGCGCACACCGAGATCAGCGTGTCACCGGAAGACGACGTCGAAATCCGCCGGGTCACGCTTACCAATCACTCGTCCCGGACCCGTCATATCGAGGTGACCAGTTACGCGGAAGTGGTGCTGGCGCCGCTCAATGCGGACCTGGCCCATCGCTCTTTCAGCAACCTGTTCGTGCAAACCGAAGTCCTGCCAGACCAGCAGGCAATTCTCTGCACGCGGCGCCGCCGGACGCCGGGGGAGCAGGTGCCCTGGATGTTTCACCTGTTGGCAGCGCCTGGCGCGGTCAGCGACGCGCCGTCTTACGAGACTGACCGCGCCAAATTCATCGGGCGGGGTCGAACGGCGGCCAACCCGGTGGCCGTCGCTGGCAGTGCCCCCCGTTCGACGTTGTCGAATACCGAGGGTTCGGTGCTCGATCCCATCGTGGCGATCCGCCGCACCATCACCCTGGCCCCCGACGAATCGGCGACCGTGCAGATCATCTCCGGGGTCGCGGACACGCGCGCGGCCGCCTTGGCTTTGCTCGGGGAATACTGTGATCGGCACTTCGTCGAGCGCGCCTTTGAAATGGCCTGGTTCCAAAGCCAGGAGGTGCTGCGCCACCTGGGTGCCACTGAAGCCGACGCCCAGGTCTATGGCCGGCTGGCCGCCTCGGTCGTTTTCAGCAGCACCTTGCGCCGCGCCGCCCCCAGCGTCATTGCCCGCAACCAGCTGCGCCAGTCGGGGCTGTGGCGCTTTGCCATCTCCGGCGATCTGCCGATCGTCCTGCTGCGCATCGGCGACCTGAACCGCATCGACCTGGTCAAACAGGTACTGCAAGCTCACGCCTATTGGCGGCTTAAAGGGCTGGCAGCGGACCTGGTGATCGTCAACGAGGACTTCTCGGGCTACCGGGCGGTTCTGCAAGACCAGATCATGGGGCTGATCAACGCGGGTCCGGAAGCGCAAGTTATCGACAAGCCGGGTGGCGTCTTCGTGCGGCGCGCCGAAGAGCTTTCCGAGGATGAGCGGGTCTTGCTGCAGACGGTCGCCCGCGTCGTGTACAGCGACAGCGCCGAAACCCTGGTCGAACAGGTGGAACGCCGCGTCTCAAGCGAGCGGGTGTCGGACCGTCTGGAGCCGTCGCAATCACCGGCGGCTGAACGGGTCCATCCCTTGGCGGCGCGCGAACGCATCTTCTGCAACGGTCTGGGGGGCTTCACCCCCGACGGGCGCGAATACGTGGTCACCCTCGAGCCGGGCCAATGCACCCCGGCGCCGTGGGTCAATGTCATCGCCAGCCCGCACCTTGGCACGGTCGTCAGCGAGAGCGGGAGCGCCTATACCTGGGTGGAAAACGCACATGAGTTCCGGCTGACCACCTGGCACAACGACCCGCTGAGCGACACCAGCGGCGAGGCGCTCTACATCCGCGACGAGGACACCGGTACGTTCTGGTCGCCGACGCCGCTGCCCGCCCGCGGGCGGTCGGGGTATGTGTGCCGGCACGGGTTCGGGTACAGCGTGTTCGAGCATTTTGAAACCGGCATCTCTTCGGAGATGACCACTTACGTCGCCATGGATGCGCCGGTTAAATTCGTGGTGGTCAAACTGCGCAACCACTCGCGGCGCCCGCGGCGATTGTCGCTGACCGGGTATTGGGAGTTGGTGCTCGGTGAGTGGCGGCACGCCAACCAGATGCATATCGTGACCCAGGTGGATCCGCACAGCGGGGCGCTGTTGGCCCGCAATGCCTATGGTCGCGAATGCGCCAACCGGGTGGTCTTTGCGCAGGTCAGCGGGCTGGAGCGCAAGGTGACCGGAAATCGCACCGAGTTTATTGGCCGCAACGGCTCACTGGCCAATCCGGCGGCGATGCGCCGCAAGCAGTTGTCGGGGAGGACCGGTGCGGGCCTTGATCCGTGTGCCGCGTTGCAGACCCAGGTCGAACTGACCGAAGGGCAGGAGCGCGAGTTCGTGTTCATCTTCGGCGCGGCCAGCGACACCGACCAGGCGCTGCAATACATCCAGCAATTTGCCGGGACGGCTGGCGCGCGGCAGTCACTGGAAGCGGTGTGGGACCACTGGAACCGGACCTTGAGCGCGGTGCACGTCGAGACGCCGGACCCGGCGTTGGATGTGTTGGCCAACGGCTGGCTGGTCTACCAGACGCTGTCCTGCAGGCTCTGGGGCCGCAGCGGCTATTATCAGTCCGGTGGCGCCTACGGTTTCCGCGATCAATTGCAGGACACCATGGCACTGATCCATGCGACCCCGTGGCTCGCCCGCGAACAGCTGATTCGCTGTGCCGGACGGCAGTTCCTCCAGGGTGACGTGCAACACTGGTGGCATCCGCCCAACGGACAGGGCGTGCGCACCCATTTCTCCGACGACTATCTGTGGCTGCCGTATGCCACCTGCCGTTATGTGCTGGCGACCGGCGACACCGGCGTACTCGACGAGGCGATCCCTTTCCTGGAGGGCCGGACGTTAAACCCGGAAGAGGAGGCTTACTACGACCAGCCGCAACCTTCGGTTGAAGCGGCCAGCCTCTATGAACATTGCGTGCGGTCAATCAAGCACGGCCTGCGCTTTGGCGAACACCAATTGCCGCTGATGGGTTGCGGCGACTGGAACGATGGCATGAATCTCGTCGGTCGCGACGGCAAGGGCGAGAGCGTTTGGCTGGCGTGGTTCCTGTACGAGAACCTGCAGCAGTTTGCCGCCCTGGCGCGTGGGCGGGGCGACGCGGCTTTTGCCGACGTTTGCACCGGGCAGGCGGCGCTGCTGCGCAGCAACATCGAAGCCCATGCCTGGGACGGCGGCTGGTATCGGCGGGCCTGGTTCGATGATGGCACCCCCCTGGGCTCGGCCGCCAATGACGAATGCCAGATCGATTCGATCAGCCAGAGTTGGGCGGTCATCTCCAGTGGTGGCGACCCCCTGCGTGCGCGCCAGGCGATGACCGCGGTGGACCAGCGCCTGGTGCGCCGCGATGCGCAGCTCATTCAACTGCTCGCCCCGCCCTTCGATCAATCCGACCTTGAACCCGGCTATATCAAGGGGTACGTGCCCGGCGTACGCGAGAACGGCGGGCAATATACCCACGCCGCGATCTGGGCCACGATGGCGTTTGCGATGCTGGGGGAGCAGGAACGCGCCTGGGAATTGTTCGCCATGCTCAACCCGGTCAATCACGGCAGTCAGCCGGAATCGATCGAGCGCTACCTGGTCGAGCCGTATGTCATGTGCGCGGATATTTACGCGGCGCCCCCGCACACCGGCCGGGGCGGCTGGACCTGGTACACCGGAGCGGCGGGCTGGATGTATCGTCTGACCGTGGAAACGTTGCTGGGGCTGCAACTGGAAGTGGACCAGCTACGCCTGGCACCGTGTCTCCCGGCCCATTGGGCGTCGTACAAAATCCACTACCGTTATCGCGAGACCTCCTACCACATCACCGTCAAGCGCGGCGGTGCGGAATCGCAGCAGGTGCTCCGCGTCACGCTGGATGGTACCGTGATCAATGGCGTCGGCATTCCCCTGCTGGACGACCGCCGGGAACACCACGTCGAGGTGGATCTGGGTGCGACTTTGCCTGACCACATTGCATGAATTTGCAGCGGAGTGATTGCCAATGAAAGCTAACGGTAACGCAAAAGACTTTCCTGTCGTTTGCGTGGGCGGTTCAGCCGGCGGCCTCGATGCCTATACCCGGTTGCTACGGCATCTGCCGGCCGATATGGGTGTTGCCATCGTCATCGTCAATCACCTGAGAACCGTAGCCACCCGGCTCCATGAGATTCTCCCGATGTATACGAAAATGCCGGTTGAATTGATCACGGACAGATTACTCATCGAGCCCAACCACGTGTTCATCATTCCAGAAAAACGTGATTTGCACATTCTTGATGATGAGTTCCATCTGAAACCGATATCAAAACCCAGGGGCTGGCCCGACGTGATTACGGTTTTTCTGCGGTCGCTGACGGAGCACTGGGACGGCAAACTTATCGCCGTCATCGTTTCGGGTTTTGACGGTGATGGCGCGGCAGCGCTGTGCGGCATTAAAGCCGTCGGGGGGATAACCATCGCGCAAAAGCCCGACTCAGCCTCACAGCCGGATATGCCTGAGAGTGCGATAGCAACCGGATGCATCGATTTTGTGCTTTCACCCGAGGAGATCGCTCGTGAAATTGTACGAATAGCTCGCGCGGCTGAAACAGGGCAACCGGTTGAAAGCGAAGAACGAACGAATAACCCTGTGAAGCAATGACCAAACAACCTTCGGGAGGAATAATCATGGCCAAAGAGAGACTGGTTGTCATCGGCGGTGATGCTGCGGGGATGAGCGCCGCCTCCCAGGCGAAGCGTCACCGGCCCGAATTGGAGATCGTCGTCTTCGAGCGGAGCCCACACACCTCCTTTTCCGCTTGAGGGATCCCTTACTACGTCGGCCGGGTTGTCGACGCAAAAGCTAAACTCATTATCCGCACCCCGAAAACGTTCCGCGAGCGGGATGGCATCGACGCGAGAGTTCTGCACGAGGTGGAGGAGATTGATGCCGCGGGGAGGAAAGTGCATGTCCGTGATCTGAAAAGCGGCAAGGCGATGTGGGAGCCCTATGACCAGCTTCTGATCGCCACCGGCGCGGTCCCGATCTGCCCTGACCTCCCTGGCGCCGATGCCGTCGACATCTGCGGGGTCAACACCCTCGAAAGCGGCCTGAAAATTCGCAAGCGTCTCGATAAAGAGCGGATGAAAACGGGGGTTGTCGTCGGCGGTGGCTACATCGGCTTGGAGATGGCGGAAGCCCTGGTGAGGGTTGGCCTGAAGGTTTCTCTGATCAGCAGGCCGCCTCAGGTGATGGGGACTCTCGATGAAGACATGGGGGCACTGGTTTCCCAAGCCCTGCGAGATGTCGGGGTCAACCTGCATCTGCAGGAAACGCTCACGGAGTTCAAAACAACCGCCGGGAAGGTGACAGGGATCGTCACCGACAAGCGGACCCTGCCGGCCGACATCGTAATCCTTGGCCTTGGAGTGCGTCCCAAC